>NZ_JALCJA010000004.1:0-414429 GCF_022646225.1 Levilactobacillus sp.
ACGGATTGTGCGGTACGACCTTGGAGTATTAAATAAGTATGTCAATAAGAAAGGTAAGCACAATAAGGTTGTTAAGGCGTTACAGAAATCCAAGAAATATCTGGCACCTTTGTCGAGTAAGAAAAAAGGAAAGAAAAGATGGGCATCCAAGAGAAGAAAAGCTAAGAAGCATTTGAGTAAGACCAATTACAAAATATTTTCTGCAGTTGTAATTGGGAAAAAATTCAGGATGGGTCATGGGCAGAGCTTCTCATATAACCCCAAAGATGGCCGGTTATACAATGCGGCGCTCACAACCAAGCATGATAGTGGAAATTATCGTGAGTTTAATTTTCAAAAGATCAGTATGCACACCTTAGCACCGTCCAAGACGTGGCGCATGTTGGTCCGAGTGACCCATACTGTGAAATCTGTAGGACTTAAGTCTCGTCGAGTGAAAACGTATTTGCAGTTACACGATTTAACCTTTGATAAGGGAGGGCATTTCTACTTCACGGAGACGACAAAACGAATGCAGACCATGAAGAACAGAATATCGAAGTATAAGAAAGGTGGTTTTGAGCCGGGGAAGAGACATTATGGAAAGTACCGTAAGTCTCTGGGGGGACTAGTGACGATTTATCGTGGGACTATGGGTTCTTCGCCCAAGAAAGTTAAAATGGTAGTAAGAATATCTAATAGTATTGGTACCATGGGGCAAGGATTGGCATACAGTAAGGGACGTCTATTTTTGATTTATGATAATGCTTTTATGACCATGCCAGTAAAACATTTGAGTAAATTGACATTGAAGAAGATTAATTTTACGGTACTTAAAGCTGTTCATTATCGTGAATCCGAAGGAATGGGGATTACTAGTTCGGGTAAAGGGTATCTGATTATGAACAGACTGGCCGAAGCGGCGCGTTCAGAAAAGACAGTCAAGTAAGGAGCAGAAGGATGAGAAGTAAACGTGACTTTATTTTTATATTGATAGCGACTTTATTCGTTGCCGGCTGTTCGAGCGAAAGCAAGCCAGCCGTAGCGAACAGCTCCAGTGAAAAGTCAGTTCAGTCAGCTAAGACTAGTAGCGTGAAGAAAGCATTGCCAGTTGGAGAAATTATTTCTACCAAAACCAGTAATCCTAACATTGCTTATAAGATGGCAAGCAAACAGGTTAAGTTTTATCGCAGTCTAAGGGAGTTTGGGACTAAAGGTGGGGTGTACTCTGATTATACTAATGAAAAAGGTGACATCATTGGTGTTAATCGTGTTGTTACGACTACTAAGGGTGTGTATTATCATGTCATCAGGTATTCTGTCAGCGAAACTGGTGGTTTTGAGGGGAAAGGTAAACCGGATTCGTTAGGATATGTTGGTGGCCAATCTCTTCGGCCGTTCAAGACGATTAAGTCCGAATGGACATACGCTCATAAGCAGCCATACTACGTCGCCGATCCAAATAGTCATCGAATTTGGAACCGGCCGGCGTATACGGAAGCGTATACTTACATCACTCACGTCTTCGATCGGTTGACCACTCAACAGTTGTATGCGACCAAGGAACTGATTACGCATAAAGATTTGCATTATGTGTACTTAGAAACTGCGAAGGGACGAAAGTTAGGCTGGGTCTATAAGGCTCGGCATACACTTATTGCGGGAAAGTACCGTGATCCAGGGGAACAACTATTAGAGTTGAAGAAACACGAACATCTTGTCACCAAGGTTCAAAGCAAGAGGTCAACTGGAAATCGGGTTGGTGCGAATGATAGTTTGTCGTTACGACAACGCGTCTATTTAGTTAAAAATAAACGGCACCATATCGTTAGAGCTCTGGTTATCAGTATGGATAATCGGCCTACCAAGATTTACTTCCACAACGGACGAGCAGTTAAGATAAAGACATACAAATATCGGCGCACACTCTGGAAGTCGACAACCAATAAGAAAAAGTTACGGAGTAAGTATTTGGCCCAGCATGTGGGTTCTTACTTAAGTGTTGCCGCAATTAGTACTCACTTTTATGCTAGCAAGAGCAAGAAACTGGCCAAAGTCTTGACGTTAGGAGCAGATGGCTATGCTTATGTTTTGATTTACCGTAACGGTCAAGTGAAATTTGTGACTGGTGGTCAGAAAGATAATATTACGTATCCATATCATGAGTACGATTAGTTAACGAAATCAGACGGGACTGGTTATCGGCTCGAATTAGTTTTCCGAGTTCGTTGTAGTCTCGTTTACATAAGGTTATAGGATTCTAAGTTGAGGGGAAGAAAAATGAAGTATAAGGGTAATTATATTTTGGCATTGACAATGGCTTTATTCGTTGCCGGCTGTTCGAGCGAAAGCAAGCCAACCGTAGCGAGTAGCTCCAGTGATAAGCCGGTTCAGTCAGTTAAGACTAGTAGCGTGAAGAAAGCATTGCCAGTAGGAGAGATTATTTCCAGTAAGCCGAATGATCCCAATATTGCTTATAAGATGGCAAACAAACGGGTTAAGGTGTATCGCAGCTTAAGGGAGTTTGGAACCAAGGGGGGTGTATATGCTGATTACTTCAGTGTAGAGGGAGGAACTTTGGGAGTTGATCGGGTTGTTACAACTACTAAAGGGGTCTACTATCACGTTGTTCAATATACTGTAAGTGAAGCTCACGGCTTTGAAGGTAAGAAAAAGCCGGATTCTTTGGGGTACGTCGGCGGCCAGGCTCTTCGGCCGTTTAAAACAATTAAATCTGAATGGACGTACGCGCATAAGCAGCCATACTACGTCGCCGACCCAAATAGTCATCGAATTTGGAACCGGCCGGCGTATACGGAAGCGTATACTTACATCACTCACGTTTTCGATCGGTTGACCACCCAGCAGTTGTATGCGACCAAGGAACTGATTACGCATAAAAATTTGCATTATGTGTACTTAGAAACCGCAAAGGGACGAAAGCTAGGCTGGGTCTATAAGGCTCGGCATACACTTATTGCGGGAAAATACCGTGATCCGGGGAAACAACTATTGAAGTTGAGAAAACACGAACATCTTGTCACCAAGGTTCAAAGTAAGAAGTCAACGAAAAATCGGGTTGGTGTTAATGATAGCTTATCGTTACAGCAACGCGCTTATCTGGTTAAGAATCGGAAGAATCAGATTGTTAGAGTGCTGATTATCAGTATGGACAATCGCCCCACCAAGATTTACTTCCGTAACAGACGATCGGTTAAGGTAAAAACATACAAGTATCGGCGAACGCCCTGGAAATCGACAACCAACAAGAAAAAGTTGCGAACAAAGTATCTTGTGCAGCATGAATATGATTACGCAAGCGTTGATGGGACTCAAAACCGCTTTTACTCAATTAAGAATAAGAGATTAGTTAGATTGGAGACACTAGGCTTTGATGGCGGTGGGTACGTTGATGTTTATCGGAATGGTCATGTGAAGTTCTTTACGGATGTTGACGAGGAAAGTATTACTTACTCGATTAATGATTATAAGTAGATGAATTTATTGTCGATTGACAGTTGATTTTTTAACTGGGACGAGGGAATGGTAGGATGCAGAAGAAGACAATCGTGGCTTTGGTAGCGTTAGGCATCATTGTTGGTGGCTGTGCCAATAGTGCGTCACAGGGGCAAGGGGTGTCTGCTAGTAGCTCAAAAAGTACGCCAAGTAAGCAGCGCTCAGTAACTAAGACTTCGGCTAAGGCATCGCCAGTTGGTAAGGTCATTTCGACAGAGAAAATGAATCCCGACATTGGGTATAAGGTTGCCAATAAAAAGACAGTGTTTTACTACAATTTGAAGGATTACGGATCCAAAGATGGAATTATTTCTGATAATATTACTGCTCGAGGAAATATTTTTGGAGCAACAAAGAAGTATGTCACAACAACGGGAACGTACTATCGTGTATTCAGCTATGCAGCCAATGGATTTGAGAATGCTAGTAGTCCAGAAGGTTCTGCAGATTATGTCAGTGAGAATAACTTTGGTGTCGTTAAAGCTGATGGACTTAAAGAATTTACCACAATCACTTCGGAGTGGAACTACCAGGAAAAACAACCATACTACGTGGGCAATCCCTATGAGCACCGTATCTGGTCGGCGCCGGCCAATACTAAACATTACACCTACGTGTCGCACGTATTCGACCGTTTGGCAAGAACGCAGCTGTATGCAACCAAAGAATTGGTTAAATACAATGGCAGTCACTACGTTTACTTAAGTACGGCTAAGCGGCCATTAGGCTGGGTATACAAGTCACCCAAGACGCTGATTGCCGGCTATTATCGTGATCCTGGTCAGCAGCTCCTTAAACCCAAGGCTCATGAAAAAATGGTGGTGAAAAAGCAAAGCCGTGAGTCGGCGGGGACACGGGTGGACGTGAGCGATAGTACGGCGCTGCCACAACGGGTTTATCAGATCCGGAATAAGCGAAAGCATACTTTGCGAGTACTGACGATGGGAATGGACAATCGGCCAATCCGTATCGATTTCAAGCGTGGTAAGGCGGTCAAGGTACGGACCTTTGAGTATTGGCGCAAGCCTTGGAAGACCATCACCAATAAGAAAAAATTACGGACCCATTTTACCGTTTCCCATGACTTTGTCGAATCCTCATGGTCAACCGTGCACTTTTACAAGCATCAGAGCAAGAAGCTGGTTCGTGTGCGGACTTATGGAACTGACAGTCACGCAACCATTTGGATTTATCGGAATGGTAAGGTTGGGTTTAAGACCGTTATGCCAAAAGATATAGAGAGTTATCCACTGGCAAACTTTAAGTAGTCAGCTTATGACGTATCGTTGATGGGGCAAACTCAAAAATAAAGAATTTTGTTAACGAAAAGTACGCGCCACTCCGGTAGCGTACTTTTTCATTACCATCGAGATGCCAGTGGTCAGCAAGTCGATAGTACAGCCAGCACAGCTTTAAGCTGATCAAGAAGGCAACGGTCAAGATCGGCCATCATCAGTGGATTTTAAGAGTAACGTTTACGGTGGGCCAAAGGAAACGTACACGTATCCGCTGGCGGACTTTAAGTAAGCCCTGTCCAACCAGCCAATTCCTAATGCCGGTAATCCTCGGTAAAACCCAAAAGATTCTTCCCCAGTTTTTCCCGCAAATATGATACAATGAGGGCCGAATCATCCATTGGAGGGAATTAAATTAATTATGGCAGATGAAAGTAATGATCCGCTGTTTTTCCGACGTATTTTGATTACGATCGATGAGGATGACCGTCCATCGACCACCCGGGCCTTTCGGTTTGCGATGACCCTGGCGAAGGACTACGGCGCTCACCTGGGAATCGCTTCCGTCTTGGAAAGCAATGACATCAGCATTTATGAGTCACTGATGCCGGATAAGCTCAATGAAAAACGAGACCACTTGCGTCAGGTCGTTCGAGACTACGCCAAGCGTGCCGAGGCCTTTGGCGTTGAACAAGTGCGGCCCATCGTCGCGGAGGGCGGAGATGTGGACGACGTGATCTTGCAAAAGATCGTGCCCGACTTCCAACCCGACCTGATCGTATGTGGGGCCGATGTCGACTTTGCCAGCCACGGTAAGCCCGGAGCCATTGGCTTGCGGTTAGGCAAGAAGGCGGACGTGTCGGTCATCGTGATTCGCTAGGCGCAGCCGTAAATTTGTCGAAGCGAGAGACCATACAATTGTCGTTAGGCCGCGCGCTTCGGCTAGCTGAATTTGTGATACAAGAAGCGGGGCCAGGCGGTCAGCTGGTTTAAACGGAACCAGGTGCCTGGGGGCCCACGTTTCAGCCATTTAAAGGTGGCACACAGAGAGTTTGGGCGGCTTTGTCTGTCCCAAACTTTTTTGTTACCGTCGATTTGCGCAACCAAAAAGCGCCCAGGCAGGTTACGCCCAGGCGCCAGTCACCACGGTACGCGTGGTATAATTAAGACATTCATTTAACCATTAGAGGGGGAAACGCGCATGCCCACGTCTAAGATTCAAGGATTCTTGTTCGACCTACATGGGGTCATTGCCGACTCCTGGCAGTATCATTTAGCCTCCTGGCGAGCCATCGCTGCGGAATTGCACATTCCGTGGACCACGGCTTTGGCGGAGGTGTTGCCGGGGATGAGCCGGTTGGGGTCGCTACAAACGATTCTGGCCTCGGCCAATCGCCAAGGGGCGTTCGATGCGGCGCAGATGAAAGCCATCACCGATCACGAAAACGACCTGTACCGCCAATACGTCGCGGCCATGACGCCGGCCAATCGCTTGCCGGGTGTCACTGCCTTTTTGGACGAATTGGTGGCCGCGGGCTACCCCATGGCCTTGGCGTCGGCTTCGACCAATGCGCCAGCCGAGATTGCGCGTCTCCAGTTGACCGACTACTTTCCCCATATCGTGGCGGCCGGTAGCTTAAAGGCCAGCAAGCCGGCTCCCGACGTGTATTTGGCGGCCGCACGGTTGTTGCGGTTGGCCCCGACGCATTGCGTGGCCTTGGAAGACACCGTGACCGGCGTGCAAGCCGCTAAGACGGCCGGGTGCCTGACCGTGGCCATCAACGTTGACCCGCTACCGGGGGCCGACGCACAGTTGGCCAGTACGCGGGACCTCAGTCTGCCAGCCGTGCTGCGGGCACTCGGTCAGCCAGACGCTTGAGGACCAGGTCCTTTAAGACGACGGCCTGATTGTGGGTCTCATCTTTGGCGCCATAGAGGAAAATGACGTCTTGCTTAGCCAGCTGTGTCGCCACCAGGTTTAAGAAATCCGGTAAGGCTGGGTTGGCTGCGAGTTCCGCCAGGTATTTTTCTTGAAAGGCGGGGAACTTTTCGGGGTCGTGATTGAACCATTTCCGCAGCTCCGTCGACGGGCCCATTTCCTTTTCCCAGGACGCCAGTTGCGCGTTGACCTTAGAAATACCGCGGGGCCACAAGCGGTCGACCAACACGCGATAACCGGCTAGATCCGCGGGCTTTGTGTAAATACGTTCGAGTTTAATTGCCATAGTTGACCATCTCCATGAGTCAATTCTACCATAGTGAAAGGGAAGCGAGAAAAAACAATGACTACCACCTTAGCTGACTTCTTTACCGGCCGCCCGACGGCCCAGATTGCCCAGGACTTGTTGGGCCACGAATTGATCTACCAAACGTCCGCGGGGACCATGAGTGGTTGGATCGTTGAGGCCGAGGCTTATTTGGGTGAACAGGATACGGCAGCCCACGCCTTCAACGGCCGCTATACCGCAGCCAATGCGGCCTTGTACGATGCGCCGGGGACCATTTACATTTATATTCTCCGCGGGTACTACATGCTAGATGTGGCGACCCAGGCGGCCGGGACCCCTCAAGGAATCCTGATTCGGGGCATCGAACCCCATCAGGGACTGGCCCTCATGCAGCAGCATCGCGCCAAGCCCGTCCCGGATATCACCAATGGGCCGGGCAAATTAACGGCGGCGTTGGGTCTGCAATCGAAGGACTTGAACCGCACCATGCTGGGCGCCAACAATCTGACGATCACGGAACAGGCCACGCGTCACCCTAGAGTAGTGGCGGCCACGTCGCGCGTCGGCGTCAGCGCTGGTAGTTGGCAAGAGCGGCCCCTGCGCTACATCGTGGCCGGCAATCCGTTCGTTTCCGGCAGCCGCAAACGCGATTGGGACCGAGAACACCATGGGTGGCGGGCATAGCGCGGGTGATCGTGGGCCTGGACTAGTTGTTTTTTAGAGCAAACGGTCATCGGGCGGGTTACGCGTCTGTTTTTGGTAGAAGACTTCAGTTCGGCAGAAATCAGCTAGGCTTGCGCATCATTAATTGCTATAATTGACCTAGAATATTTTAAGGGATGGCACAATTCATGAACATTGATATCTTTATTGAAACGCGAAAACGACTTCATCTGTCCCAAGACCAATTGGCGCAAGGAATCTGTACCCAAGCGACATTGAGTAAATTTGAACGAAACGGGAAGGTCCCGTCACTCAAGATTCTCTTACAACTGTGTGACCGGCTTGAATTGACACTAAATGACCTCTTCCCCCTGAACCATGATGAGGACTCGGTGCGCTCCCAAGCCCTGGAACAGGCGGAATTCCAGCTGCTGGTGGGCGAGTATGACGCTGCTCAGGCCAGCCTCGACAAGCTGGGCGATCCCGCCAACGGTACGCTTAACTTTCAGATGCGCTACTACTTCATCCGCGGCTACGTCACGGCGTTGAATGGCGGCGCGATTGCCGATGCGCTCTACGACTTCTCGCAAATCTTGAACCGCTTCGATGAAGGTCATCACTCCATGTACTCCCTGTTGGCCTACACGGGGATGGGCGTGGCGTACAACCAGGACGGCGACCACATTCGGGCGGAATTTTACTTCAACAAGGTGGCTGGTGAGATCCACAACCTGACCTTCAAAAACAACCACAGCATTTGGCGGTCCCTGAACATCATTTACTACACTGGTCAGTTTTACGGGCAAACGGGCGACTTGCAGGCCAGCGATAAGCTGTTGAACTACGGCGTGGACGTGTGTGCCCGCTACCACGTGACCTATTATCTGGCGAAGATTCTGTACCAGCGGGCCCGCAACGCCCAGCAACAGGCGGGCGACCCGGCCAAAATCAAGCAAGACTTGCAGGATGCCGCGGCCTTTGCGCGGTTGAACAGCAACGAAAAATTGTTAAAACAGATTGCGGCGTTTCCGCAAGACTAAACGCGTGTGCGCCAAGGGGCGGTTACCCCTTGGCGCACGTTGCGGTCGTTTTCTGAAGGTTGAAAAACGAAAATCAGCGGGAACTATTGTTGTCATGCAATTCATGGCGTCAAAAATAGTCGTTTCCAGCTTCATAATGTGAACTGGCCGCCTACCGTTCGCCAAATATGGGTTGGAACGCTGGGGCGGACGGGCCGAGCCAAAGAGCGGTCTCGACGCCTCGCTTTGAGCCGAAGGTCGCGTCTCAAAGACGCCAGTTGCCTAAGCGGCATGAACCGCGCCGCTAAGGCAACTCCCACGGCTGAACCCATATTTGGCGAACTCTCGGCTAAGGTGGTACTTGCCAGTAGCAATCGTCTTAAACTAGATAGTAGTAGCTGCATTGACGACTGTCTTTCGTTAACACAGTGTTACTGATGACTGTCAACCTTGCCGGAGGCAGCCAGGGTGGAACCAGCTGTGTCGGCGGTGTTGGCTGAGGTTTTGTCTCAGCCTACAGCGCGGGACGACTTGAGAGACTGGCGAGTTTTGCCAGACTTTCAAGCGAACCGGAAGACCGCCCCTCAGGCTGGAGGTGTTCCCCAGAGCAGGTGGAACCCTGGCTGACGCAGGCGCCTGGTTTCACCAATTTTAGATGTCAGAACACCGTCATTACGGCAATTAGAGTTTCAGCCTTCAGTCATTTTAAAGTTGACGCATAAGGGCCTGGGAAATTTTCCCAGACCCTTTTTTCACGCTGATTTTTTTAAAGAAAGGGTTAAGAACCGAATAATGGGGGTCACAAAAAGCGATTTCATTTCGTTAGTAACTGTATGGGGACCTAACGAACGGTGCCGTCTACCGCGTGTCTATGTCGCGAACGCCAGGCAATCAGCCCAGTGGACGTGGTTAGTACGGTTTAACGCCGAAGTGTACGGCCGCAGCGCCCAGGTTGAATTGTTGGTAGTGGACTTGGGACAACCCTGCCGCTGCGAACATGTCCGCCAGTTCACGCACGGACACGAAACGGTGCGTGGACTGTTGGAGGTAGTTGTAGGCCTGATAGTGATGGGCCAAGCGTCCCATCAGAGGGACCACGTGGCCGAAGTACACTTGCCAGCCGACGTGAATCACGGGATTGGTCGGCTGTGACGTTTCCAAGCACACAACCTGACCGCCAGGCTTGACCACCCGGGCCATTTCACGTAAAACCTGGTTGGCGTCCGGCACGTTGCGCAGGCCAAAGCCAATCGTGACGACGTTGAAGTGATTATCCGGGTAGGGCAGGTGCATGGCGTCACCTTGACGGAGGGTGATGCGGTTGGCCAGGTCAGCGGCGCGGACTTTGCGGTCGGCCTCGCGCAACATGACGTGACTAAAGTCCAACCCCACCACATGACCGCGGGGACCGACTGCCTTCGCCAAGGCCAGGGTCCAATCGCCAGTGCCACAGCACAGGTCCAAGGCAAAGTCGCCGGCGTGAAGCGTCATGGCGCGCATAACCTGTTGGCGCCAGAGCCGGTGGGTCCCCAGGCTGATGACGCTATTCATTTGGTCGTATTGTGGTGCGATGTGGTTAAAAATATCTTGCACCGTGTCTTCCGGTGTGTGATTGGTTAAAGTCATGGTGATGCCCCCTAGGTAAGTTAGGTTTAGTGTGCAGCTAAAGGTTGAGAATCAAAAAAAGCGGCTAGAATTAGTGGTTGTCAGCTGGCTTTCGACCAATACAGTGTTACTGATAAACGTCAACTTGCCGGAGGCAGCCAAGGTGACCCTGCTTTCTAGCTGATTTTTGTCTACTAACCTTCAGTGTAAAACAAAAGCGCCAGGAAATGAACCAAATCCTGACGCCAATGGTTAAGTTTTACAGCAGGTACTTCTTGTCGATCTCGTCGCCTTGGGAGGTCAAGATCTTGGGACCGTCATCCGTGATGACCAGCGTGTGTTCGTATTGTGCGGACAGTGAGCCATCAGCCGTGACGTAGTATTCCCAGGATTTGTCGGCCGTTTCCCGAGAAGCGATTTCCCAGGTTCCCAGGTTGATCATGGGTTCGATGGTGATGGTCATACCGGCGCGTAACCGCAGCCCCTTACCAGCTTCCCCGTAGTTCGGGACGTTAGGTTGTTCGTGCATGGTCGGTTGAATGCCGTGACCAATCAATTCGCGAACGTCACCCATGTGTTCTTGGCCTTCGGTGTAGGCTTGGATGGCGTGGCCAATGTCACCGATACGGTTGCCGACAACGGCTTGGTCGATGCCCAGGTACAAGGACTTCTTGGTGACGTCCATCAGGTGTTGGGCTTCCGGACTGATCTTGCCTACCGCGTAGGTCCAGCAAGAGTCGCTTTCAAAGCCATCCAGGTTGACCGTCATATCCACGGCCACGATGTCGCCTTCCTTTAACAACAGTTCCTTGCGGGGGATGGCGTGGGCGACTTCATCGTTCACGCTGACGCAAGTGGCGTATTTGTAGCCTTCGAAGCCCTTTTCGGAAGGCGTAGCGCCATGTTCTGCAATATATTTATTGGCGAAACGTTCGATTTCCCAGCTGGAGATACCAGGTTTGATGATGTCCCGTAAGCCCTTGTGGACACCAGCTAAAACGGCACCGGACTCCGCCATTTTTTTAATTTCACGGTCTGATTTAATTGTAATCAATGTGTGACCTCCTAAAATTTTTAACTACTTCTAATGTACACCTATTTTCCCCGTTCGGCGAATGACTGGGTCAAAACTTTTCGTCGCGAGGCAATCTCCCAGCAAAAAAGCCCAGCACACCCTGGCGCTCGGCTTAAAAAACTAGGCCTTCAGGCTGGTAATCTTACCGGCGTTGACCTGGTCTAAGATGCGTTTGGCTTCCGTGATCCGGGCATCGCACAAAAAATTCATGGCGTTGTCTTTTTCCTGCTTGGCCCGGTCCATTTGTTCCGTGAGAAACTCGATTTCATCGGTTAAATATGCTACTAAGTCCATGGTTTTGCCCTCAATTCTTTCCGGAGTTCGCAACGAGTGCTGCGGTGATTAACCCTATTGTAACAAAGATTGCCCAATAAGTAACTTCGTTCAACAGGTGGCGTGCGTTTGGTTTACAGCGACGCGGAAAAGGACTAGGATAGAAGTCAGTTAATAATGTTTCTAAAGTGGGAATGAGGAGTGAGTTACATGGCAGAACAGCCAATCGATTTACAGGGGCGGCCTTACAGCCACCTGGCCTTTATCTGGACGTTGCTAGCGGGGACGTTCACCATGTCCATCAGTCAATCATCGCTATCGACCGCGTACCCGACGTTAATGAAGTACTTTAACGTGCCGGCGTCGACGGTCCAGTGGCTGACTACCGGCTTCATGCTGGTGATGGTGGTCATGATGCCAGTCAGTCCCTGGTTGTTAAATAACATCCGCTTTCCAGTCTTGTTTGTGAGCGTCCTGGCGTTGTTTGACGTCGGCACGTTCATCATTTACCTGGCGACCAGCTTTCCGCTGATGATGCTGGGACGGGTGATGGAGGCCATGGCGGTCGGCATCATGTTTCCGTCCTACCAAACGGTCATGTTGCGAATCACGCCGGAAGCACAGCGGGGCAGTGTCATGGGCTTCGCTGGCCTGGTCATGGGCTCGGCGTTAGCGGTCGGTCCCATCATCTCGGGAATCGTCTTGCGTTACACGACTTGGCAAGGGCTGTTCGTGGTCTTCATGGTCATCATCACCGTGGTCTTCGTGATTGCGTTAAAGACGGTCAAAGACGTGATGCCGCAGCACAAGGCGCACTTGGATTACTGGTCCGTCCTCAGTAGTGTCGGCTTCATCGGGATTCTCTACGTGGTCAACCAAATCGGCAAGACGGCCGTGAACTGGGGGGCCATGGGGGCGTTACTGGCCGTTAGTCTCTTGGCCGTGGCCTACTTCGTTTACCGGCAATTTCACGTGGCGACGCCGTTACTGGATCTACGGGTCTTGAAGACGTTTAACTTCGATCTGGCCGTCCTGTTGACGGGGGCATCTTACATTGCCCTGATCGTCGTTACCATCATCTTCCCGTTGTACTATCAGGGAGTCTTAGGCATTTCGCCATTTGCTTCCGGGATGGCACTGGTTCCCGGGGCGGTCGTCTTGAGTCTGTTGAATCCGTTGACTGGGAAATTGGCCGACAAGATTGGCTTTAAGGCTACCATGTTGACGGGGATGACCATGATCGTCTTGGGCTGGCTGTGGCTGACCCTGGTCACCAGTCAACAGTCCTTAGTGGCGATGATTCTTACGGCCGCTTTGATTGAGGGTGGCAATGCCTTCGTCATGATGCCAGCGGTCACGTTGGGCGCCAATTCCTTGCCCGACCAACTGATCTCCCACGGGACGGCGGTCATTACGACCGTTCGGCAGATCTTAGGGTCGACCGGGGTCGCCGTCGCCACGTTGATTCTTGCGATGGTCACGGCTGATCACCTCAAGGTCGCGGGTCACGCCGCCGCTAATTTGGCCGGCTACCACGCCGTCTTCGTCACCTTCTTGGCCGTCGCCGTGGTCGGCTGGATCTTCGCGGCCATGTTGCGCGATGGGCGGAAACAACAAGCCTAAAATGGTAACCATTAAAAAGGAACGAACCTCCACACAAGAGATCCGCTCCTTTTTGCTTCCGCTAATCCACGCGTTCAAAGACCTCGCAAAAACAGGGGATTTGTTCGTTAAACGTCCGGCCCACGGCTTGATATTCCGCGGTGAAAAAGTCACGGTGGCCTTGCCGCCAGCTGGTCAAAGTCCGGTCGTTCTCACCTTCGTGATAGGCATGTTCTTGGGTGACCTGATCAAACGCAACGACCTCGGTCACCTTGGTTTGGGTGATACACACCGGCTGGTCGTGGCCGTCTAAGATAACGTTATATTCCCCCACGTAGGGCAACGGCTCGTCGGCTTCGTACAGCTCGAGGGCCGAAGTGGTGGCTGTCTTGCGACCGATTTTGACCAGGTGAGCCAAAGCGTCAGCGTCACTGCCAAACGCATAGGTGTCGTGATGATTAGTCGTGACTTCTGGGTGAGCGTTTTTAAACTGTTGCCAAAAAATTTCTACGTCCATGAGAAGGCCTCCTCGTATGTATTGAGAATACTATACGCCACTGGGATGGGGAGGTCCAATATTAAATTTGTTGTGGCATGATTATAACTACATTAATAATATACATGCTGGACTAAGTCTGCTGTTAGCAGTATGATAGTGCTGTTGTTAGTCGTTGATGGCAATCGAAGAGGGGAAGAGACACATGCGACCACTGATTAAGCGTCTGTTATTGAGCAGTACCTTCATGGGGTTGGGACTGGGCGGTTTTCCGCCAGTTTACCGCTACCATTCTGCCGTGTAACACCAAAAAATCCCGCCAATGCTGGCATCGCTACCAACATCAACGGGATTTTAATGGCTATTCGATTAATGTGTTTCCGCAAAGCCGCGGCGGCCGCCGGGCTTAGGGATTTGGTTTTGCATCATCACGCTGAAGCCACCGTCAATGGCGAGGCCGGTAGCGTTGATGTAGCTGGACCGGTCGCTGGCCAAAAATAAGATAGCGTTCGCAATGTCGTCGGTGGTCCCAATACGCTTGCTGGCAGTCAGGGACTTGCGGCCATTTTCCACCTCTGGATCCGCGTAGAAGGCTGCCGACATGGGCGTCTTGACCAGGCACGGTTCGAGGACATTACTGCGGATGCCGAACATTCCCCATTCAGCCGCCACCTGCTTGGAGAGCATGTTAACGCCAGCCTTACTGGTGCTGTAGGCGCCACTGTAGGTTTCGGGGATGTCACTGGCCACTGTGGAGATGTGGACGAAGGTGCCGTGCTTTTGGGCAATCATGAGCTTACCGAATTCATGGGTAATCAGGTAGTAGCCGTTTAAGTTGACGTCTAAGACTTGTTTCCAAGTGGCGTAGTCCAGGTCTTCCAAGGGATCGAACTTGAGAATACCCGCGGTGTTGATGACCACGTCAACGTGACCAAAGGTATCCTTAACTTGATCGACGGCGCGCTGGACGCTGGCTTCCTTGGTCACGTCACAGGTGACTGCCAGTCCAGCAATGTGATCCTCATTAATCAGGGTGGTCACCAGTTCCGCCGTTTTGTCTTGATCCATATCCAGGGCGACGACGGTGGCGTGCTGTTCCGCCAGAGCCTCACAAATTTTAGTGCCCATACCACCGACCGCGCCGGTGACGACACAGACTTTTTCTGCTAATCCTAACCAATCTGCCATGTGTTTTTCCTCCTCTAAAGTGCCATATCTTTTAAGGGCATCGTTTGTCCCGTCCACAACTTGAAGGCCGCAGCGCCTTGGTTCAGCAGCATGCCTTGCCCGTTGATGACGTGTGCCACGTGGGCTTGGTTAGCCACGCTCATCAGCTTGGTCACACTCGGCGCATAGACGGTGTCAAAGACCGTCATGTCGGCATGGAACCAACTGGGATCGTCCACCAAGGTCTGGTCGACCAATTTGCCCATGCCCAGGCCGGTCGCGTCGGTGTAGACGTCACTTTCGCTGAGTTTTTGTTTAAATTGGTCCCGGTCTTCCAGTGGATAGAAAGTCGCGTGGCAATCGGTCTGGTCATTGATGATTTGGACGATCTTTTTAGCGTTGGCCACGGACGGGTCGTTGATGTTGAAGACGTTGAGCGTCGTTAAGCCGGAGAGGGCCGCCTGAATCGCAATGGGTGTCCCGGCACCCCCGACGCCAGCCAGCGTCATGGTCTGGCCGGTCAAGTGTACGCCGTCGTCTTTTAGTGCCTCCACGAAGCCGATACCATCGGTGGTGTAACCGGTCAGTTCGCCGTCGTGGTTGACCACGGTGTTGACGGCACCGACCAGTTCTGCGGTTTTGTCGAGGTGGTCCAGGAGCGGAATGATCGCTTGCTTGAACGGCATGGAGACGCTGGCTCCCAGCATTTTAAAGGCGCGCAGGGCGTTGACGGCAGCGGGGAGTTGGTCTGGGTCAACGTCAAATGCCAGAAAGCGCGCGTTGATATCGTCCAGGTCAAAGGCCGCATTGTGCATGGCAGGAGACTTTGAGTGTCCTGCCGGGTGGGCAATCAGGCCCACTAATTTAGTATGTCCATCAATTTCCATGAGATTACTTCCTTTGATTATGGGTTAAAGTTCGTTTCTCAGCCAGAAAGATTAGTCGGTAGGGGCTGGTGTGTGCTTACCGATGCCTTGGTGAATCAGGTACAGGTCAATCAGAATCCCAATGACGGCCACGCCAATGGCAACTAAGTAAGAGCCGTAGTAGGCGTGGGTCCCGGCGCCGGCATTCATGGAGAGCGTCGCGATTTGTGGGCCAATCAGCGCCCCAATCGCGTAGCCGAAGAACATGATGCCGTAGTTGGTACCGGAGAATTTCTGGCCAAACGTCTTACCGGTCAAGGTGGGGAAGACGACCAGCACGCCGCCAAAGGATGCCCCCAAGACAATCAAGAAGATGGTGAAGATGGAAATGTTGGTGGCCAAGCGCAGACCGGCCAGGCCGATGATGGTCAGGCATAAGATGACCAGTAACGTGCGAGTCTCGCCTAATTTATCGACGGCCCGCCCCGTGATCATCCGACCGAAGAAGTTTGCCAGGGTGTTGACGACCACGAAATTCGCTGCCACGATGGGGGTCAATTGCAGCTGAATCTGCGCGATGGAAGACAGCGACCCAATCAACATGATACCGGCCGTGCAGGCAATCGCAAACAGTAAGAGTAATAGCCAGAAGTTTAATGACCCCATCATTTGCTTAGGGGATTGACCGGTCGTGGCCGGTGCGGGTTGATTGGTGTCTTGCGCCGGTGTTTCTGGAGAAGCCATTAGCCAACCGACCAGCCAGATCAACGCCAGATAGGCAATCCCAATCGGCATCAAGCCGTTGGCGCCCATGGTATCACAGAGCCAAGCACCGGCCTTGGCCAAGACCAGCGGCCCGAGCGAAGCGGCGCCTAACAACAGGCCAGAAATCGTCCCGCGCTTTTCGGGGAACCATTTCAGCGTCGTCAATAGCGAAGGGTTGTACAACAGACCGTTGCCGCTCCCGGCGAGGATGCCGATGGAGAAGTACAGGAACCAAATGTTGTGAGCGAAGGCCCCGAGAAACCAGCCGAGGCCAAAGATAAAGCCACCGACGTACATCAGTTTCTTGGGAGAAGAGTGGTCAATGATGCGCCCGGACAGGATCCCGAAGGCCGCCATAAAGAATTGATAGATCGTCAGGGTCAGGGCCACCTGTGAGGCCGTGGCACTGGTGGCTTTCACCAAAGTGTCGGCGAAGACAGAAAACGCTGCGGATGCGGAACAGCAGAAGATGATGATAAAGGCCGCGGTAAAGATGAGCCGTCGGTGGCCGGATACTGGAGTTGTGTGAGTTGCTTCCATGATTGAACACCGCCTTGAATAGAATAGGAATTGAATAAGTTCAAATTAGAAAACGTTTTCTACGCCCTTTATGTTAAGGTGGAGGAGGGAAAAATACCACTACCGATTGGTCAACGATTCATAGTCTATGCCTATAGATTGTGAAAGATAGAACAGAGGGACGAACATGAACCTAAATCAATTACGCTACTTTGAATGTGTCGGGCGGTTGGAGAACTACACCCAGGCGGCCCAAGAGTTGCGAGTCAGTCAACCGAGTCTGACGACCGCAATTCATAAATTAGAAGACGAGTTAGATTTGCCGTTATTTGTCAAACAAGGGCGCCACATTGTGCTAACATCCACAGGTGGGCAGCTCCTGCAAGTGGTCCAACAAAGCCTACAGACGCTAGATGACGGGATAACTCGGCTTCAGGCGGCCCATGCCACGCAGCCGGTGACGTTGCGGGTCGGCTGTATCCCCACGGTGATTGGGACCTATTTGCCGCGCGTCTTGCATCAATTTGAACAAGCCCACACCCAGCAGGTCCGCTTCGAGCTCCACAGTGTGACCACCGAAAAGATTCAGACTGGGTTGGCCGCCAAGCAATATGACCTGGGCATCGCCGCCACGGACAGTCGCGCGGCCGGCGTGCTGTATCAGCCGTTACTCAAGCAGGCCTTCATCGTCATCGTGGCGCCCGACCATCCCCTTGCCGCTAAGCCGCGGTTGGATTTGACGGACCTGGCAGCGTATCCGGTGTTGACCTATACGCCCGACCTATTGATTGGCCAAAAAGTCCAGCGCACCTTGCGCCGGCAGGGCGTGGCCGACCAGCTACAGGTCGACGCGGCCTATCCCGATGAGATCTCGATCGCCGGGATGGTTCAAGCCGGTTCGGCCGTCGGGTTGGTCGCAGAC
The DNA here is from genome assembly GCF_022646225.1 of Levilactobacillus sp. Lineage (NCBI taxonomy): Bacteria > Bacillati > Bacillota > Bacilli > Lactobacillales > Lactobacillaceae > Levilactobacillus > Levilactobacillus sp. The sequence continues at coordinate 17,931 of NZ_JALCJA010000004.1, forward strand.
ACCTTGTACCTGGAGGCTTTTGACGTGGTCAAGATTCCGGTCAACGTACCCGAAGACTTGCGGGTCATCTACGCCATGTACCGCGCGGATAATCCGCAACACGACACCTTGCGTCAGCTGTTCCAGGTTTTTCGGTCAGCGGGGCAAAAATAGGAGGCAGTGGTGCTGGACCGGCTTATTGGTTGGTTGCAGTGGTGGCGTTACCGACCGTTGCCCCACGTCGCTAACGATTGTTGCGGCCGGAAGCACAGGGGGTGTGAGCGAATTGGCGTGACTGATGGGCTGGTTTTTAGGTGCCGGTCGATTTTGACGAAGTTGCTTCCCACCGGGACGGATTTAGGCTAGAATGATGTATTAAGGTCAACGCCGATTGATTTTGGCGGTACTGGCTGATCGACTGTCGTCAGTGTCCGCTGGCCAGTCGACCAGCAGCGATAGGGGCTACATAATTTGAAAGGGGTTTTTAGCATGCAAACACCGAAACCGATTGATTTAGCCGCGTTTTACGCGAACCCAGACCGGAGTGTGGCGGTGCTCAACTATAACGCCCGCTTCATCACCAGCATTTTTGATTTGGTCAACAGTCAGGAGCTCGCCAGCTTCGTGCGGCTGTTCTTGGATGAACAACGCGATAAGGTGCCCGCCGACGCGGATCCGGCCGGCACGTTTAATCTGGTTTCACCGGAGACGTATTTGGACACGGTCAAGGCCATTTTGACCGATCAGCCGAACGCTACCCGTCAGTTCCCGGCAAGTGAAGTCTTGGCCAGCATCGAAGACCTGTACTCGTATTACCGGACGTATCTGCGGGTCGCTACGATGACAGTCCGACAAAATGATGTGGTCAGCAGTGAATTTATGACGATCGACCAACATTTTAATGACTTAGTCATTCGGCTGTACCGGACGATCGAAGAAAAGCTACAGGGACACGCCAACCACGTTTATCGGCAAATCAGCGCCGGGTCTAGTGCGTGTGTCCTGCTGGAACAGGTCAAGTGGCCAGAACCGGCCGGCTACGAAAAGCTGAAAAATATTCGCTTCATCAGTCGCTTGATGTTGCGGCCACCAATGATGCTGCACACCAAGAGCAACAAGCGTAAGGGGCTGTTCACGGCGACCAAGGTCAACCCGCTGGACAACTTCCAGGGGACCGAAGACGATTGGTTCTGTTACCCCGCCAAGATTGGCGAGAGCCTGGCGTACATTTACTTTCACCGGGATTACTTGGCTTCCGGGATTGCGCTGGCTAACTTGTTCCAGTTGGCCGATAGCCAGGAAATCGCTGGGCAAAAGCCCGACTTGGTCCTGTTATTTGGGACACCCGGCGTTGCCAGTGATGACCAACCGGAAAACGGCCACTATTTCTACGACGCCGCCAATGGCATCTACGTCGGCCAAGTGCCGTACAATGACCAGACGACTTACTTCGGATACATGAAGAAGATGTGCTTGACGCTGCACAATCTCCACATGATTGCGGAAAAGAAGCTGCCAATCCACGGTTCAATGGTCAAGATTACCTTTGCCAACGGGAAAACCAAGACGGTGGTCTTCTTCGGCGATTCCGGGGCCGGCAAGTCCGAGTCCATCGAGGCTCTGCAAAATGTGGCCGACGAAGAAATCGTCAACATCGAAACCATCTTCGATGACATGGGGAGCTTCACGCTGGCTGACGGCAAACTCTACGCCCAAGGCACGGAGACCGGGGCCTTTGTCCGCTTGGATGACCTGAGTAGCGAAGTGGCCTTCAACAACATGGACCGGGGGGTATACATGAACCCCGAGCAAAAGAACGCGCGGGTCATCATCCCGGCCAATACCTGGTCACGCATCGTGGCGCACCACGAAATCGACATGTGGGTCTACGCCAACAACTATGATGACGCCATCGGCATTCACCGGTTTACCGACCAGGAATCTGCCAAGGCAACCTTCGTGGCCGGCAAGCGAAAGGCGCTGGGCACCACGGATGAGGTGGGGATGAGCACGACGTTCTTCGCCAACCCATTCGGCCCTGTCCAAGAACAGGCGGCCACTAAGCCGGTGATCGACGCCGTCTTCGACCAACTGTTCCACGACGACGTCTACGTGGGCGAAATCTATACCCACCTAGGCAACGACAAGTCCCAAGACAAGCTGAACGAATCGGCGCGGGAATTGTTGCAAGTCTTGTTGAAAATGTAGCTGAAGGGTGAAAGCAGTATTAATGCATTGATTGTTGGAGTAGCGGTTTTCTAACAACTCAGATTGGGGAAACCAGGCGCCTGCGTCAGCCAGGGTTCCACCTGCTATGGGGAACGCCTGCAGCCTGAGGAGCGGTCTTCCGGCTCGCTTGAGAGCCTGGCAAAACCGGCCAGTCTCTCAAGTCGTCCCGCGCTGTAGGCTGAGACAAAACCTCAGCCAACACCGCCGACACAGCTGGCTCCACCCTGGCTGCCTCCGGCAAGGTGATGCCTATCAATAACATTGTGTTAAGGATAGAACTGTTGTCAATGCAGCTATTACTTGTTGGCGCACATTTCGGCAACGAGGCCACTTTGAGACGTGGGCTTCGGCTCAATGCGAGGTGTCGCGACCGCTCCTTGGCTCGATCTGTCCCAGCGTTCCAACTTATACTTGGTGAACGGTAGGCGGATGATTCTTGTCATGAAGCAGATAACAACTAAACTTAACGTGATGAGCCGCATGGTACCAATGATTTTAGCCGGTTTTGTTTTAAACTTCAGAAATATAATTACACAGAGTCCGGGCCGAGTGCCTGGGCTTTTTTGGTGACTTAAGGTTGGGGAAAATGGGGTGTTTGAACACACCCCTAAACGGCTAAGCCACTATTGGCATTTTCACTAAACGAACCGTCACGGGCTATTTCACAACGCTGGCAATTCAGGTAAGCGGGACTATGCTGAGGGTATCAAAGAAGGTGATGGCGGTGCGCAATACAAAACAATTAGGCCAATCGCTGCGCCACGACCTGGTGGGGTACGCCGAGGCCTTGCCGTTATTGGTGGGACTGTTGTGGCTGACGGGGCGCTTAACACTGAGTCCGGCGCTGTTTGCTTGGAACGAGGTGTCCTGGTACTGGGTCTGCAGCTACCTGACCTTTCCGGGGGCCGTTAGCCAGGTTAAGCGGTGGCAACGCGAGGTTCAGTCGTCACAAGGAACCCCCCGAATAGGCAGTGATGTTGCGGCAGGGGCACTCGTTTTCTTGACTGCGCCCCTGATTGTGATCGGCAATCTGCTGGTACCACTGGTAGGCTGATGTATGAGGCGGTATGGGCAATCAGGAGTTTCCTGGAAACGCAAAAAACGGTAGACGACAAGCACGGCGCTTGTTCGTCTATCGTTTTTTAATTGTTATTTAAATCTAAAGAGGCGCCTTGATGGATTGGCTGGCTACCAGACCAATACTAAGTTCATGATATGCACCCAATCTCGCCGGAGTCAGCTAGGGGTGGAGCCAGCTGTGTCGGCCCAGTTAGCTGGCGTTTTTGGCCAGGTTACTGGGCGGGACGACTTCAGAGACTCGCGTTCTTTGCGAGGCTTTGAAGCGAACCGGAAGCCCGCTTCTGGGCTGCAGGTGGTCCCCATAGCAGGCGGAACCCCTAGCTGACGCAGGCACCTGGTTTCGCCAATGTATCTAAATTTAGTTGAATTGCGCCAGCAGAGCCGTCATAAAGGCTTGGGCATCGCCGACGTAGCCGTAATCCGCCACGTCAAAGATCGGCGCATTTTCATCGGCGTTGACCGCAACGATGGTCTGGGAATCTTGCATGCCGACCAGGTACTGAACGGCGCCGCTGATCCCGAAGTTGACGATCAGTTCGGGGTGAATGGTGTTACCACTCTGGCCGATTTGGTCGTCGTGGGTGAAGCGCGGTTGGTCCGTCAGTGGCCGGGAGACCCCGATGCGACCGCCGAGCTTTTCCGCGAGCTTCGTGGCGCTGTCGATGGTGGCCGCACTAGCCGCACCACGACCTAACGCCACAACGCGACTGGCATCGCCGACCGTGGTGGCCGTGTTGACCACCGGTGTGGCTGCCGTGACGTGGAGGCGGTCAACGGGGTGGAAGGTCACGGGACTGTCCATCACCGTGGCCGCACCGGCTGCCGGCGCCGCCACGAAGGTGTTGGGCCGGACCGTGGCCATTTGGGGCCGGTGGTCGGGACAAATGATTTCACACATGATGTTGTCCCCATAGGAAGGCTTGGTGGCGACCAGGGTCTCGTCGTCGAAACGCAGGTCCAGGCAGTCGGCCGTCAAGCCGGTCTGGAGCTTAGCTTGCAGCCGGGGAGCAATCGAACGGCCGGTGATGGTGGCGCCGAAGAGAATCGAGTTGGGTTGGTATTGATCGACCAACTGCTTGATGGCGTCGGCGAGTTCGGCGTCCGTGGCGGTCGGGAAGCGGTCGTCGCGGGCGATGCGAATCTCATCTGGGCCGTAAACGCTGAGTTCATCTTCCAAATGATCGGTGGTGGCTTCTAGTAGGATGGCTACGACGCTGAAATGGTCGCCGGCTAATCCTTTGGCCTTAGTAATCAATTGTTGGGTCGTGGGTTCCACGTGATCTAAGCGGCGTTCCGCAATGACCCATAATTCTGGTTTTGACATAGCAGCTTCCTCCTTAGATTAATTGCCGGTTCTTCAGAGCCGTGATCAGTTGACTGGCGGCGTCACTTGGCGTCCCGGTCAGTGGGGTCAATTCGCGCTTAACGGGTTCTGGCGCGTAGACCTTGGTGACGATGGTCGGCGAGCCGGCTTGCCCCAACCGCGAATCGTCGAGGTCCAAATCATCATGGTGCCAAACGGTCAGCGGCTTGGCGAAACTCAGTTGAATGTTACGCGGCGTGGGGTAACGGGGCGTATTGAGTTCGCTACGGACACTGACAACGGCGGGCAGTTGGGCGACTAGCGTTTGCTTGGTGTCTTCTAACAGGCGTTCGGCCGTGACCTCGTTGGCGCCACTGAGTCGCAGACTGGCGGCGTAGGTGATTTGCGGTTGGTGGAGAAATTCGGCTACGATGGGACCCACCTGACCGGTATCGGCATCGACGGCTTGGCGACCAAATAAAATCAGGTCGGCGTCGCCAATTTTCTTCAAGGCCTGGGCAATCACGTAGCCCGTGGCCAGGGTGTCGGCCCCAGCAAAAGCGCGGTCAGACAACAGGTAGCCTTCATCGGCCCCCATGGCCATGCCTTCACGCAGGGATTCGGCGTAGTCGTCGGGTCCCATGGTCAGCAGAGCGACTTGCACGTCGTCACGGCTATCTTTTAAGGTCAAGGCCAGTTCGATGGCGTTCTTGTCAAAGGGATTCATCACGCCCGCCAGACCGCGCCGGTCCAGGTTGTGCGTGACCGGGTCGATTTTGACGTCGTTGGTTTCGGGAACTTGTTTGATACAAACCACAATTTTCATGGGGAACCTCCTATTTGTTAAATTCAGCGGTGGCGATGGCGGAGCGCATCTTTTCGACGGTACCTTCCGCAATCTCCATGGCCCGGGCGTCGCGAATCAGGTGTTCAACCGGATATTCACGGCTGTAGCCATAGCCGGCCAGGATCTGGAGCGTGTCGTCACCGGCACTAACGGCGGCCCGGGAACCGTGGGCTTTGGCCATCGCGGCTTCTTCGCTGTACGGTTGCCCAGCGGCCTTGAGTTGTGCGGCGCGTTGGTACAACAATTTGGTCGTTTTCTTGCGCAAGGCGATGTCCGCCACTTTGCGGTGGGTGACTTGCAGGTCGGTCAACGGCGTGTTGCCGGCCTTACGTTCCTTGGCGTAGTCGGTCGCAATTTTTAATTCGTGTTCCATGATGCCGGTCAAAACCGCTCCCATTAAGATGCGGGCGTCGTCGTGGGCGGAGTCACCAATGAGACCACCGTCGCCGACTTTTCCCAGCAGATGGTCATCGTCGACAATGATGTGGTCCATCACGATTTCGCCGACCGGGGTGCCGCGCAGGCCGATGAAGTCTTCGCGTTTCCCAAAGGAGAACCCGGGCATGTCTTGATCGACCACGAAGACAGATAATTCGTGAGGCGCGGTCTTGACTAAGACGCAGTAGACCTCGGCCAACCCGCCGTTGGTGATCATGATCTTATCGCCGTTCAAGACCCAGTGATTTCCTTCACGAGTAGCGGTGGAACTGATGCCCATCGGATTGGATCCCCCGGATGCTTCGGTCATGGAAAAGGCAAAGATCCGTTCGGTCGCGCTCGGCAGTAATTGTTGCTGCAGCGCGGGGGTCCCGAACTTTAAGATTTGATCGATCGTCTTGAAATGGCCTTCCAGGGTGACTGCTGTGCTGGCGTTGCCCCGGGCGATATGGTTCAAGACCGTCGCCGTGACCTCGGGCCCAAAGCCGGCGCCACCGAATTCTTGGGGTAGCATGATGCCGAGAAATCCAGTCTCGGTCAGCTTGGCGAGAAACCCTTCAGGGAAGTCACCCGCGGCATCCATGGCCATATCTTGGGGACTGATTTCCCGTTGCGTATAGTCGTCGACCATTTGAAGCAAAAGCTTCTCGGCGGCAGCAGTTGTAGATGGCATAAATATTTCCTCCTTATTGAACACGAATTGTGTAGTTCTGCACGATTGGGGCCAGTATAGCGGATAATCAATTGATAAGTCCAGTGAAAGTTTATGATTGTTGAATATTCATCATGCCTAATAGGAATAAAATGGATTCTCGCCAGGCATGACGATTGGTAAAAGTTCTAGAAAAATTTAGTAAAAATGTTGGTGCTCACGCCGCAGTTAGGTTACAATGAAAGCGGATTCTATTATGGAGGTGCAACATTTATGGAAATTACGAAGAGTGTCGCTGGGACGTTGAACCAGCAAGAAGTCACGAAATACTTACTGACCAACCAGCAGGGGACCCGCGTGGCCGTCCTGACTTGGGGCGCGACCTTACAAGAATTTAGCGTCGTTGAAGATGGTCAGACCCACCAATTGATCGTTAACCTGCCGGACTTAAAGGGCTACGATCACAACCCGTACTACTTATGCCAAGCCCTGGGCCGGGTCGCTGGCCGGATTGCCGGTGCGCAATTTGACCTCGACGGCAAGACCGTCCACCTTGACCAAAACGAAAAGCCTAACGCCAGTCACGGGGGTCCTCACGGCTTTACCTTTGCCAACTGGGACGCTACGACGACGCAGACGGCCGACACGGCTAGCGTGGTCTTGACCCACACGTCTACGGAGGCCGACGACAAGTACCCCGGCACCATGGCGACGACCATTACCTACACGTTGACGGAAGAAAACCGGTTGGACATCACCTTTGACGCCAAGAGTGACGCCGCCACGCTGTTCAACCCGACGATCCACACCTACTTCAACGTCACCGACGGCCAACGCGATTTGGACCATCAGTGGTTGAGATTGTCCGGTGACAAGCGGTTGGTCCTGAACGGTGAAAAGATTCCTACGGGCGAAATGGCCAAGACGGCCGGCACCGGCTACGATTTCAGCAAGCCACGGACCATCAAGGATGGCTTGGACCAGTTGCATCAAACAGGGCAGGTCGAATACGATGATGCCTTCGTCGTGGAACCTAGCAAGGATACGCCAATCGCCACGGTCGGGGATGAAGCTGGCCACCGCGAAGTGCAGGTCTTCTCTGACCGCAATGGGTTAGTGGTCTTCACGGCCAACCCAACGGACGCCAAGCGCGCCGATGCTCGGGACTACAACGCGCTGGCCATGGAGGCCCAGACCTTGCCGGATGCGATTCACCATGAAGACTTCGGCGACGTCATCTTACCCGCTAACCAACCCGTCACGCACTTTATCAGCTACCAGTACGTACGGAAATAAACACCGTCCACGACTGATTGCTGTAATGGCGGTATTCTGACACCTGAAATTGGTGAAACCAGGCGCCTGCGTCAGCCAGGGTTCCGCCTGCTATGGGGAACGCCTGCAGCCTGAGGGGCGGTCTTCCGGCTCGCTTGCAAGCCTGGCACAACTCGCCAGTCTTCCAAGTCGTCCCGCGCTGTAGGCTGAGACGAAACCTCAGCCAACACCGCCGACACAGCTGGCTCCACCCTGGCTGCCTCCGGCAAGGTTGACGGTTATCAGTAACGTTGTGTTAATCAAAGACTAGTCGTCAATGTGCTACTATCTGGGGTTAAGACGACTGTTACCGGCATGCATTACCGTAGCCGGGAGTTCGCCAAATATGGGTTCAGTCGAGGTGTCGAGACCGCCCTATGGCTCGACCCGTCCCAGCGTTTCAGCCCATATTTGGCGAACAGTAAGGCGGCTAGTCCGGATTGTGAAGTTGAAAACGACTATTCTTGACGTCATGAGTCGCATGATCACAGTAGTTCCGGCTGATTTCCGTCTTTCAATCTTCAGCTTTTAAGACGTCTCTGTTTCTAAGACCGGGGAAAAACGCTCGACCTAAGTAACACGCCCCCGGTGGCTAAGTGGGTTAACGATTTGACCGGTGACGGGTGCCCCTGATTTAGTATTGACGGAGAGCATGCTATGATGGGGTGTGGCTGTAGGTCTATTGGTAGCCCGCTTTTTCGGCGAGCAGCGCCCCTCAGAGCAGGCGGTTATCAACAATAAACATAAAAAACAAGGAGAGATTGTACAATGAGTTGGCAAGATAATTATCAAGTTTGGCAACAACAACCAACGATGATTCCTTACATTAAACATGACTTGGATGCCATCGCCAATGACGATAGCGCCAAGCAGGCGGCCTTTAGCGCGCCAATGAGCTTTGGGACGGCCGGGATGCGCGGCGTTATGGGTCCCGGAATTGGACAAATGAACGTCTACACCGTGCGCCAAGCGACCGAAGGGGTGGCCCGGTATTTGGACACCTTGGACGATGCCACCAAGCAACAAGGGGTGGCCATCAGTTTTGACTCTCGCTACCACTCTCGCGAATTTGCGCACGAAGCGGCACACGTCTTGGGTGCGCACCACATCCCCAGCTTTGTCTTCGACGACATGCGGCCGACCCCTGAACTGTCCTTTGCCGTGCGGCACCTGCACACGGCCATGGGCATCATGATCACGGCCAGCCACAACCCGAAGCAATACAATGGCTTTAAGATCTACGGTCCCGATGGCGGGCAAATGCCACCGAAGGCCTCAGACATGATCACGGATTTCGTCCGGTCAGCCAAGGACGTCTTCGCCATTGCCGTCGCCGATGAACAGGCTTTGCGCGCGGACAAGACGTTACAGATCATTGGTGAAAACGTCGACCAACCTTATTTGCAAAATGTTGAGAGCGTCACCATCAACCACGACCTGGTCCAATCCGTGGGGAAGACCATGAAGTTGATCTACACGCCATTGCACGGGACTGGGAAAGTCATCGGTGAACGCGCCTTACGGGGAGCGGGCTTCCAGAACTTTACCATGGTGCCGGAACAAGCCATTGCTGATCCTGAATTTCCAACGGTTCCTTTCCCGAACCCTGAGTTCGCCCAGGCCTTTGACATGGCGATTGCTCTTGGGAAAAAGGAGGGCGCCGACCTGCTAGTCGCCACCGATCCCGATGCTGACCGGTTGGGCGCCGCCGTGCGTCAACCCGATGGCGACTACCAACTGTTGACGGGGAACCAGATTGCCTCGATCTTGTTGGCTTACATCTTAAAGGCCCGCAAGCAAGCTGGCCAACTGCCGGCTAACGGCCGCGTGGTCAAGTCCATCGTATCGACTGAACTGGCCACCAAGATTGCGGCGGCCTATGGCGTGGAAATGAAGAACGTCCTGACCGGCTTCAAGTTTATCGCCGAACAGATTCACGAGTACGAAACGACCGGCGACCACACCTTCCTGTTTGGTTTTGAGGAAAGCTACGGTTACCTGATCAAGCCATTCGTCCGCGACAAGGATGCCATTCAATCCACGGTGCTGTTGGCCGAAGTCGCTGCCGATTACAAGCAACGCGGCATGACGCTTTACGACGGCATTGAAGAACTCTACGCGACCTACGGCTACTTTGCCGAAAAGACCACGTTTGAGGAATTCCCAGGCGTCGATGGAGCCGACCAGATGGCTCATTTGATGAGCGAATTCCGGGAAAATGCGCCACAGTCCTTTGCCGATAGTAAGATTGAAACGGTCGAAGACTTCTCGACTAGCACCAAGACCACGGCCGATGGCACGACCAGCACCATTGATCTGCCACAGTCCAACGTCTTGAAGTACTGGTTGAGCGATGGCACCTGGATCTGCATTCGCCCATCCGGGACCGAACCCAAGGTCAAGTTCTACATTGGGACTAGTGACCAAACGGACGCCGCAGCTCAAAAGCGCTTAGCCGGATACGAAACGGCTTTGAAGCAGTACGTGGATTCCGTTAAGTAATTTAAGAGTGTATTGATTGCAGCCAGTGGGGACATCCTCGCTGACTGCTTTTTGTTTACAAAATTTTTCCAAGGGTCAGTGGCTACACGATAACCGCAAACTCCGGGAACATTCGGGATTTACCAGGACCTTTACTAAATTTTTATCAAGAAAAGACAACCGGTTGCAATCGCTTACAGTTGCGTGATTAAGCGATATTTAGAACTTTATTCACAATGAAAAAGGTTGCATTTATCCGGACAGGTCCTTAGAATAATGACTGTAAAGCGCTTACATTTTAGTTAAAGGCAAGCGTGATTTTACCGAAATTTGTTATTATTCTATTTTTAGAAATCAGAGGTGTTTCCAAATGGCTAAGAATGACAAGATTACGTTGGACCCCGCGAAGTTCGCTGCGGCAGTTTTGGGTGGTAACGCACAGTATCCTGATGAAGAAAATAAGTTGTACATCAAACGGCAACTGACTCTTTATCTGGAAGCCACATTATTGGCACAAGACTTCAACAAGCTGGAAGAATCCCAGTTTGATATGGCTAAGGCACAACAACGGGAAGACGTGTTATCGAAGATCATTGAACGCCGGTATCACTAGACATAACTGGTGGCCGTTAATTGTTAGACAAGTTCCCGTTGAAAGGTGTGGAAGAACACAATGATTAAGCAATATCTCTCATATGCTTTAGGGGCATTCGGACACGATGCCTTCTACGCAACACTTAATACTTATTTTGCTATTTTTGTTACCAGTGCCTTGTTCGTGGGTAAAGGTTCAGCGGCTGAAGCCGGGATCGTTACCACGATGGTTGTGGTTATTCGGTTGATTGAAATCGCCTTTGACCCCATGATTGGGGGGATGGTCGATAATACCGATACCAAGATGGGGAAGTTCAAACCTTGGTTGCTGGCCGGGGCCATTGTCAGTTCCGTCGGCTTGATTCTGATGTTCTCTAGCCTGTTTGGCTTAGCGGACTCCAACACCTCGATTTACTTCCTGGCCTTCGGAATCGTCTTCGTCATCATGGATATCTTCTATTCATTCAAAGATATTTCGTTCTGGTCCATGTTGCCAGCCTTGAGTGTTGATACCAAGGTTCGTAACAAGTTCGGGACGGTCGGTCGTTTCGGTTCTACCTTAGGTTCACAAGGGGTCATCATTGTCGTTACCCCATTGGTTGTTTACTTCTCACAACAATTCTCTGGTACTCACGGCAGTACGCAGACCCGTGCCGGTTGGTTAGGGTTTGCGACAGTTATCGGGCTGGTTTCTCTGTTAGGGGCTTTGGCCACCTTCTTTGGAACCAAGGAACAAAAGAGTCTGATTCGGGAAAACACCGAACGGACCCGGTTCCGCGATGTCTTCAAGGTCATTGGTGAAAATGACCAATTGATGTGGTTAGGGTTGTCTTACCTTCTGTTTGCCTTGAGCTACGTGGTCACGAACTCACTGTTGATTTACTACTTCCGTTACGTCATTGGTAACGCCGGTGCTTACAGTGTCATTGGGGTGGTTACCGCCATTCTGGGGATTCTGTCCGTGCCATTGTTCCCAATCATCGTTTCGAAAATTACGCGGCGTGGAGTTTACGTCGGTGGGATTTGCATGATGTTAGTCGGTTACATTCTGTTCAACTTCGCTGGTGACAGCGCCCTCGTGATGTACATTGCCGATGCCATCTTCTTCTTCCCATACCCTATGATCTTCTTGGCCGCCTTGATGACCATCACCGATAGTGTGGAATACGGGCAATGGAAGAACGGGACACGGAACGAATCCGTCACGTTGTCCGTTCGGCCATTGATCGATAAGTTAGCCGGGGCCTTCTCCACTGGGATCGTGGTTATTGCCGCCGTTCACGCGGGGATGACTGGTAACGCTAAGCCTAGTGACATTACCGCCCACGGAATGTTTATCTTCCACTCTTTCATCTTCTACATGCCAATGATCCTGTTGGTTGTGTCCGCTTTGATCTACCAGTTCAAGGTTACCTTGTCTGAAAAGCGTCACGCACAAATCGTTAAGGAATTGGAAAGCAAGTTGGAAACAGAAAAAGTTGAAGAAGAAGCTGAAGAAAAGGCTGAATCTAACAACTAGTTAAAATTGAGCCTCAGGATAAATGCCTGGGGCTTTTGTGTAGGGTGGGGTGCTTAGATGCCAGGCCAGACTAGTAAGAAAGCGCTTCACAAAATCATTGACAATGCCGCGAAAAGCGACTATGATAACTACAGTAAAGTTTTACTAAAAATTTATTAAGGAGTTAATCGCCATGGATTTCGCCAGCTTAGCAACTGAATACCAAGAAAAATTTGATGTCGCACCACAACGGGTGTTCTTCTCTCCCGGTCGGATCAACTTGATCGGTGAATATACCGACTTCAATGGTGGCCACGTCTTCCCAGCTGCCATCAGCATGGGTACCTACGCCGCTTACTCAGCGCGTGATGACAAGCAGTTCCGGGTTTACTCAGCCAACGTGCCGGATGCCGGGATGTTGACGTTCTCACTGGACCATTTGGAATTTGACAAGGCTGACAACTGGGCCAACTACCTCAAAGGGATGTTGTTCGAGCTGGCTAAGCAAAACTTAACCATCGACCATGGCTTTGACCTCTTCGTCCACGGTAACTTACCAGATGCTTCTGGCTTATCCTCATCCGCTTCCATGGAAATGTTGATGGGCGAGATTCTTCATGCGGCTTACGGCATGAAGTTGGATGAAGTCGAAATGGTTAAGGTGGGCCAACAAGTTGAAAATGATTACTTCGGTTTAAACACCGGGATCATGGACCAATTCGCCATTGGCATGGGTAAGAAAGACCAAGCCATCTTGTTAGACACCAACACCATGGATTACGAATACGCGCCGCTAGAATTGGGCGACAACGTGGTCGTTATCATGAACACCAAGAAGCGGCGGGAACTGACCGACTCCAAGTACAACGAACGGCGGGCCCAATGTGAAGAAGCCTTACGGCGCCTGCAAACGAAATTGGACATCAAGACCTTGGGTGACCTGGACGAAGACCAATTCGACCAAAACGCTTACCTGATCAACGACGAAACCTTGATCAAGCGTGCTCGTCACGCCGTCTTCGAAAACCAACGGACATTGAAGGCCTTCAAGGCACTGCAAAACAATGACCTGGAAAGCTTCGGCCGCTTGGTCAACGCTTCTCACATTTCCTTGAACTACGACTTCGCCGTTACGGGTAAGGAACTGGATACTCTGGTAGAAACCGCATGGCAACAACCAGGTGTCTTGGGTGCCCGGATGACGGGTGCCGGCTTCGGTGGCTGTGCCATTGCCATCGTGAAGAAGGAAAACGTCAAGGACTTTGAAGAAAAGGTCGGCAAGGTCTACGAAGAAACTATCGGCCACAAGGCAGAATTCTACGTCGCTGAAATCGCGGACGGTCCTAAGGAATTAACAAAATAGAGTGGTACGCAGGGCGACTAGTCGGCGAGCATTAACGTCGTCAAGCCAGGAAGCCTGGTTTTGGATTCTTGGTTTGACGGGGTTAAGCGGAACCGGCTGCCCGGTAGTGGCACGTTTCAGTAAGAGTGGTACGCAGGGCGGTTAGGTAGCGAGCATTAACGTCACTAAGCCGGAAATCCCGGTTTTGGATTTCTGGTTTAGTGGGGTTAAGCGGAACTGCCTGCCCGGTAGTGGCACGTTTCAATAGAGTGGTACGCAGGGCGGTTAGGTAGCGAGCATTAACGTCACCAGTCGCCCGGCCTTAACAACAAGAATCAACCAGTTTAAACTGATATTGCGGCGCCGTGCGTAAGCGGTCCGCGATGTTACATAATTGAGGAGGAATTGATCAATGACAGTTTTAGTCTTAGGTGGTGCCGGTTACATCGGTTCTCACGCCGTCGATCGTTTGGTACAAAAGGGTTATGACGTTGCCGTTGTCGACAACTTGGTCACGGGACACCGGGCCGCAGTGAACCCCAAGGCGCGTTTCTACGAAGGCGATGTTCGGGATCAAAAGTTCTTGAACGACGTCTTTGATAAGGAAGATATCGAAGGGGTCATTCACTTCGCTGCCTTCTCCGTGGTTCCAGAATCCATGGAAAAGCCATTGAAGTACTTCGACAACAACACGGCCGGCATGGTTTCCTTGCTGGAAGTCATGAACAAGCACAATGTTAAGCGCATCGTCTTCTCATCGACGGCCGCAACTTATGGCGAACCTAAACAGATTCCAATCAAGGAAACGGATCCGCAAATTCCAACCAACCCTTATGGTGAAAGTAAGTTAATGATGGAAAAGATCATGCACTGGTCCGACCAAGCTTACGGCATCAAGTTTGTGGCCTTGCGCTACTTCAACGTTGCCGGTGCGAAGGAAGACGGGAGCATTGGTGAAGACCACCATCCCGAAACCCACTTGGTCCCAATTATCTTGCAAGTCGCTGCTGGCGAACGCAAGGAATTGTCGATCTTCGGTGACGATTACCCCACCAAGGACGGTACCAACGTGCGGGACTACGTACACGTCGTTGATTTAGCCGACGCCCACATTTTGGCCTTAGAATACCTGAAGGCTGGTCATGACAGTAACGCCTTCAACCTCGGGTCTTCAACCGGGTTCTCCAACAAGGAAATGCTGGAAGCCGCTCGCAAGGTCACAGGCAAGGAAATCCCTGCCAAGATGGCCCCACGGCGGGCTGGTGACCCAAGCACGTTGATTGCCGCAAGTGACAAGGCTCGCGAAGTCTTGAACTGGCAACCACAATTTGACAACGTGGAAGACATTATTCGCACAGCCTGGAACTGGAAGCAAACGCATCCACAAGGCTACAATGATCGGGAGACGAAGTAAACATGGCTAAAGACACAATTCAAACTTTCATTGATCACGTCGTTGCCTCCCCAGCCCCTTACACGGAGCTGGACCGGCAGTACGTCACGAACCGCATCTTTGCCTTGATTGGCGATGGGGTAGCTCGGGCGGCTGCCTCCGATGAACCGATCGATCTGGTCAATGCCATGATCGAAACGGCGGTCGCTAACGGCAAGATTGAAGACTCACCAAGTCCCAAGGAAATCTTGGAAGCCGACTTGATGAATTTCATGACGCCACTGCCATCCGCAGTGAACCGCGGCTTTTGGGATCGGTATCAAGCCAGTCCCAGCAAGGCGACGGATTGGTTCTATCAATTAAGCCAAGCCAACAACTACATTAAGACGCGTAACATTGCCAAGAATGTGGTCTTTCCGGCGCAGACACCAGCTGGTGAATTAGAAATTACCATCAACCTGTCGAAGCCTGAAAAGGACCCCAAGGCGATTGCCGCTGCGTTGAAGAGCAAGAGTACCAGTTACCCGTTGGATCAGTTATGCATGACCAACGAGGGGTACGAAGGCCGCTTGGGGTATCCCGCCCGCAGCAATCACCGGATCATTCGGATGACGCTGGGCGGCGAGACCTGGGGCTTCCAATATTCCCCGTACGCTTACTTCTCCGAACACGCCATCTTCTTGGCCAAGGAACACCGACCAATGATCATCAACCAGCATACGTTTACCAACCTGTTGGAAATCGTTCGGACGCTGCCAACGTACTTCGTCGGCAGTAACGCTGATTTGCCAATCGTGGGTGGGTCCATGTTGACACATGACCACTACCAAGGTGGCAAGCACACCTTCCCAATGATGAAGGCACCCATCGACCGCGAGATTGACTTGGGCGTTGCCGGCGTCACGGCGGGGGTCGTGGCTTGGCCAATGACCGATATTCGGCTGACCGGGAGTCAACCGGAACCACTGATCAATGCTGCTACCAAGGTGTTGAACAGCTGGATCGGCTATTCCGATGAATCCGTTGACGTGCGCGCCTACACCGGGGACACCCGGCACCACACGATTACGCCAATCGCGTACCGTGACGGTGAGGACTACGTCTTGGATCTGGTCTTGCGAGACAACCAGACGTCGAAGCAGTACCCCGATGGCATTTTCCATCCGCATCAGGATGTCCAACACATCAAGAAGGAAAACATTGGGTTGATTGAAGTCATGGGCCGTGCGATTTTACCAGCCCGACTGAAGGCAGAAATGGCCGAAGTCACCAAGTACTTGTTGGATCAGCCCAATGAGATTGCGGACATGCACAAGGCCTGGGCCGATGAGATCAAGCAAAACCACCAGTTGACGCCAGAGAACGTCACTGAGGTCTTGCACCAAGAAATCGGTAACGTCTTCGCTAGAGTTCTGGCCGACGCCGGGGTCTTCAAGCGAGACGCAACGGGCCAAGCGGCCTTGGACAAGTTTATTGCCCAAATTTAACCTGAATGAAAGCTTCTGGTCCATGGGGTTGTCGTGGCTGGGGATGGCAATCGCCGTGCCCAGCGGCAGCAACCCCATGTGACGTATTATGCTAAAATAAGATGAAGGGGGTGATGGCAATCGCAGCCACGCTAAAGGATATTGCCAATTCTGTGGGGGTTTCGCTAGCGACGGTGTCACGGGTCTTGAACTATGACCGGACGCTATCCGTGAGTGAAGCGACCCGCAAACAGATTTTTGAGGTTGCTGAAGAGCTGAATTACACGAAGATGAAACGGCGCACGGCGACACCGAGCAAGCAGTTGAAGATTGCCATCGTCCAGTGGTATTCGAAAACCAAAGAACTGGATGATCTGTACTACATGTCGATTCGGTTGGGCTTAGAAAAGCGCTGTGAGGAACGACGCATCTTAGCGACCCGGACCTTTCAAAATGACCTGTCCGCCATTGACCCAGACGTCGACGCCATTGTGGCCATCGGTAAATTCAGTGATCAACAGGTCAGCGCGCTGGCCCAGTTGACGCCGAACCTGGTCTTTGTGGACCAAGATCAGCTGTGTCACGGCTACGACAGTGTGGTCACGGACTTCCGGTTCGCCGTGGAACAAGTGATTGATTTCTACGCCAAGCAGGGTCATGACCAGATTGGCCTGTTGTACGGTTCCGAATGGACCACGGACGGTAAATTAGAAGTCACGGATCCCCGCTACAAGGCTTTCAAACGGGAAATGACGGCGCGGCAAGCCTTCAATCCCGACTTGACCTTTGCCGGTGATTACACGAATCACTCCGGGTATCAGGAAATGCAAACGGCGATTGCCCAGTTGGGGAATCAGCTACCGAGCGCATTTTTCGTCACCAATGATCCCATGGCCGCGGGGGCTCTCAAGGCACTGCACGAAAACGACATTGACGTGCCACAACGGGTGAGTCTCTTTAGCTTCAATGACACCACGATTGCCAAGTACGTGTTCCCAGAGTTGAGCAGTGTGCACGTGAACACGGAACTGCTGGGCGCAACGGCGGTGGACTTGGTCGAAAACCGTTTGCAGACTGGTCGGACTACACCACAGTTGGTTACTGTGGGGACTGAGCTGATGTTGCGCGAGAGCACGCGCGAGTCATAACGATGAAGTGAATGAGCGACAGTGTCAGGTTGAGGCCGGCCGCCTACCGTTCGCCCAATCCGGGCTGAGACGGTCGAAAAGCGGTCTCGATAATGCGTGAATTGCACGCTTAGTGACGGCGTTATGGACGAATTAAATTTGAGTTGACAGAGAGTCTGGACTGCAGGTCCGGGCTTTTTTGTATTGGGGGTACAGCTACTTTCTCATATCCGGCCAATAAAGTCAATGGTGTTAATTATATAAATAAAATTATATCAACCAACCACTTCACGGCATGCCACAATCCCCCTCAGCGGCGCCCCTGGCCCTGATCTCTCTAGTCCAGGCAAGCACCCGCATTAGGAACGACTAAGCGACTCACGGCTTGTCAGAGCCAGTGGCGGGCTGTTTGACGGCAGGGAAGCCCAGTCTTAACCACTAGAAGTAGTGACTGTTAGAAGCGACCCCCTAGATATGGGGGTGACCATGCAAAATTGGAGCGGTTGGGTCACTGACCGACCAGACTTAAAATTTTTTAATTTCACCCGCGGCTGGTTCACCAACTTGATTGGCCAGGACTGCGGGTAGTTTACTACCGCCGGGTGTCGGTGGTTTGTCTCGGCTGGTTGACGCGTTCTGGCGGGAAACGGCTGAATTGTCCAATTACAATTAATTGGGCGGACGAAAAAAGTTGCATTTTGGCTCAGATTTGCTATTAACGGCTGGCCGGAAAATGTCTAGGGACAATTCAATTTAACCATATATTGTATTTGCCTGGCGAATGCGCTACTATATCTGGTATAGACTTTATGGACAGGAGAGATTGCTATGATGAACGTAGAAACCGCTGCGCCAGTACGGCTGACGCCAGAATTTATCGCCAAAACAGAAAATGAGGTAACACCACATTGGGGTGAACTCGGCTGGGTGACCTATAAGCGGACCTACGCTCGCTGGCTCCCGGATCAACAACGCAATGAAGAATGGCCGGAAACGGTCCAACGGGTGGTCGAAGGCAATATCAATTTGGACCCTCGGCTACAGGCCAAGGATGTGGATCCGCAAGTTATCGCCGATCTGACCCAAGAAGCGCAAAAATTATTCCGCTTGATCTACGGCCTGGCCGCAACGCCTTCTGGCCGGAACCTGTGGATCTCCGGGACCGACTATCAACATCGTAATGGGGATGCCTTGAACAACTGCTGGTTCATCGCCGTGCGGCCGCAACCATACGGAGATAGCCATATCGTTCCCAGCTATCTCAAGCCCCAACAGGTCGCTGCTTCCATGCCATTTTCCTTCATGTTCGACCAATTAATGAAGGGTGGCGGTGTCGGCTTCTCCGTGACGCCAGACAACGTGAGCCAAATGCCAGAAGTTGACAACGCCGTGGACCTGACGGTGGTCATCGATGCCGAAAGCGAGTCCTACGACGCGTCCGTCAAATTGGGTGCCGTGGATCGCTCGGAATGGATGCACAGCCACTCCCTGGCCGATGCGCGCTACTACCGCTTGCCGGATACGCGTGAGGGCTGGGTCTTGGCCAACGCCAACATGATCGATGCGCACTTTGACAGCACCAACCCCGACGGCAAGACCAAGGTCGTCTTGGATATCAGCGACATTCGGCCCAAGGATGCACCCATCCACGGCTTCGGGGGGACGGCTTCTGGTCCTATGCCATTGGTTGAAATGCTCTTTGACATCAACACCATCTTGAACGACGCGGTCGGCCGCAAGTTGACCGCCGTGGACTGCACGGATATGGGCAACATGATCGGTAAGACTGTCGTGGCCGGCAACGTGCGCCGTTCCGCTGAATTAGCGCTGGGTGGTGCCGAAGACGATGACTTTATTACCATGAAGCAAGACAAGGACAAGCTTTACCATCATCGGTGGGCGTCCAACAACAGTGTGGCCGTGGATAGTGCGTTTACTGACTACCAGCCCATCGCCGACTCTATCCAACACAACGGGGAACCCGGCATTGTCAATTTGGGTCTGTCCCGCGACTACGGCCGCTTGATCGATGGCCGTCAAGAAGGCATTGATGAGGCCGTTGAAGGGACCAATCCGTGTGGGGAAATTTCCTTGAGCAACGGGGAACCTTGCAACCTATTTGAAATCTTCCCGAGCGTGGCCGAAGAACAGGGCTGGCAACTCGAGGACGCCTTTGGCTTGGGCGCCCGGTACACCAAGCGAGTCACGTTTAGCCACTACGACTGGGAAGTCTCTCGTAACGCCATTCAAAAGAATCGGCGGATCGGCGTTTCTATGTCCGGGATTCAAGACTGGATCTTAAAGACCTTCAAACAACGCGTGGTCACGGGCTTTGAAGCCAAGCACGATGCGGAAACGGGCAAGACGTTCATGGCACCAATCTACAATCAGGCGGCCGTTCAGCGGTTCAGTGCGCTGTACGATGCCGTGGTGCAGGCCGATAAGGAGTACTCTGACACGCTGGGGTGCCAACCGTCCATCAAGCACACGACGGTCAAGCCTTCCGGGACAGTGGCCAAGTTGGCCGGCGTTTCCGAGGGGATGCACTTCCACTACGCCCGTTACCTGATTCAACGGATTCGTTTCCAGGACAGCGATCCCTTGTTGCCAGCTCTGGAGGCTAGTGGCTACAAGGTCGAACCCGACGTCTACAGCCAAAACACGATGTGCGTGGAATTCCCAGTGAAGGCCGCTCACGCCGACAACGCTGCTTTTGCGTCCGCCGGGGAAGTGTCGATCGCTGAACAATTTGCGACCCAAGCCTTCCTGCAAACGTACTGGTCCGACAACGCGGTCAGCTGCACCATCACCTTCCAACCAGAAGAGGGCGACCAAATCAGCGACCTGTTGCTCCAATACCGCAACACCATCAAGTCCACGTCCCTGTTGCCATACAGTGGCGCCGACTTCAAGCAAGCACCGAAGGAACCCATCACGGCCGATACCTACGCCGCCAAGCGCGCAGAAATCACCGCTGACGTCGCCGAAACGTTTGCGGCCATGACCGGTAACCATGACCAAAAGGACATCGAGCTGGTCGACCAATCCGACTGTGCCGGTGGCGCCTGCCCAATCCGGTAAAAATTAAATCACTATTTTTTGAAGCATTGATTGTACCTGGTCAATGCTTCTTGTATTATCAAAGTGTAAGCGAAATCATTTAACGAAGGTGGCAACGAAATTATGAAAATTTATACACGGGTCGGCGATCAAGGCATGACCAAGCAAGTCAGCGGCAAGATGGTCTCCAAGACCGATGCTCAGATCGTGACCTTGGGCGATATTGACGAGTTCCAATCCTACCTGGGCGTCGTGGTCGCTAGCCTGAGTGCCCATCCGGACCTGGTCGACGAACTGAGCGAGGTTCAGCGCAAGCTCTACATGCTGGAGGCCGACATCAGCGTGAAGCGCCATCAAGAGATCACATTGGCCGACACCACCCACTTAGAGGAACGGGTGGACTATTTCATGGCCAATACGCCAGAGCTGACTGAATTCATCTTGCCCGGCGGCTCCACGGCGGGCGCCCAGCTCCAATACGCGCGAACGGTGGCCCGGCGTGCGGAACGTTCGGCGGTGGCGTTGAACTTGGAACAACCGCTGGAACCGGCCATCCTGAAGTACCTGAACCGCTTATCAGATTATTTATTTGCGATGGCCCGCTACGTCAACCATTTGGACGGCTATCAAGAGGTGCCTAGCAACAAGGCCAAGGCCGAACAGAAGGCGGCCTTGGCTGCCCGACGCGCGGCGAGAGCGGAGAAGCAAGCGAAGGATTAAGCAGGACCGGGCGCGGCTCTTTTTGGCGCACGTCTCAGCTATGTAACTGAAGGTTGCAAGTAAAATTAACGCGCTGATTGCTGTAACGACGGTGTTCCGATATCTAAAATTGGCGAAAGCAGGCGCCTGCGTCAGTCAGGGTTCCGCCTGCTCTGGGGAACACCTCCAGCCTGAGAAGCGGTCTTCCGGTTCGCTTGAAAGCCTGGCAAAACCGGCCAGTCTCTCAAGTCGTCCCGCGCTGTAGGCTGAGAAAAAACCTCAGCCAACACCGCCGACACAGCTGGCTCCACCCTGACTGCCTCCGGCAAGGTTGACGGCTATCAGTAACACTGTGTTCATTAAAAACTAGTTGTCAATACGGCTACTATCTAGGGTTAAGACGACCGTTACTGGTAAGCACTACCGTAGCCGAGAGTTCGCCAAATATGGGTTCAGCCGTGGGAGTTGCCTTAGCGGCGCGGTTCATGGCGCTTAGACAACTGGCGTCTTTGAGACGTGAACTTCGGCTCAAAGCGAGGCGTCGAGACCGTCCTTTGGCTCGACCCGTCCGCCCCAGCGTTCCAACCCATATTTGGCGAACGGTAGGCGACCAGTTCGCATCATGTAGCTGTAAACGACTATTTTTAACGCCATGAATCGCATGCTAACAGTAGTTTCAGCTGATTTTCGTCTTTCACCTTTAGATATGTGAAGGTAAAGCGAAAGGAGCCTGGGAGGTTTTATCCCAGGCTCCTTATTTTTTAGCAATCGCAGTGGATTACCAGATCTTGACCCGTTTGTCAGGCGCCAGGTACATCTTGTCCGTTGGCTTGACGTCAAAGGTCGTGTAGAAGTCGTCGAGGTTCTTGACTTGCACGTTGGCCCGCAGTTTGGCCGGTGCGTGAACGTCGATCGACAGTAACAGTTGCATGTATTCCGTGGTGGCCTTCATCCGCCAAACGTTGGCCCAGTTGATGAAGAAGGCTTTCAGGTCGATTTCACTAGCGGACTTAGCGGCCTCTAAGGCGCAGCTCAATCCACCGGCATCGGCGATATTTTCGGAAACGGTCAGCTTCCCATTGACCTTTTGGCCGGCAAAGTCGATGCCATCAAACTCGTCGATCATGGCCTGAGCCAGATCCTTGAAGTGGGCCAGATCGGTGTCGGTCCACCAGTTGTTGATGTTCCCGAACTCATCGAATTGCGACCCGTTGTTGTCAAAGGCGTGAGAGATTTCGTGGGCAATAACGGCTCCGATTCCCCCGTAGTTGGCACTGCTGGACTGGTCCAAACTGTAAAATGGCTTTTGCAGGATGGCCGCCGGGAAGACGATTTCGTTGTTGTCAGGGGAGTAGTAGGCGTTGACCGTGTTGGCGCTCATGTCCCAACGCTTGCGGTCGACGGGTTGGCCCCAACGACTGAAGTGGTGCTTGATGGCAATTTCAGAAATGTGTTGCAGGTTTTCAAATAATGAGGCGTGGTCATCGATCTTGAATTGCTGGTAGAGTGGGTCGATTTCGTCGGGGTAGCCCACCTTGATGGTCAGTTTTTGCAGCTTGACGATGGCCTTTTCCCGTGTAGCGGCGCTCAACCAGGTGTTGGTCTTCAAGCGGCGTTGGTAAACGGCCGTCATCTTCAGGACCATGTCGCGCACGTCAGCCTTGGCCTTTTCACCAAAGTACTTGCGGCCGTAGTAGTCACCGACCACTTGCCCAAAGGTGCCGGTTGCCAGGTAGTAGGCCGCCTTCTTTTGGGAACGGGCTTCCTTTTGGCCGGACAGGGCACGACGATAGGTGCCACCGACTTGACGGAATTCTTCGGTCAATGCGCCGGTGCCATCGAAGACGGTGTTGACCAGCATCCAACTCTTGAGATTTTCAAAGTTGTCTGGAGTCAACAGGCTGTCTAAGGCGTCAAAGTAGGTTGGCTGTGGCAGGATGACTTGCGCAGGGGCGTCGTGGATCAGGCCCTTGATGGCACCAGTCAGATCTAGTTGCGTCGTCTTGGCATCGACGTCGGCCAGTGGGAATGGGTTGTACATCTTAACGTAGTCGGCGGATTCTTCAGCGGACTTGACGTGAGGCGCAATTTGGGCATCGAAGGCCTTGGCTTGGGCCACGATGGTCTGGGCACGGTCGGCACTGTAGCCACAGAGTTGTAAGAGCTTTTCGGCAGTCGTGGTGAAGATCGGCAGGAGTTGCTTAGCCGCCGGATTATCCTTGGCGTAGTAGGTCTTGTCAGGCAAGATCAGGCTAGGCGCGTCCAGGTACAGGGCGTAGTGGTCGGTGTCCTTCATGTCCGGGTCCACACTGATGGTGACCGGCGTGGATAAGCCCGTCAGGAACCATTCCGTCAGGTGGGCGTTCAGGTCAGCAAAGTCACGGAGGCCTTCAATCTTCTCCAGGTAAGGCTTCAGTGGAGCCACGCCGTTTTCTTCGCGTTGGTCAAAGTTCAAGGCCAACGTGTAGAGCTTTTTGAACTCGCCCATTTCGGCGTTACCCGGGGTGGGTTTGCCCGCCAACAGGTCGTCAAAGTCGGCCATCAAGGTGTGTTCGATGTTGTCAACCAGGTCCATGAAGCCCCCAGTCGAGGAGTGATCACCTGGAATGGTGGCTTGCTCGGCCCACTTGCCGTTGACGGCTTCGTAGAGGTCATCGGTCAGTCGGTCGGTGTCCACCGGAAAGCCGCTCGCCATGGTTGGGAGTGTTTGGTTAGACGAATAATTATCAAGTCGCATACAAGAATCCTCCTTAAAAACTATTTGTTATCAACAGGTTAACCCTTTCAACGCGAAAAGAAAACTGTTTTATCACGAAATTCTCATAAAGTGGTCAATTGGGCGGTAAATCACGGGTTGAAGGGGAGTAACCTTGAGCCGTCCTGCCCCAGCGTGCCAACCTGAATGTCGCGTAACGGCAAGGCGGCCAGTTCACCCCACGTCGCGGACAAGTCACCACAGGTCACCCGGGGTAAAACAAACGAGCCTGGACAAAACCTCCCAGACTCGTTCGTGTCACCCTTTACATAGCTGAAACGTGCGCCAAAAGGCAGCCGGTTCCGCTTAAAACTGCTAACCAAACAATCCAACACCGGGATTAGTCGGTTAGCAGCCTTAATGCTCGCCGACTAATCGCCTTTTGGCGCACGCTCTTGGGTATTCGTGTGCGGCCACTGAATCTTCAATGGTTGCCAGCAGTCTTTTTCTTGGCCCGGAGTACTGGCCGACGGAACTTCGGCCGTGTCCGGTCCCAAATCGCAATATTTTGTTGATATTGCGTGAAGAATTCATTGATGTCCTTGCCACTCAAGTTGGACGGAATTTCCTCCCAGGTAGTGGCGCTTTGCAGAAAGGCTTGCCGGATATCGTGTTCCACGTTGGCCCCCTTGGTGGTCAGCCGCAGGTACTTGACCCGCCGGTCGTCCATCTTTGCCTCTTGTTCCACGAATCCGTCCAGTAACAGTGCCCGCAACTTACGAGCCGCAGCGGAACGGGTCGTCCGGGTTGAATCAGCCAGTTCACTTAACGTAATATTACGTTGTTCATGAATTTGTTTTAACAACAAATATTGTTCGAAGCTCACCGAATACTGACTGGTAATTTGTTCAGCCGCGTTGATCAGCACCCGAAAAATTTCGCGATACTGCCGAAGAAACGTCTCAAATACTCTTTCTTCGTTTTGCATAAAAAACTCCCCCTAGAAAAACGAATGTTGCCGCCTTAGCAAAGTTGGCTTGGGAAATCACGGCTCATCTTCACTAACTCAGCATACCGTTATTATGCGGCCTGACGAGTGGGGATGAAAATAATTGCGCTTGAAGACAGTGGATAAGATAAGTCAGCTTGTATTCAGACGCAAAAAAGTAAGTGAATTTACGACAACTAAAGGTGTTAGTTGGGCATCTGAATCGTCAAAAAAACGAGACCGGCGAAATGCCGTGTCTCGTTTGGATTAGTGAATAGTGATTTGATTTACAAGTTGTCAATAGAGTTGGCGTCTTTGAGACGTGAACTTCGGCTCAAAGCGAGGTGCCGAGACCGTCTTGCAGGCTCGGCCCGTCCCACCGCGTTCCAACCCATATTTGGCGAGCTGTAGGCGGCCAGTTCCTACTACTTCGCAGCAACAAGGGTTACTTAGTCATGTAGATGTACAAATGGTCCGTGGAGAAGCCCGTGTTGAAGCGAATCCCGTTAGACCGAATTGTCTTGGTATTGGTAGAGGTGCTGTTCTTCTTGGCGTCCTTCAAGACCTTTTCAAACTTGTTGATGACGACTTTCGGCTTGGCCTTTAACGTGGTGCCCAGCAAGGCGAAGGTGGTCCCAAAGGCCTTTTGACCGGCCTTGGTCTTCATTTGCTTGGTGGGAACGATGAGGGACAAGCCCATCAGCTTGCCGTCCTGAACGTTGCCACGAACGGTCACGTCCTGGGTGTCGACCAGGTTCTTCAAACCGTCTTTTGTCGTAGTGGGGAAGAGGTCGTCTTTGGCCTGCTTTTTAGCTGTGGCCATTTGCGCTTGCAGTTTTTTAGCAGCCGCCTGTTGTTGCTGCGCCGCCGCTGCGGCAGCCGTCGGGTCCGTCTTGGCCAGTGCGGCTAGCTTCTTTTTCGTAGCCGCTTGGGTCTTTTGGGCCTGTTGCAGTTGTTTTTGGACCTTGGTTGGCAAATGACTAGCAATCACCATCTGGTTGTATTTGGCCGCAAAGGTCTTATAAGTCGCCAAGGCCGTGACTGGTTTGACCGTGACCGTCTTGGTGGCCTTGCCGGCGGTTAATTTGACCGTCTGAGTTTTCGTTGCGGCCGGGACCTGGAAGAAGTAGGTTCCGCCATCGGTCTTGACGTGGTGGGTGGTGCCACCGTTGATGCGGTAGGCCACCGTCTTCGTTTTGGCACTGCCTTTAATCACCGCGGTCATAGCCGTTGGGTGGTAGCTGGTCTTGTTCGTCGTGAGTGCGTTGTTCGAGCAGCCGGCAAGGGTCAAGGCAAGCAGACCCAGGGCGCCCAACAGAATTTTCTTCATATTGATATCCATCCCTCAGTGATTAATTTTACTTGACCCATCTTACCACAATCTGGGGTATTTTGTAGGAACAAAATCTGAGTCCCCAATTCGTTGAGGGGGACTATGAGAATTGGCTAACATTTCGCCAGGAAGCCTAAAAATCTCGTGATAAATCAAGCAAAAGACTTCCCGGGACTGGCCAGAATTGTTATGATGAAGTTGTGGAAAACGATACCACATGGATGGTTTACTATAGGAAGGACGGGATATTATGTATGAACGGATCTTAGTACCAATGGATGGTAGTAAAAACGCGCACGCAGCACTGCTTGAGGCCACTAAGTTAGCCAAGGAGCTGGGGTCTAAATTGTTCATCGTTTCCGTCGCCAGTGATCAGACCTATGCCCACTACGGCGCGGAATTCGGTAGCGAAATCGTGACGCATTTCAAGGATGCCGCTAGCAAATTCTTGGATAGTGCGGTCAAAGAGGTTGAGGCGCAAGGCGTTCCCGTGGAAACCAGATTCCAAGTGGGGTTACCTAAGCCGACGATTGCCAAGACGTTGCCAGCTGACTTGCACACGTCGCTGACGGTGATTGGCCGCTCCGGGGTACACGGACTCGGCCGCGCCATCATGGGCTCTACCACCAGTTACGTCGTCCACAACTCCGAAACCAGCGTCTTGGTCGTGGATTAAGCATCTGCCTGACCGTTCGTTAACGACCCATCCGTTAGTTCGGGTGGTGCTGAGCGACCCATCGACTACCGGCGCTACATTGCAGGTACATCAGCAGTTAACAGCTGGGCCTAAATTAAATAGCTATTATCCGGGACTGCAGGAACTCAAGGCAGTCCTTTTTTGATACACTGATTTTAAGGCAAAACAAAACGCACCGACAAGTGTCAGTGCGTTTCATGGTATTGGCGTTTCAGCTTACTTCTTGTTCTTTAACCAACGTTGTAAGTCTGAAATTTCGTCGCGGCGCTTCCGGTCCTTTTTACGGTTAACCTTCCGGCGGCCTTGTACGCCATTTGGATGTGCTTTTCTCATTGTAAAAACCCTCGCTTAATTAAAATAACAATCGACTGTAAGTGTACTGGTTTTTAGGCCAAAATGCAAGGCTTTCCCGGGACTTTCACAATTATTTAGGGTCAGAAGGGTTGACAGTCCGCGGGTTCCTGTGATTTTGTTAAAATTTTTGGTGATAGGGAATCGACCTGTCAGAAAGTGGTATATTGGATGCGTGTTTGCAAAATGGGAAGAAAGGGACGGGGACATGCAATTTTTAAAGACAAACCGGGGTCGGGTGCTCGCCTGGTTGGTGACACTGTTGATTGGGGGCCTGCTGGTCTGGGGGACCCAACATGACGCGGCGTTGTACCGTGACCCCATCATGCGCGTAACCCAAGTCACCACGGGGACCAGCAGCAAGGAGACCGATGATTTTCACAACACCGATGTCCAGACCAAGCAGACGCTGCACGGGCAGATTTTAAACGGCCAATATCGCGGCCGCCATTTGACAATCACCAACACGTATTCGCGGTCGGGCGCCATGGATCAGCGCTACCGGGTGGGCAGCCAACTCTTCGTGGTGGTCCATGATCATCAGGACGATCACCTGACGGCTTCGGCCAAGGATTTGAAACGCGACACGCCGCTGGTCTTCATGATCTGGCTGGTCGTGGGGTTGCTCTTATTGATCATGCAATTCAGCGGCTTCATGGCCTTTTTGAGCGTGGCGGCCAACGGCGTCCTCTTCTTAATAGCCATCCTGCTCAACGGTTCCACGCAAGGCGCCCAGGTCTTGTGGATCTTCGGGAGCCTGGCCGTGGTCTTTGCGGCGCTGACACTGTGGTTAGTGTTGGGCGCCAATCGGCAAATGCTGATCACCTTGGCCACGACGCTGGGTGGCACGGCCGTCGCAATCGTCGTGGGGCTCATCGTCTTTCATTTCACCCATGAACGGGGGATGTACTACGAATCCATGCAGTACGTCACCCAATTGCCGCGGCCGTTGTTCTTGGCGGAGACCTTGTTGGGGTCGCTGGGGGCGGTCATGGACGAGTCGACCGACATCATCTCGTCGCTGTTTGCGTTGAAACGTGAGCGGCCCGAACTCTCAGCCGCGCAGGTGTTCAAGTCCGGCCGCCAAATCGGCAGTACGATCATGGGCCCGCTGATCAACGTGCTGTTCTTCATCTTCGTGGCGGACACCTTTCCCATGGCAATGCTGTATCTGAAAAACGGCAATAGTTGGGGCTACACCTTCTCGATGAACATGTCGATGGGGGTCGTCCAAAGTCTCATCAGTGGCATTGGCATCGTGCTGGCGGTCCCATTGGCCAGTTTCTTGGCCAGTCGCTTTATGGAAAAGAAGGTGCGCGCATGAGTACGATTACTGTGTTAGGACTCGTCTTATTGGTCTTGATGGTGCTGGTGGGGGGCAAAGCCGGGGCCCAGTCGTTTCTGGCATTGCTGCTCAACTTTGGGCTCTTGTTCTTAGCCATCGTCTTGGTGGCCTTTCAATTTCCACCGCTGATCGTGACGTTAGTGGTCGGGCTGCTAGTCTTGGCGTTGACCATCTTCATGAGCAGTGGCGACGACCTCTCCAGTACGGTGGCCTTCATCGCCTCGGCGGTAGTGTTGGTGGTCTTGGTCCTGTTGATCGTCCCGGTCGAGCACTGGGCGCTGGTTCAGGGCTTCGGTCCCGAGGACAGCGAGGACCTGGAGGGCTTGTCGGTGCTAGTCGGTGTCAAGTTCGTTCAGGTGACCACCGCTACGGCCATTTTAAGCACGCTGGGGGCGATTGCTGAGGCCGCCATGGCGATTGCCGCGGGTCTCAGTGAAATCCTTGAGCAGCACCCGCAGGTCCCGTTAAGGAGCTTGTTGGGGGATGGTATCACCGTGGGCAAGCAAATCATCGGGACGACCTTTAATACCTTGTTCTTTGGTTTCTTCGGGGGCTTCCTGGCGCTGTTCATTTGGTTTACCGGTGTGCATTACTCAGTGGGTGAAATCTTAAACGATAAAATATTTGTATCGGAGATTCTCATGATTCTCTTCGCCATGGTCAGCGTGATTCTGACCGTGCCCATCACGACCTGGGTCATGACGCGGGCCGTCGCCGGCCAACGCAAGCGCGCGGCTAAGCGGATCTCTGCGGACAAATAGCGGTGCTTATCTGCCAGTCGTTCGTTAGAACGGAGTTTGTGCTGGCCGCCTACCGTCCGCCAAATATGGGTTGGAACGCGGTGGACTCTCGGTTACTGGAGTGCTTGCCAACCACAATTGGTTTAGCCCTTTGTCACATTTGACTTGTTAACTGATTCCCCGATTAGCAGGGTGTCGCTGATAAGCGTTAACTTGTGGGAATCCTGACTGACGTAGATGCCTAGTTTCACCAATTTAAAAGATTCAGGCGTAGACCAAGTTTGTTCGTAGGTCTACGCCTTTTTATCTGTAAAGTTGTACGAAATTTTTAGGCTACGGTAGGGTGCTCGGCGAGAGGCACTGGCATGACGACCGTCTGTCCCAGCGTTCTCTCAGATTTGGCGGCCATCTGCACGCTGTCACTGAGTAGCAGGCAAAAAAACGACCACCCCGGGGGAACCGGAATGGTCGTTTCACATAGTTATAAGTTAGTTACTGCTAGCACTGCTGGTTTCAGTGGTGCTGCCGCTGGCACTGGATGCCGCTGCGGTGGCGACGCTGCTAGAACTGGCAGAACTAGAACTGGCGCTAGTCGTTGGCACGTTCTTCACGCCAGACAGGTTCTTGGAGTAGACCCAGTAACGCGTCTTGCTCTTGGTGTTCTTAGAAGGCTTGATACGGTACCAAGTCTGGCCCGTGCTCTTCTTACCAACCATGTCGATGTAGTAAGTCTTGCCAACCTTAGGCGAAATCTTGGACCAACTTTGCCGCTTGGCGTTCTTGTTGGCACCCTTCAGGTGGTTGTACAGGTAGTACTTCTTGTAATTTTTGCTCAACGTTGCTTGTTTGTTCACGGACGTGTACTTAGCTGAGACCAGCTTGGTGTGCTTGACGTTCATGGCCTTGTAGTACTTCTTGACCATCGTGTAGAACATGGACATCGTGTACTTTTGACCAAAGTACTTGCTCCCAGCACTGGCGTAGTAACCAACAGGGTCGGTATGCGTGGAGCCACCTAAATGTTTGGAGACTGAACCATGAGACCAAACCGTCCCCTTACCGTCGTAAGCGGCGTCGTTAGGCTTCAAGTTGTATTCGTTTAACAGGTAAGCCGTGTACCAGGCAGCGTTAGCGATTTCGTGGGCAAATGCGGACTTACTGTGGACTTCGACTTGTTCGAATTGAACGAAGCGCGCGTTGCCGGGGAAACCAACGCCCCAAGCCAGGTAATCGGTGTTGGCAATGTTGATGATCCGGGAACCATCGACGAAGCTGTGCACGAAGGCGTTGTTGTAGTTGCGCTTCATGTAAGCAATTTCGTTATAAATAGTCGAGGAGGGGTTGGCCGTTTCGTGAACGACGACACCTTCAGGCTTGCCTTTGCCGTGCCGGTACTTGTTCTTTGGAAAACCACTCCAAATGGACTTGGTTATCTTAGCTGGTTTGATGTTTTGACTGTCAATGTAACTGTTGACCTTGGACGCGGCCGAAGCGTTAGTCGTGGTCAGTCCTAAGATTCCAGCAGCGCTCAACGTCGCCAATGCCGTTAATAATACTTTGTGCAATTTCACCCTGATCATCCCTCATATCTTTCTAGTCATTTTTACGACAACCGGGAAAACCCGATTGCTCAGTCGTCTTCGATTAATATCCGTTATCAACTATATACATTATCAGTGGCCACGACAAGCGCCAGACGGGGCTTCATGGCCAATATTACGATGCTAATAACGATAGCCGCGGCCTTTGTTCGGTGTGTTTGCAAATAGATTAAAAGTTAGCGACACCTGTAATGTGGCTGTAACATTGCCATGGCGGGGCTGAGCGGCTTTTTTATGAAAACAATTGTGAAAGGAACCAGCCGCTGGTTTGGTAACGGTTCAGTAAAATTTCTCCAACCACGGCCGCACGAAAAAAGGGGTCAAGACCACGGCCCTGACCACCCGGTTGGCACTTATTTAGAATAGCTGGCTGAAAAAAGAGTGTGACGACAGGCAGTTAACTGCCTAGCAGTGTTAAGCAGAACCAGTTGCCTGTTGGCGCACGTTTCGGCCATGAGGCCATTTGAGACGCGAACTTCGGCTCAAAGCGAGGTGCCGAGACCGTCCTTTGGCTCGGCCCGTCCGCCCCAGCGTTCCAACCCATATTGGGCGAACGGTAGGCGGAAGGTTATAGACGGTCGTTGGCTTCTTGCGCCCATTTTTGCCGGTCTGGGTCGATGTGGAGCTTTTGTTGGCACTCCGGACACAGGCCGTAGACCTCAACGTGATTGCTGGTGACCAGGTAGCCGGTCTGTGCACTGGCCTGTTCATTCAGTTCATTTTCAATCTTAGAAAATTCCGGCGTAAAGACGTCCGTGATTTTACCGCAATTTTCACAGATAACGTGATAGTGCGGTCGTCCGTAGAAGTCGTAGCGAATCCCGCCGTTGTCGTTGGGCAGTTCAATCACGATGCCCAGGTCGACGAAGAGATTCAAGGTGTTGTAAATCGTGGCCATGCTGAGGTTGGGCGCCTCAACGGCGAGCGCGTTAAAAATCGTATCGACCGAAGGGTGGTTGTGGTGCGTCACCAAATAGGTCAGAATCGTCTGCCGTTGGGGTGTCACCCGGACGTGGTGGTCTTTTAACGTTTGTAAGGCGTGAGTAAGAAGTTGCTGCTGACCAGCCAAGATAAATCCCTCCTCTAATTAAAGGTGTTATTGTCAATAAGAATAGTGAAGCAAAATTTTGGTTTAGGTGGTAATGGAGTCGCTGGTATCACTTATCGAATAGAAGCGACTTGACCATTATACGCATATTCTAGTGGTTAGGGAAAATGTTTTTTAAGAATGACTCTAGTCTGACTCTATTAAACCACATCTAGCCAAGAGTTCCAGTAAAACGACTTATTTAGAATCAATCGCAATTAATTGCCAAAAAGTCGAAATAAGAGTTTACTTTTCAAGGCAAGATGCTTACAATGGGTCTAGTGACAGATAAGAATGATTCTAAATTAGCTAAAATTATTAGTTAACCCAAACTTTTATTTCGAACAGTGTTAGAATAAAAAAGGATGTCACAAAACTTATCTGGGGGCGGATATTGATGAAGAGAATTAAGAAGCCAGCAACCTTGGCGCAACGGATCAACGTATTACGGGCGAGTGTCATGGGCGCCAACGACGGTATCTTGTCGGTGGCCGGCATCGTTGTTGGGGTGGCAGGGGCCGCGACCAGCAGCTATGCCATCTTTATTTCCGGGATCGCCGGCATGATTGCCGGGACGGTCTCGATGGCCATGGGGGAATACGTGTCGGTCAATACGCAAAAGGACGCCCAACGCAAGGCGATTCAGACACAGACCAATGCGTTGGATAGCGACTACGAAACGGAATACGGATTTGTGCGCGACAAGTACGTAGCCAGTGGCATCAAGCCAGAATTGGCGGAACAAGCCACCCATGAAATGATGACCAAAGATCCGCTGAAGACCACGGTGCGTGAGCGCTTCGGCTTCAACGTGGGGGAGTATACCAATCCATTTTCAGCGGCGATTGCGTCGATGATCTCGTTTCCAACTGGGTCCATCTTACCGCTGGTTTCCATCAGTCTGATGCCGAAGAACTGGCGGATTGCCGGGACGTTCGTCGCTGTGGTGATTGCCTTATCGATCACCGGTTACGTGGCGGCCATCTTGGGCAATGCCAATCGGCGGAACGGCACGGTTCGCAATGTGATTGCGGGAATTTTAACGATGCTAGTCACTTACGGCATCGGGCGGTTATTCGCCTAGGGGAGGCAGTATAAATGGTAGCAAATCAAGAATTACGTACGCATAAAAAAACTAAGCAACACCAAACAATGGATGAGAAGCTCAATACGTTGCGAGCCGGCGTGCTCGGGTCCAACGATGGGATTTTGACCGTTGTTGGGGTGCTGTTCAGTGTCGCCGCGGCGACGACCAATCAATTTACGATCTTCATCGCCGGCTTGTCCGACCTGTTGGCCTGCGCGTTTTCCATGGCGTCCGGTGAATACGCCTCCGTCAGCACGCAAAAGGATACCGAAAGAGCTGCTGTCGAAAAAGAAGCGCGGCTGTTGAAGAGCAACTACGCCGACCAGCAGGCGGCCGTCCAACGATTCTACGAGGACCGCGGGGTGTCCGCCGAAACGTCTCTGGCTATCGCCAAGGATTTGATGGCCAAGGATGCCTTGGGCACGGTCGTTAACGTCAAGGAAGATATTCAACTCGGCCACTACATGAATCCCTGGGACGCCGCCTTTTCTTCACTGTTCGCGGCTTCTTTAGGGGGCATCTTCCCGCTGGCAGCCATGACGCTGTTTCCAGCCGCGACGCAGTGGCCCGCAACCATCGTGGCGGTCCTGTTGTCCGTGACCTTGACCGGGTTTCTGAGTGCAAAATTAGGCCACGGCCTGGTCAAGACGGCCATTGTCCGCAACCTGATTGTCGGCATTATTACCATGTTTATTCACTATTACGTTGGGCAATTCTTCTAAGCAGATTATTTCCACTTTCTTATGCCATTGCCAGATAGCAAGTGTACAATGTATCGAACACGTTGACTAAGAGTGGACTCAGGTAGCCGGCGAGTATTAAGGATGATGACCGAATGATCCTGGTGAGGATGGTTGGGCTGTCAGCTTTAAGCACAGCCGGCTGCCTTTTTGGTCCCCGTTTCGGCCTAAGGTTGAGGCGTAGATGTTGGAAAGGATTTTCCAAGTGTCTGAGTTGACGGACTATTTTTTGAAAGTGAGGAATTTGGCTTGAAGCGCAAGATGAGTTTATTCTCTCTGGTCATGCTAACGCTGAGTGCCATCATTGGCTCGGGGTGGTTATTTGGGGCCGGAATGGCAGCCCAAATCGCTGGTCCAGCCGCAGTTTTATCATGGATTTTAGGGGCCGTCGTCATTGGCCTGATTGCTTTGAATTATATCGAGTTGGGGACGATGTTTCCCACGAGCGGCGGGATGAGTCAGTACGCCGCCTTCTCCCATGGCCCGCTACTGGGATTCGTGGCGGGATGGTCCAATTGGTTGTCACTCTTAACCATTATCCCCATTGAAGCCGTGGCCGCCGTGCAGTACATGGCGTCGTGGCCCTGGGCCTGGGCAAACTGGACACGCGGATTTATCAGTCATGGCAACATTACCAATCAGGGGTTGCTCGTGGTGTTCCTGTTCATTCTCGCCTTTACTTTATTGAACTTTTGGTCGGTTAAATTGCTGACGCGGTTTACCAGTTTTATTTCGATTTTTAAATTGTTGATTCCAACGTTGACCATCATCGTGTTGATCTGGACCGGCTTTGATGTTCACAACTTTAGCCAAACGGCCGGCTTCATGCCCGGTGGTAGCGCGTCAATCTTTTCGGCAACGACCGCGGCGGGAATTATCTTCTCGTACAACGCCTTTCAGACGACCATCAACATGGGCAACGAAATCGACCACCCGGAGCGCAACATTCTCTGGGGCATTGTGATTGCCTTTGGCATTAGCACGGTCATCTACACGCTCTTGCAGGTGGCCTTCATTGGCGCGGTGCCGGCATCGCAGCTGGTTCACGGCTGGCAAGGCATCAACTTCCAGTCACCGTTCGCCGATCTAGCCATCCTGTTGAATCTGGGCTGGCTGTCGACGCTGCTGTACTTGGACGCCTTCGTGTCGCCGTTTGGGACTGGAGTCTCCTTTGTCGCCACGACCAGTCGGGCCTTAGCTGCCATGACCGGGACCAAGCACATGCCGACGCGGTTAGGTGAGGTCAACCGCAAGTACCAAACGCCGCGGCGGGCCATGGTCGTCAACATGTTGTTGGGCGTGGTCTTAGTGGCGGGCTTTCGGAATTGGAGTGCCTTGTCCAACGTGATCTCAACGTCGACGCTGATTGCGTACTTGACGGGACCGGTCACCGTGGCCGCCTTGCGCCACCAAGCCCCTCAGTTTGCGCGGCCGTTTCGGTTACACGGCCTGCGTGGCTGGGCGCCGTTGGCCTACGTCTTGGCCAGCCTGGCGATCTATTGGGCAAAATGGCCCACGACCATTGAAGTCTTTGGCGTGATTGCCCTGGGTCTGGTGTTTTACGTGTACTACGAAGTCCGTCGACCCGC
Organism: Levilactobacillus sp.; assembly: GCF_022646225.1. Lineage (NCBI taxonomy): Bacteria > Bacillati > Bacillota > Bacilli > Lactobacillales > Lactobacillaceae > Levilactobacillus > Levilactobacillus sp. The sequence goes on from NZ_JALCJA010000004.1 coordinate 53,686, forward strand.
GGGCTGGCGTGCCTTACGTGCCAGTTTGCGCGGCAGTCGGTGGTTGTTGTTAGAAATGGTCTGGCTCACGCTGATGTCTTTGGCGGGTAGCCACGATTTCGGCGGGGCCGGCTGGGTGGCTTATCCCCTAGACTTTGTCTTGGTAGCGGCCGGTAGCCTGGCTTGTTACTACCTGGGCGTGCGCGATGCCTACTACAGCGAGTCTTTCGGGATTGCAGAAGAATTAAATCAACGGGTGAGCGAGGACTAGCGCCGTCGCTCACCGAGGGTCGTCCAGATGGGCGGCCCTTTTTTGTTGAGAGTGGGGCAGAAGGCGGTTAGCTGGCGAGCATTAAGGCGGTAACTGAATAATCCCGATCCTGGATTGTTTGGTTACCAGTTTTAAGCGGAACCGGCTGCCTGCTGGCGCACGTTTCGGCCATTTGAGGTTGGGGCACACGGAATCCAGTGCCGCTGACGTCTGCGAAAGTTGGTCATTCAGGCTAAGGAGAATTGACCTGCCATCTGAAAATAAGGTGTTGTTTTATGAGGATAGATTAGTTTGGGTGCCGAACAGTTAGGTAGACGAAAAAGGATGCTCGCGATTGGACGGGCATCCTGAGGTAGGTATTAATTAAAGGAAAACGTCGATAATAGCGGTATCGTTTTGACCACTAACCACCAGTCTAAGCGCGCCACCGCCAAGTGTCGGCGTGTGGCTGGAAACCGGCTGCGGCCAAGACGGCGGGGTCCAATTTACCCGCGTCGGTGAGCGTCAGTTCCGTGAGCTGAAGTTCCTCGTGGCCGAAGTGTACCAGGCGGTCGACGATTTCTTGTTGCTCGCTGGCAGGAAGGCGTTTGCCTGCAAAGCCGATCTGGCCGGTGTGTTTGGTCAGGTTCAGTTCGGAAAAACCGCCCCAGGCGACCAGCTTGTGGACGCGGCGGCGTTCGATGCCCCAGGTCAGCGCAGTCCGGTTCATGGTATCGTGCATGGTGGTGTTGACCCAATCGGCGGTGACACCGAGGTCGTTGCCAGTCAGGTCGGCGACATTTTTCAGGTTGAATTGCGTCAACCAATCGAAGCGAAAGAGGGGGGTCAGTAGGGGATGATACCCTTCAAAACTAGACATGGGTAGTGGGTCCTTTCAAAAGTGATTTTACTCCATTGTACCGGTCTTTACGGATTTCTACCAGTGACTTCCTCGGTGTTTGCCCACGAGCTGTGCTATACTTAGAAGTGATAGTAACTAGTTGAAAGGGGCAGCACACATGACGGAAGATTTTTACATTGGAACTTATACCAAGCGCATTAGTCGCGGGATCTACCGGATCAGCGTGGACACCGCAGCACCTAAGCTCATGGATTGTGAATGGTTAGCTTCAGCTGGAAGCCCAACCTACATTGCCAAGGCCGCAGCCAAACGCTTATACGTCATCAACAAGAAGGAAACGGATGGCGAGACCCACGGCGGGTTGATCATCTATGACGTTTCTGAAGACAAGCCACGGGCCATCCAACAGGTCTTGGATCCCGGTTCGTCACCAGCCTACGTTTCAGTTGATGAGGCTCGGCAACTGGTCTACACGGCCAATTACCACACGGCCGCAGTCACGGTTTACGCAATCGCTGAAGATGGGACGTTGACGGAAACGGACAAGGTCGTGGATTCAGATCCAGTCGGGCCCGCACCCGAACAAGCAGATGGTCCGCATCCTCACTTTGCTGACCTGACACCGGACAACCGGTTAGTCGTCTGCGACTTGGGCTCCGACAGAGTGTATGTCTACGACGTGTCCGCTGCAGGCAAGCTGTCCCCAGTTAGTCAATTAGAAATGCCCGCCGGTTACGGCCCGCGGCACATTGTCTTTGATGATCAGAAGGGCGTTGCCTACCTGGTTGGCGAACTGAGCAGTAACGTGGCCACCTTGAGTTACGACCCAGCCACCGGTCAATTTGCTGTGAAGGAAATCACATCGACGATTCCCGCCGACTGGACGACCCACAACGGTGCCGCAGCCATTCGGTTGAGTAGCGACGGTCGGTTCGTGTACGTTTCCAACCGGGGCAATAACTCCCTGGCCGTCTTTGCCAGTGACGACGCTGGCAAATTGACGCTGGTACAACGAATCTCCACGGAAGGTGACTTCCCACGGGACTTCAATTGGACCGCTGATCAAAGCCTGGTCGTCGTGGTCAACCAAAACTCGGATAACGCCACGCTGTACAAGCGCGACGCAGACAGTGGTAAGTTGACGATGGTTCAAAAGGACTTCATGGTCCCAGAAGGCGTCAGCGTCTTACCCGCTTAATTTGTATGAGATTAAAATACCGCAGTCAGTAAACTTGCTGACTGCGGTATTTTTCTGTACGGGTCGGTAAAAGTTTAAAAATAGCAGTGATGTGTCTAATTCCTGGAACAACAGTGGGGTGTCTACTAAAATTAGTGAATTCAGAAGCTGGCGTCCGTCTGGAGTAGGCCGGTTATGGGTGAACACCCTTAGCCTGAGGTAGAACCTCCGCCGAATCCAAAGGGACTATCCCTGGCTGCTCCTACCAAGTTAGTGTTTATTAGTGATACTGTACTGGCTAAAAATTAGTTGATGAGTCAATTGCTACCAAGGGTTAAGCCGTTAATATTGATTGGCGCTTTTGTAGCCGAGAGTCCGCCAAATATGGGTTCAGCCGTGGGAGTTGCCTTAGCGGCGCGGTTTATGCCGCTTAGACAACTGGCGTCTTTGAGACGTGGGCTTCGGCTCAAAGCGAGGCGCCGAGACCGTACTTTGGCTCGGCCCGTCCGCCCCAGCGTTCCAACCCATATTTGGCGGACGGTAGGCGGCCAGCCCCGACTACGAAGCGTCCAACAGCTAATCCTAATGCCAGAAATTCCAGCAGATTAAACCGGGTAATGCGCCTTAAAATAAGCGGCCATGATCTGCAAATGGTGTTCCAGGCTCAGCCGTTTGACTACGCCCAGACCGGGAAAATGGTGTTGCTCATGATAGGCGGCTAACGTTTGCGCGGCGGGGGTTTGGACGGCGACTGTTTGTTTGGGCAACCACTGCGCCAATTTGGCCACGGCCTGGAAGAACTTTTCCTTGGGGTGGCGAAAGTCGGTGCGGTCGTCGGATACGAAGCGGTGAATCCGTAGCTGGTCACCGGCAAAGTAGGTCAAGTGCAGCGTGACGGCGCGGGCGGGGTAGCCGTGCTCGCTGTAATGCGCGCCGCCAATGGTGTAGTCACTGATGCCTTGATAGCCGTCGAGAGCCGCCATCGCCCAGTCGTCGCTGAAGAAACCGTCGACGATATCGGCGTAGCTGCGGTCGTGTTCGGGAACCCAGGCATGATCAAAGAGACTCACGCTGGGGCGGTCGAGCAGCTGGCGAATCCGGGCCTCGGGCGGTACCAGCAGGTAGGTCGGCGCCGTCAGCCAGCCGGCCTGATCAGCGGCGACCAGTTCGTCGTATTGACGGGCTACCAGTAGGGTGCGGTGGTTCGGTGCGGCCGTTAAGTGCTCCGGAATCGTGGTGGGTGTCAAAACGTGGCCCACGATGAGGTGCGGGTTAGTCGCGTAGGGCCGCCAATCATAAAGCTTTTGTTGGGTCAGAGCGTAATCGCTGACAGTCGGATTGGCGATGACCACGAGGGGTTGGTCGTGCTCAACAAAGGCCGCCACGGTTTGCGGCAGGGCCCGAATGTCGCGGACGGGTTCGATGATGGGGATGATATTGGGTGGGAGCACGTGTTGTTGCGCAATATTTTTCAGCGCCAACAAATCGTACTGGCGTCCCCGAAAATAGGGGAAATAAATCATGAGCGCAACTCCTTTACCTGTTGCTGAAGCTGATGGCGTTCGAGGTTCAGCGCGTCGACTTCACTTTGGAGAGCCGTAACCGCCGTCGAATGGGTGTCTTCGATGAACTGGTCGTAGAAGTTGGCGTCCGGATCATAAATATCATAATGTTGATGGCGCTTCTTCAATTCTTGGTACAACCGTTCAGTGCTGTACTGTTTTAACCCGGTGGCCATCTGCTTGGCCTTGCCGACTTCGCAGGCCTGCGAGGCGATGAAGCGGGTGGTCAATTCGGATGCGGGGACCTGTAAGTCTTGGCGACGCGGCGGCCGGGCCACGGTCAAATACCCCGGTGTGTTGGGGGCTTCTGTGGCGGTGGCTAACAGGGCGGGGTCAAACGGCCGGTAGATCAGCACGCCGATCTTCGCCGGGATTTCGTCCGCGACTTCTTGATAGAGCTTGAGCGGCAAGACGAAGTAGTTGTAGTGGCCGATGAAGGACAGCTTGGCCTTGGAGTGAAAGTCACTCTTGGTGACCTTCAGCTCGTAGCAGCGCCATTCGATGGATTTGTCCGGCAATTCTTGGTAGCTGAGCGTGTCGACGATGCCCTGGTCATCGGGCATGGTGACCTCCTCGACGGCAAAGGCCCCGGCCTCGCGGCAATAAGCGTAGAGCGTGGCCTCCAGGGCCAAGGTTAATTTGGTTTTCATGGTTGCGAAACCTCCTGATGCCAAAAGTTGTGCACGGCTTGCGACAATTGTTCGGGGCGGTAGAGTCGGCGGAAATGTTGCCAGTGCCGCGGATACAGGTCGGTGTAGCGAGGACTGGCGAAACGCTGGTCCATCAGTAAAATGATGCCGACATCCTGGGATCCGCGAATCAGCCGGCCGGCAGCCTGAAAGACGTTGTTTAACCCGGGAATCTGGTAGGCGAAGGCAAAGCCGCGATGGGACTGCTCGTCGAAGTAGTCGCGCAACAGGTCCGTTTCCGGATTGATGCCGGGCAGGCCGACGCTCACGATACCCACGCCAATCAGCCGGTCCGCCTTGAGGTCGATGCCTTCGGAGAAGATGCCACCGAGAATGGCAAAGCCCACCAGTGTTTCACTGGGATCGGCGGTAAAGTTGGCGAGAAACGCCGACCGGTCGGCCTCGGTCATTTTGGCTTCCTGACTGACGGTCTTGATGTGTGGATAGGCCAGGTGAAAGGCTTGACTGACGTTGAGCAGGTAGCTGTAGGACGGCAAGAAGATCAGGTAATTGCCGGTCTTGCCATCGACCAACGTCTTGATGGCAAGTAAGATCTTGGCCAGGTTGGCGTCCCGCTGCTTGTAGGTGGTTTGAATGTAGGTCGTTACCAGGATGGCTTGGTGCTCGGGTTCAAACGGCGAGTCCAGTTGATAGGCCAGGCTGTCCTGGTCACCGCCCAACACCGTTTGGTAGTAAGCCATGGGTGACAGGGTCGCGGAAAAAAGCACGGCGCCGTGGCCCAACGCCAGGCTGTCGGCCAAAAACGCGCTGGGGTCTAAGCACAGCTCCTTGAGCGTGATGTCGCCGTCCGCGACCTCCAGGCGCATGCGGTAGGTGTCGTCGAAGTACTCGCCGATGCGCTGGTAGCTGATGGCCGTGAAGTAGTAGTCCAAAACGGCCTGGGTAAAGGGCGTCTGCGGCTGGTCGACTAACCAGTCGTGAATGGCTTCGACCAAGCGGCCGAGGTCGTGGTCGAAATTTTCTGGCGGCAACAAGAAGGTCTTGTCGGTGGCCCCGTCCGCCAGCATGGGCTGGGCCACGTCGCTGAAGGTAGCCCGCAGATCTTGCAGGCGCCGACGCAACTTGGGCGTGGCCTGAGGGGCGTCGCGGCTGGTGTCGATCAGGTGGTCCAGCGGCCGACTGGTGATGGCGGCCGAATACATATCGCGCGAGCGGCTGACCAGGTTGTGGGCCTCGTCGATCAAGAAGAAATTATCGGGGTCCTCGGTTGCAAAGAATCGTTGCAGGTGGACTTGCGGGTCGAACAGGTAGTTGTAGTCGCCAATAATGACGTCACAAAAAAGGCTGGCATCCAGTTGAAATTCAAACGGGTCCAGGGTGTGTTTGCGCGCATAGTCTTCGATGACTGGGCGGGTGAGTTGGTCGTTATGTTGAATTAAGTCCAGCAACGCCGGCTTCAAGCGGTCGTAGTATCCCAACATGTAGGGGTTCTCCTCGGGTGTCAGGTCGGCTTCTTCGGGAAACATGATCTTGTCCTTGGCTGTCAAGGTGATGCTTTTGAGCCGCAACCCCTGGCTAGCCATCAGACTGACGGCTTCTTCGGCGACCCGCCGTGTGCTTTGCTTGGCCGTTAAATAAAAAATGCGTTGAATCACGCCTTCGCCAATCGCCTTGATGCTGGGAAACAGGGTGGAGATGGTCTTCCCGGTACCGGTGGGGGCCTCGGCGAAGAGCCGTTTGCTGGTTAAAATCGTCTTGTACACGGCGACGGCCAGCTCGCGTTGCCCCGGACGATAGGCGCCGAAGGGAAAGCTAAGCGCTTGAATAGTGGGGTCACGCCGAGCGCGCAGGTCCGCCCGAAATTTCAGCCAAGTCACATATTCCGTGATGACTTGCTCAAAGAAGTCCTGGGCTTCTGCACGGGTGATGACTTGGTCGGTCTGCGTTGTGGTCTCCGTGTTGGTCTGGAAGTAGGTCAACGTCAACGTGACCTGGTCCAAGTCGGTTTCTTTGTTCATTAATAGGTAAGCATAGATCTTAACCTGGGCCCAATACAGCGTCAGTGTGTTGTCACTGAGCTGGTCAAATACCGTTTCCGACGTCTTGATTTCCTCAATGCTGGCAGCCTGTTCGGTCAGGGTCACGCCATCGGCTCGGCCGTGAAGCAGGTAGTCGTCGCCGTTTAAGTTCAGTTCCTTATCTAAGTAGTATTCCTTTTGGTAATTTTCACCGCGCTGTTTTTGCAGGCGACGGTGGATCTGAGCGCCGAGAAGCGCCGTGTTCTGGCTGCCTGAGGTGGCACTAAGGTCACCGGTACGCAGGGTGAACTCCACCAGCTCACGCACCCCTAATTTGATTGGCATCCGGCCATCGCCTCCATTTCTGGCAATATCATACCACACTTTCCGCCGAGTTTGAACGCGTGTTCGCGAAAGATATTTTTCTTGTGAAAAAGTTCTAAAAGGATTGGCAATTGTTGTGTAATCGCTTACAATAGGATGCAGAGGTGATTAAGATGAAGACAATCGGATTTCCATTATACCAAGAAACACCCACGCTCCAAGATGACGGGGCGGCCCTGCAACGGATTTGCCAGCGCTATTCTGGGACGGCCACGATTCGGGTCAACGCAAACGTTGAGCTGAATCCGCGGTTAGCCCAGGAAGTGGCGCAGCTTTCCCAGTATGGTGGCGATTTTGTTCAGGTCGTTGCGGACGGCCCGGACGAGGCTCAGTTGGCGGCCGCCATTCATCAGCAGCTGGCCAAAGATAAGTATTGTTATTAACAAGCAAAAAAGTTACGCCACAGGACCTGGACTGGTCGCCTGACCGTTCGCTAGTGCCTGGATTAGGCGGTTCTTAAAATAACTGAATGTCGATTCCGCCCTTAAGTGGTGAATCGCTAATCTCAACGCGCCTGGGGGCAACCCCCCAGGCTTTTTGGCGTCCCCTGACATAGCTGAAACGTGCGCCAACGGGCAGCTGGTCAATTTTCATTGGCAATCGTGCCACAGCTGACCGCCACTTGACGACCGGCAGCCGATTCGCTAAGCTCAAAGCAGACGAGGGAGGAATCGGTATGGACGAAGCACAAGTGGCGCGGCTCTGTGAGATTGCGCCCAAGTATGGCCTGCACCTGGAACATCAGGGTTTGATAATTACCAAAATAAACGATCAAGCCACGACGTTCGATACCGCAAGCTATATGCCTGATCAATTTATTGACCTCTTATCTAAAATCATTGCGACGAATATGAAGGCAGATCTGTGGCAATGGCAATAAAAAATTAGCGCCGTCCCCCGGGGGTCACGACGCTAATTTTATAGACATTTTTATTCCTCTTCCCAACGGTCGAATTCGTTGGGGTGGCTACTGAGGTAGCTCATGGCTTCTTGCGCCAAGGCCTTGCTAGCAGCGGTAAAGTCGTGGGGCGCATTGGCTTCATCGGCGTCGGCTTCATCGTGTAAGAACCCTTCCGCCAGGTCCAAATACTTGGTCCGGCGGCCGGCACCGTCGTCCTTGAACAAGTCATCTAATCCGTTGAGATCGGTCTTGGCCGCAGCCGCGACCTTTTCAGCTAAATTGGGTTGTTTCCCTAATTTGTTAGCGGCGTAATCCATCAAAAAGTCATTCATATCAACGATGATGGCGTGCCGTGCGACTCTTTCTTTTTTGTTTGCCACTTCTGGTCACCTCTCACCCTTAATTCTAGCCATTATCGGAATATTACGCAATTAATCGCACGTTATTAATAAATTAATCGTGTTTGACCCTTAACTATCGGCATAATTTCATTAATTTTAGGATTTTGGCAAAATTTACCGAAAATTTACACGAATGCGACGGAAAATATATATTCACCACGTAGAATCAGGGTTGTAAGTTAAGGGGAGCACCACGGAAGGTTTTTAAATCTTAGCTTACGTTGTGGTGGTTCTACTATCTTAAAAAGACATGGAGTGACAGAGATGAATAAGGGATCAAAGTTAGCAATGGGGATTGCGGCAATTAGTTTATTATTAGTTGGTTGTGGCAAGGCAACGAGTTCAACGAGCAGCAAGAGCAGTAGTAGCGAAGCCTTATCTGGTAAGGTAACGGCAGTGGGTTCCACGGCCTTACAACCTTTAGCAGCTAAGGCGGGCGCAAACTTCCAAGCCAAGAACAGCAAGGTTAACCTGACCGTTCAAGGTGGGGGTTCCGGGACTGGGTTGAGCCAAGTTCAAGCCGGCGCCGTTTCCATCGGGAACTCGGATATCTTCGCTGAAGAAAAGGCGGGGATCAAGGCTGACAAATTAACTGACCACAAGGTTGCTGTTGTCGGGATGGCACCTGTTGTGAACAAGGATGCCGGGATCAAGAACCTGAAGATGGCCCAAGTTAAGCAAATCTTTACCGGGAAGATCACCAACTGGAAAGAAGTCGGTGGGAAAGACCAAAAGATCGTGATCATCAACCGGGCACAAGGAAGTGGGACGCGAGCAACATTTGAAAATGCTGTCTTGAAGGGTGCCACTGCTGTGAAGTCGCAAGAACAAGATTCTAACGGTGCGGTTCAAAAAATCGTTGCGACGACTCCAGGTGCCATCAGCTACTTGGCCTTCTCTTACTTCACGAACAAGTTACAAGCCGTGTCCATCGACAACGTGACGCCAACGGACAACAACGTTGAAAACAACAAGTGGAAGATCTGGTCTTACGAACACATGTACACTAAGGGGACGCCTGACAAAGCAACTGCGGCCTTCTTGAAGTACATGGATTCCAAGGCGGTTCAAAACAGTTTGGTTAAAGACATGGGTTACATCAGTATCCATGATATGAAAGTTACCAAGGACGCTAAAGGGACAGTTACCCAAAACTAAGCGTCAGCAGCGATAGTCGTCGTCACAGGGGTGGAGGTGCGAACACAGCACCTTCACTTTTTTTAAAGGGGGAGTCAATTCATGGAGCAAACAAATTTCCAACTAAAACAAAAAAAGACCCAGTCCAATGACTGGTCTGCCCGGTTGCATCACGCGACTCGGGCCACGCGGGAAGACTGGCTGGGTAAAAGTATCAGCTACCTGTGCATTGGGGTCATCATCTTGGTGGTGGCGTCCATGCTGTGGTTCATCACGTCTAAAGGCATCGCCACCTTCACGCAAAACCACGTGAGCCTGGGTAAGTTTTTGACCGGGACCAACTGGGCGCCGGATCAAGGCAAGATTGGCGCGTTACCCATGATCGTCGGGTCGTTTGCGGTGACCTTTGCCGCCGCCATCGTCGCCACGCCATTTGCCGTGGGGACCGCCATCTTTATGACCGAAATCTCACCTAACAAGGGCCGGAAACTCCTACAACCCGTGATTGAATTACTGGTGGGGATTCCATCCGTCGTTTACGGGTTCATTGGGTTAGCCGTAGTCGTGCCCTTCATGCGTAGCATCGTGGGCGGCTCCGGTTTCGGGATTATTTCCGCAACGTTTGTGCTGTTCGTCATGGTCTTACCCACGATTACGTCCATGACCGTGGATAGTCTGCGGGCCGTACCGCGTCACTTCAAGGAAGCCTCATTAGCCTTAGGGGCAACGCGGTGGCAAACGGTCTCTCGGGTCATCTTACGGTCCGCTACACCCGGTATTCTGACCGCCGTCATCTTCGGAATGGCGCGGGCCTTCGGGGAAGCGTTGGCCGTTCAAATGGTCATTGGGAACGCGGCCATCATGCCCAAGAACCTGATCTCACCAGCTTCAACGCTGACGAGTCAACTAACCACGGGGATTGGGGACACCATTGATGGCACGTTACCGAACAACGCGCTGTGGTCATTGGCGTTGATTTTATTACTGATGTCATTATTCTTTAACGCACTGGTGCGGGTGATTGCAAAGAGGGGGCAACTCAAACATGAACGCTAAACGTACGGATTTTTTAGCGACGGTCATCATTGACTTAATCGTCGCTGCCGTGGTAGGAATCTTGATCTTCCTGCTGGCTTACATTCTGATCTCTGGGTTGCCTCACGTCACCTGGAACTTCTTGACCGGGACTACGGATGCCTTCAGTGGCGCCGGCGGGATCGGCGTCCAGTTGTTTAACTCGTTTTATCTGTTGGTCTTGACCATGTTGATCTCCATTCCCATTTCCTTGGGGGCCGGTATCTATTTGGCCGAATACGCCAAGGACAACTGGCGGACCAGCCTGATTCGTTCCGCCATTGAAGTCTTGAGCTCACTGCCTTCCGTGGTCGTTGGGTTGTTTGGCTTCCTGCTGTTTGTCGTGAAGTTCAAGATTGGCTTTTCCGTTATTTCCGGGGCCATTGCGCTGACGTTCTTCAACCTGCCGCTGTTAACGCGGAACATTGAAGAGTCCCTGAGCGCCGTGTCCCGGAACCAACGGGAAGCTGGCCTGTCGTTAGGGCTATCCAAATGGAAGACGGAAATCGGCATCATTTTGCCCGTGGCATTGCCAGGAATCGTGACCGGGATCGTCTTGAGTGCCGGTCGGGTCTTCGGGGAAGCGGCCGCTTTGATCTACACGGCGGGGCAAAGTGCGCCCGTCACCAACTTTGCGGATTGGAACCCGATGGATGCGGCGAGTCCGCTCAATCCATTCCGGCCCGCAGAAACGTTGGCGGTGCACATTTGGAAAGTGAACACGGAAGGGCTGGCCACCAACGCCGCCCAACTGTCCGCGGCAGCCTCAGCGGTGTTGATCATTGCCGTATTGTTATTCAACCTGGGCGCCCGGTTACTGGGGAACTTCCTCTACCGGCGTGTTACGGCCAGCAAGTAAGGGGGAACTGCAATGTTAAAACAATATTCATTTGATAAAACGGCGGTGCAGACCTTCGCTGACAATACGCCACTGGCCATGAAGACCGAGAACTTACAGGTCTTTTACGGGGCCAACCACGCCATGCACGATGCCAACTTGGAATTTCCCAAGAATCAGATTACCGCATTGATTGGGGCTTCTGGTTCTGGGAAATCGACGTACTTGCGGTCACTGAACCGGATGAACGACGGTATCGCCACGGTCACCGGTAAGATTTGGTATCACCAGGTCGACATCAACGAGCCGACCGTTAACATTTACGAGATTCGACGGCACATTGGGATGGTCTTCCAACGGCCCAACCCCTTTGCCAAGTCGATTCGCGAAAACATTATCTACGCGTTGCGGGCCAATGGCTTGAAAAACAAGGCAGAACTAGAAGAACGCGTGGAAAAGAGCTTGCGGGGTGCGGCCCTGTGGGATGAAGTCAAGGACTCACTGGATAAGAGTGCCTTGTCGCTGTCTGGTGGGCAACAACAACGGCTGTGCATTGCGCGGTCGATTGCTATGGAACCGGATGTACTGTTGTTGGATGAACCTTGTAGCGCCCTGGATCCCATTTCCACGGTCAAGGTGGAAGAGACCCTGTTGGAACTGCAGAAAAAGTATACGATTATCATCGTGACCCACAACATGCAGCAAGCTGCGCGGGTCAGCAGTCAATGTGCCTTTTTCCACTTGGGGCACGTCATGGAATACACGTCGACGGGAACCATGTTTAACAATCCGCAGATTCCGGTCACGCAAGATTATATCGCCGGGAGCTTCGGTTAATGGAGTTCGTGGGTCAGCGCGAGACGCTGATTCACGAGCTTTTTTTGGGTGCCGCAAAGACCATGCTAGTCGTATAATAAACCTATCAAGGTTTTGGGAGGAATTGACGATGAACAGGAAAGTATTTGCGGCGGGACTCGTCTTTATCGGCGCATTGAGTGGTGGCACGGTGCCAGCAGCCGCCAGCACCCAGTATTTGGGCGTCACGACGCATAAATTTTTACAAACCAAACGTAAAATCGTGACCAAGAATGCGGCGAAGACGGCGACGATTACCATCCCCAAGGGGACCGTGGTTCAGATTCAAGCTATCAGTGCCAGCAACGGCAAGACGGCGGTCGGATTGAATATTAATCAGTTGAGCTATCATATTCGCAAGACCGACCACCAAAAGGGTCTCATGACGCGGTCGATTGCGGCGACCACGAAGAATTTTAAACATGTCTCTGTGCCCAAATACTTAGCGTTCTACGCAACGCAAAAGACCTATCCCGACGGCGCATTGCGCAACTACAAGGGAGATGGCAACCTGTTCAAGGGCACCAAGTACCCCAAGAATGATACCAAGGCCAAGCTGGCCCGCGTGCACATCACACCGGATGGCTACCTGGAGTATTACAAACGCAGTGTCTTCATCAACAAGCAAGTCGACGGCAAGCCCACGACTTCCGTAAAAATCACCAAGGCCGTGCGCCCGGGCAAGAGTGGCAAGACGACGCTGTATACCAAGAGTGCCGTGCCCAAGGCCATCGGGACCAAGGTCAAGAAGAGCGGCAAGTATCGGTATCGCGTAACGATTAAGCGGCTGAATCAGTATTATGCCACCACTTTTTACCAGGCCAAGACCAAGAACGTTTTGAACTCGATTGAAATCGCCGCCGGTTACCAGGTCGGCAAACAACAATACTTCATGAGTGAATCCACGGTCTACCCGGAATAAAAAGGAAAAGCAGCGAGTCCTCAGTATCTTCTGAGAGCTTGCTGCTTTTTGCATAATGATTGAAAGTGAAATTCGCGAAACCAGTAGCCTGCGTCAGGCTAGGGTGGGGCCTACAGCGCCAACTCAGATGTGACCATCCCTGGCCAACTCCGGTGAGTTGATGCCTATCAGTAACACTGTGTTAATGAATGACCTGTCGTCAATGCAGCTACTGCCTGGGGTTAAGACGATAGTTACTAACGTGCACTCCCGTAGCCGAGAGTTCGCCAAATATGGGTTCAGCCGTGGGAGTTCCCTTAACGGCGTGGTTCTTGCCGCTTAGGGAACTGGCGTCTTTGAGACGTGTTCTTCGGCTCAAAGCGAGGCGTCGAGACCGTTTTTTGGCTCGACCCGTCTGCCCAAGCGTTCCAACCCATATCTGGTGAACGGTAGGCGGCCAGTTCCTGCTATGAAGCGGTCAATAACTGTTGCGTTAATGATGCATCTTAAATTCCAAATAACGGTCGTTGTACAGTTCGACTTTGGCCGGCGACAGGTCGCGGTAGACCTGCAGGTGGTCGATGGTCGACTGCGTGGGGTAGAACTGGCGGTCATCGCGAATGGCCTTGGGCAACAGCGCCTTGGCCTTGGCGTTAGGCGTGGCGTACCCGATGTAAGCCGCGTTTTGAGCGGCGTTGGCGGGTCGGCTCATGAAGTTCAAGAAGGCGTAAATGGCGTTGTAGTGTTGGGCCGTCTTGGGGATGACTAGGTTGTCGAACCATAAGTTACTGCCCTCACTGGGCACGACGTAGTGGAGGTGGTGGTTGTTGGCCAGCATTTCGGCCGCCTCACCAGACCAGTCAACCGCGATGGCGGCTTCGTCTTGGACCATGTACATCTTGATTTCGTCGGCCACGATAGCCTTGACGTTGGGCGCCAACTGGTTGAGCTTTTGTTCAGCGGCGCGCAATTTTTGCGGATCGGTGGTGTTCATCGACTGGTGTTGCGTGATCAGGGCCATGCCCATGATGTCGCGGGCCGAGTCGATCAACATAATCTGGTCGCGGAACTTAGGGGACCAGAGATCTTGCCAGTGCTGGACCTGACTGGCCTTGACGAATTTGTCGTTATAAATGATGCCCAGCGTGCCCCAGAAATACGGCATCGAATAGCGATTACCGCGGTCGAAGGGCTGATTCAAAAATTGTGGGTCGAAGTTGTGCCACCCGGTCAGCCGGCTTTTGTCCAGTGGCTGTAGGAGGTGGGCCCGTTTCATTTTCGCGACCATGTATTCGCTAGGGATGGCCAGGTCGTAGTGCGTACCACCCTGATTGATCTTGGTGTACATGGCCTCGTTGCTGTCGAAGGTTTCGACGTTGACGTGGTAGCCGGTTTCTCGTTGAAATTTCTTCAGGAGACCGGGGTCAATGTAGTCGCCCCAGTTGTAAAGATTCAAGACCTTGTCGCCGGTACTGCCGCTGGAGCGTTCCAATTGCGCACTGCTGTAAGCAAGCAGGCCGCAGATGGCGAGTAAGCCGATGATCAGACTGACTAAACGTTTCATGAGACCACCTCCCGCTTACGATGCTTGCGTTTGCGACTGGCCTGTTGAATCCAGTAGTAGCCGCCCACCAACAACAGGGAGAAGAGAAACATGACGCCGGACAGCGCGTTGATCTCCAGGTTGATGCCTTGCCGCGCCCGGGAATAGATTTCCACGGACAGGGTGGAGAAGCCGTTGCCAGTCACGAAGAAGGTCACGGCAAAGTCGTCCAGCGAGTACGTCAATGCCATGAAGAAGCCGGCAAAGATACCGGGCGAAATGAAGGGCACGATGACTTGCGATAGGAGTTGCCGCGTGGTGGCACCCAGGTCCTGCGCGGCGTCCAACATGGAAGCCGACATTTCCCGTAACCGGGGGAGTACCATCAAGACCACGATGGGAATTTCAAAGGCAATGTGGCTCATCAGCACCGAGCCAAAGCCCAGTGGAATTTTAAGCATCGTGAAGAAAATCAGAAAGCTGGCCCCGATGATGACGTCCGGTGAGACCATCAAGACGTTGTTTAACGTCAGCAGTGATTCACGGGTGACACGCTTGGTGGTGCGGTTGATGCTTAGGGCGCCCAGTGTGCCGATCAGAGTCGCAATCAGCGATGACAACAGGGCGACCAGCAACGTATTGGCCACGATGGCTAGCATCCGCGCGTCGCTAAAGAGCGTTTGGTAGTGCCGCCAGGTGAAGCCGTGGTAGTTGGTCATGGTCTCCCCCTGACTGAAGGAGTAGACGATTAGAAATAAGATGGGCGCGTACAAAATGATAAAGACCAAGATCAGGTAGGCCTTGGCAAATTTTTGTCTCATCGCGGCGTCCCTCCTTTCGGTCGTTGGTCGCTGGTCAGCGTCATGACGATAATCATGGCGATGATCAGGACCACACCAATCGTGGACCCCATGCCCCAGTTCATGGTGGTCAAAAAGTGTTCCTCAATCGCGGTCCCCAGCGTGATGACCTTGTTGCCGCCAATCAGGCGCGTCAACATGAAGAGGGACAGCGAGGGGATGAAGACGGCTTGGACGCCCGCCTTGACGCCCGGAAGCGTCAACGGAAAGATGACCCGCCGAAAAGTCTGCCAGTTGCTGGCGCCCAGGTCCCGACTGGCGTTGACGAAGGCCGGGTTCAGGTCATCAAGGGCGTTGAAGATCGGTAGAATCATAAATGGAATCTGGATGTAGGTGGCCACGAAGATGAAGCTGGCGTTGGTGAACAGAATTTGTTGCGGGCCAATGCCAATGAAGGTCAAAAATTGATTGGCCAATCCGGCCTGGCTGAAGATACCGATGAAGGCGTAGGCCTTTAACAAGATGTTGATCCAGGTCGGCAAGATCACCAGTAGTAACCAGAATTGCCGGTGCTTCAGCTGATGGAGAAAGTAGGCCGTGGGGTAGCTGATCAGGCCGGTGAACAGGGTGATCAAAAAGGCATACCACACGGAATTCAGCGTCATCTTGAGGTAGGTGGCGGATTGAAAATAAGTGCTGTAATTGCTGAAGGTAAACTGGTGACCCAGGTCAAAGAAGGATTGGTAAATAATCAAAGCGACCGGCGCAATGACGAATAGTGCCAGCCACAGGCCGTAGGGGATGAAGTACAACCAGGTTTTACGTTTCGTCACGGGTCTCATCCTCCGTTTCGTAAGTCTCTAGCCGCGCGTCGAATTCAGCTTCCTTCTCGCCAAAGCGCATGACGTGCAGGTCTTGCGGCCGGAAGGTGATGCCCACGGCCGTACCGTCCTCGGCGGGATTGACCGAGTGAATCAGCCAGTCGTTGCCCAGCCGGTCGGTCGCCGCAATTTCGTAGTAGTCGCCACGAAATAACTGGGTGTCGATGGTCACGGTCAGCTTGGCGTGCTCTGGGGCGGTCAGCGTCAGGTCTTCGGGCCGAATGACGATTTCCACCGGTTCGTTGACCGGGATGCCGGCGTCAGCACATTCGAATTGGTGGCCGCCAAAGGCTACTTGGAAGTCGGCGATCATTTTACCGGGTAAGATGTTGCTTTCCCCGATAAAATCGGCGACAAAATGGTTGATGGGTTCGTCGTAAATGTCGACCGGTGAGCCGCTTTGGAGGACCTCGCCTTGGTTCATGACGAAAATCTCATCGCTCATGGCGAGGGCTTCTTCCTGGTCGTGGGTGACGAACAAAAAGGTGATGCCAAGGCGTTGCTGCAGATCGCGCAACTCGTATTGCATTTGGCGGCGCAACTTAGCGTCTAACGCCGACAACGGTTCATCGAGTAACAGGACTTGCGGTTCCATCACGATGGCGCGGGCAATGGCGATCCGTTGTTGTTGGCCCCCGGACAGGGCGCTGATCTCGCGGTCGCCGTAGTCGGCGAGCTGGACCAGCTGGAGTGCCTGGGCGACCCGTTTTTCAATTTCTGGTTTCGGTGTTTTTTTCAAGGTTAAGCCAAAGGCCACGTTTTCCGCCACGGTCATGTGCGGGAAGAGGGCGTAGTCTTGGAAGACCGTGTTGACGTTGCGCTTGTTGGCGGGCACGGCATTGATCCGCTGACCGGCAAACAGCACGTCGCCCTCAGTCACGTCGGTAAAACCAGCGATAGTTCGTAAAATGGTGGTCTTACCGCAGCCTGATGGGCCGAGAAGGGTGTAAAATTTTCCAGGCTCCAGCGTGAGGTTAATGTTTTTCAAAATGGGATGGTCATCGTAACGCTTGGTGACGTGACGCAGTTCAATAATAGGTTGGGGCATCAGGCGGCCTCCTCTAAGGTAGATTTGGTTGCGGGGCGAACCAGGCAACCTTTTTGATTATAGCGGGTTTAGCAAGAAATTGAAACGAAAAAAGATGGTGGTCGGGTTAGATAATTAAGGTGGACAATTAACACAGCCAGGGCGAAAATTGCGCGTGCCGAAAAAGGCCGAGACCAGTGGCCCCGACCGCGGGATGATGCCTATAGCCTACCAACCGTTGACGAGAAAAGCCATCATCAGGCTGGGGGATGTGTCTAAAGTTAAGCGGACCGGCTAAAACCGACGTTCCAAGACGAAGGTGCGGCGATTCATGGCCACGATATTTTTCGGAGTAGCGCTAAGAAGTTTACGATAAAAAATCTCACAAAACATGGCAATTGTTACATCTATACCTGATAATTAAGGGGCTGCCTCCCCACACTAGCAACAGTGGGGAGGTGAATCCTTATGTTGCAAACTTTTTTTGCACCACTGGTTGTTGGCCTCCTAGTTGCCATCTTTACGGATTGGTTGGAACGTAGGCGGCATAGGTAGTTTTAGGCGACTTCTGACCCACCCGTTTGTTAACTTGGACGTATAAAAAAGCCCCTGACTATTGCAGTAGTCAGGGGCTTTGGTGAATCCAATGTTACAAACTTTTTTTGTACCTTAAGTATATCACAACAGCGATAAATAACAACTGACACACACCAGCTGTCATTTATACCTAAAACGAGATGCTTTGTACATAAATGTAAACCGCAATACAAAAAAACTGCTAGCCGCTAAGCTAACAGTTCCGTGTTGCCCCTGCCAAGGTGTGTGTGCGACGACGGTCAGCCATGACGGTGACCGTCTGCGATGAAGGCAGCTGCGAGTGAAGGGATTAAAAAAATGAGAACGTTATGGGCCACGCTTGGTGCCACCGTTCTCATCGTAAATCTTACTTCAATGGACCTTACCGGATTTGAACCGACGACCTCCTGCATGCGAAGCAGGCGCTCTCCCAACTGAGCTAAAGGCCCATACCACTTATGCATTCTATTATATCACGATGATTGAAAATGTTAATGCAAAAGTGGCTTTTGGCTTTAAAAATTTAGTGTTTGAATCCCTTGAACAGGTGCTGCCAGAGGCTTTGGCTGTCTGTTTGCAACATCAACCGTTGGTATTGACGGCCGATGTAAACGGCGAATAGACCGGTGGCTACGATCAAGATGACCAGCGATCCCCATTGTTCGCCCCAGCCCACGGTACCGTTGATGATCCGCATCGGCATGAAGTATGACGAGAAGAAGGGCACGTAGGACAAGATCTTGACGATCACCGCGTCCATGTTGTTTTGGAACGGGAAGGTGGCGAAGAAGCCCAGCATCCCCAACATGACGACCGGTTGTGCCGCCTTAGAGGCATCTTCGGCCTTGGCGACCAACGCCCCGCTGTAGGCAGCCAGAATCGTGTAGATGACTACACCGAACAACAGGTACAACAGGTTCAGGTTAAACAGGTTGTGGAACACACCGCTGACCAGTGTCTGATGGGCGACAATCAGGCGGTGAATCCCTGCGTAGTTCATGGCGATGGCGTATCCGGCCCAGCCCCCCAGCAGATAGATGACGATTTGGGTAACGATCATCAGGAGGATTCCCGTGATCTTACCCACGAAGTAGCTGGTGGCCGTGGTACTGGAGAAGATGATCTCCATGATCTTCGTGCCCTTTTCCGAGGCAATCTCTTGGGCCGTGATCGAAGAATAGGTGATGAGAATGATGTAGATCATGGTCACCAGTACCCAAAAGGAAATGAGTTTGGCCAGGTTAGAGGTCCCGGTCTTGGTGGCCACGTGTTGCTTCAATACCGGTGTTTGGGCCAGCGCCTTTTGTTGCTTGGGTGACAGGTTGGCCGTTTGGTAATTTTGGACCTGCTGGTATTGCGTCAGAAAGTTCTTGACCTGCGCCTGCAGGCCACTACTCATTGACTTACTGCCGTGATAATCTCCGCGTAGGCGCGCGCCGTCATTGCTGAGGGTGAGGTAGCCGGCCAAGTGGTTGGCCTTGACCGCTTTTT
The DNA here is from genome assembly GCF_022646225.1 of Levilactobacillus sp. Classification (NCBI taxonomy): domain Bacteria; kingdom Bacillati; phylum Bacillota; class Bacilli; order Lactobacillales; family Lactobacillaceae; genus Levilactobacillus; species Levilactobacillus sp. The sequence goes on from NZ_JALCJA010000004.1 coordinate 72,993, forward strand.
TGGCCGCGGCCACCGTGGTGATCTTGGTGTTGATGTTGTCTGAGTGTTGTGCAAGATAGCCTCGCCGAAGCGCCGGGGTCGCACTAATGACGGCGACTTGACTGCTACTGCGATTACTGTTGGCACTGATGTAGCTGATGCCCGCGGTCAAGGCAATCATCAAAAACGGACCGAGGATCATGAACAGGAAGCTCCAGGATTTTACCTGGCGCAGATAGGTCTCAAAGGTCACTACCCAAGTCTTAGACATGTTCCTCACCTACTTTCAGTCGGAAGATTTCGTCAAGGGTCGGCGGTTGTTGGCTGAACTCCTCGATGTAGTGGCCCTGGGTCAGGGCGTCAAAAATGGCGGGTCCCGCGGTCGCGTCGGTCAAATGTAGGACGTAACGGCGACCGTGCCGCGAAGTGATGCTGGCAACTCCGGGAAGGGTGGCGAGGCGGTCGGCCGACCAATCGGTGGTCACGAACAGCTCGGTCTTCCCAAATTGGTCGCGAACCTCATCCAGCGTGCCGTGAAGGACCACGTTGCCCTTGCGCAGCATGACTAACCGGTCACATACCGCCGTGACGTTTTCCATGTCATGGCTGGAGAAGATGATGGCCGCACCGTCTTGTTTGGCCGTCAGGATGGCCTGCTTTAACAGATCGGCGTTGACCGGGTCCAGGCCACTGAATGGCTCGTCTAGGATGATGAGCTTGGGGTGGTGGATCAAAGTGCAGATCAATTGGACCTTCTGTTGATTACCCTTGGAGAGGTCCTTGATCTTACTCTTGCGGGTCCCCTTGACGGCGAAGCGTTGGAGCCAGTCGTCGATTTGAGGCCGCGTCACCTTGGCGGATTGGCCCTTGAGCCGTGCCAGGTAGATAATTTGTTGTTCAATAGTTAATTTGGGCATCAGGCTACGCTCTTCTGGCAGGTAGCCGATTTGGTCGAAATCAGTGGCGGCCAAGGTGTGGCCTTGCCAGTGAATCTGACCGGCGTACGTGATGAAATTTAAGATGCTATGAAAGGTCGTGGATTTACCAGCCCCGTTTTGGCCGATCAAGCCGAGAATCTGGCCGTCCGGCACGTCAAAGCTAACATCGTTGAGGGCCTTGACGGGGCCAAATTCCTTACTGATGTGCTGTATGCTTAACATGGCAGTTTCGCTCCTATCGCGTTAATGGCTCTATTATACCCGTAGATGGTGGGGAAACTAAAGGCGGGTAGGCACTTTGTAAAGTAGCTGTCATCTAAAGACGAGAGAGTGAGCCAAAAGGCGATTAACCGGCGAGCATTCAGGCTCGCCGACTAATCCCGAGTTGGGATTGTTTGGTTAGCAGTTTTAAGCGGAACCCCGGGATGCCTTTTGGCGCACGTTTCAGCTGTGTAAAAGCGCCCAATTATAACATTCATTATAATGGGGCTTAGAGGCAAAAACGGCCAGCCAGGGCAAAGGGACCCGGTTGGTCGTTTGAAATATGCATTACTTTCTATTCTGTGGTTGCGCAGTGCTGTTGACTTGCGCTTGGGCCGGCGCCACTTTACGGGCGGGCCGCATGTTGAAGATGATGTTGAGTAAGACGGCCGAGAAACTCCCAATGACCACGCCGTTGTTCATCACGATCTGTAAGGATTGCGGCAGGGCCTGGAAGATTTGTGGATAGACGGTCACGCCGAGTCCCAGGCCGATGGAGATGGCGGAGACCAACAGGTTGTTGTTATCCTTGAAATCAACTTGTTGGAGCATCCGGATGCCTTGGACGCCGACCATGCCAAACATGACGATCATGGCGCCACCTAAGACGGGATCGGGAATGACCGTGGCCAACGCACCAATCTTGGGTAAGAGGCCCAAGAGCATCAGGAAGGCCGCGGAGAAATACAGCGGCTTGCGCGTTTTCACGCCAGAGAGTTGGACCACCCCGACGTTTTCGGAGAAGGTGGAATACGGGAAGGTGTTGAACAGGCCGCCTAAGATGACGGCAATGCCTTCCGCGCGGTAGCCGCGTTTCAAGTCTTGTTCGCCGATCGGCTTACCGGTGATTTCACCCAAGGCAAAGAAGACGCCGGTCGATTCGACCATGGTGGTCAAGGAGACCAGAATCATGGTCAGAATAGAGGACCATTCGAATTTGGGCGCGCCGAAGTAGAAGAATTGGGGCAGGTGGAACCAGCTGGCCTGGCCGACCGCCTTGAGCGAGACCAACCCCATGGCCGCCGCGATGAACGTTCCAATCAGGATGCCGGCTAGAATGGATAGGGACTTCAAGAAACCCTTGGCAAAGGCGTTTAAGCCCAAGATGATGGCCATAGTCAGAAAGCCAATGAACAGCAGCTTGGGATCGCCAAAGCTTTTGGCCGTGGCATCGCCGCCTCCCAGGTCCTGAAAGCCCACGGGAATCAGGGTGAAACCGATGATGGTGATCAGCGACCCCGTCACGACTGGTGGGAAGAAGTGCTTGATCTTGGAGAACCAACCGGCACTCAAGAAGACGAAGATCCCGGCACTGATGATGGCACCGTACATGACGCCCACGCCGTATTGATTACCAATGGCGCTCAGGGGTGTCACGGCTTGGACGGCACAGCCTAAGACGACCGGTAAGCCGATCCCGGTCAGCGGGGTACGCTTTAATTGTAAGAGGGTCGCGACCCCACACATGAAGATATCCGCACTGATCAAATAGGCCATTTGCATGGCGTTGAAGTGTAACGCGCCCCCAATCAAAAGGGGCACGATGACGTCACCAGAATACATGGCTAATAAATGCTGAAACCCTAAAATTGCTGCGCGCCACAGGGAAAGTGGCTGGCGAGCCGCTGACGACGTAGAAGTTGCGGATTTGGACTGCAAGACAATTTCCTCCTTGTTGTGATGTCTATTGGCCCAAGGTTGGTGAAAACAAAAAAGCTCCCTTGCAAAAAGGGGGCTACTGAAAACTCGCCGACGAACTCTTTTCATCGGCAAAAAGAGTTTCGTCCTCAATTTGCTTATAGTCCAGAATTTACGGTTCTGGGTAGAAACTCGCCAACCTTATTATGGCATTATATAGGCAATCACATATTTTTTAAATGGAATGTCACTTACTTTACCACGGGTAAATGAAAAAAACAATCCCTGATGTCATTTTCGGATTTTGTGCCAGAGATTTTTCAGAATGTCGCCGAACCAGTGGAATACCGGGCCCCAATCGGCCATGCCGCCGGATGAGCTGTACTTCTTGGGATGGACGTGAACCCCGGGAACATAGACTTTGTCGCGATCTTCGTTTTTTGACATTTATGAGTCATCCTCTCCGAATTCTAACTTAATTTTACCGCAAATACGGTACAATGTGGATAACGAGTTTGGGTGGTGACCGGCAAAGCCGACAGGTTCTACCCCTAACGCTTAACTTTGAGGAAAGAAGCTGACAGTTTTGAAGAAAATTTTAGCGATTCACACCGGCGGCACCATCTCCATGTCGCAAAATGACCAGGGTGAAGTGGTGCCCAACGCCAAGAATCCCATCGCCGAACAGGAGACCATCCTGGCGGGGCGCGTTGAATTGTTCACGGATGAGATGTTTAACCTACCATCCCCGCACATGACGCCCGTCGAAATGCTGCAGATCAAGCAACGCATTGACCAGGCCGAGCGCGACGGCATCGACGGCGTGGTCATCACCCACGGAACGGATACCTTGGAAGAAACCGCGTATTTCTTGGACCTGACCTTACCCAGCACGATTCCCGTCGTTGTGACTGGGGCCATGCGCTCGTCTAACGAGGTTGGTTCCGATGGCCTGTATAACTTTCAGTCTGCCATTGAAGTGGCCGCAGACGACGCCTCACGGGGCAATGGCGTGATGGTCGTGATGAACGACGAGATCCACACGGCACGCTACGTGACCAAGACCCACACCACCAACGTGGCCACGTTCCGGACGCCGACGTTTGGCCCCATCGGTATCGTGGCCAAGGACCACGCCGTGTATTTCCAGAAATTGATTCGCCAAGACACCTGTGATATCGACCACGTGACGGACCACGTGTACCTGTTGAAGGCTTACGCGGGGATGGACGGTAGCCTGTTTGACTTTCTGGACAACGACCAGACCGCTGGCTTAGTCATCGAGGGCCTGGGCGCCGGCAACTTACCGCCACAAACGCTGCCCGCCATTCAACGCCTGTTAGACCGACAGATTCCTATCGTGTTGGTCTCGCGGTGCTATAATGGCGTTGCCGAAGACATTTACGATTACCAAGGCGGCGGAATCGAGCTGCGGAAAATGGGCTTGATGCTGTGCCAAGGGTTAAACGGCCAAAAGGCGCGCATCAAGTTGCTGGTCGGCTTGAGCGCTGGTCTAACGGGCAAGCAACTCGCCCAATTTCTCAGTACGGCGGTTTCCTAACCAACCCTGACGGACTTGACGGGCTATTTTGGTCAATATATGGTAAGATTTTCTGATAATAGGAAAAAGGGGGTCGTCATGTGAATTCAATTGTGAATGACTTAAACCGGGCATCGGACCGGCATTTGCTGGTCAACGTGTATCAAACGAATCAAGATGTGGTTTACACCGGGTACGTGACGACAGTCGGCACATCCGGAATCATCCTCGCGACTTACGATGATTTCGGGATACCTGATGGTGCCGTCTTCTTAGCGTTAGACGTCATCGATGAAGTTGAATTTTCGAGTGAAGATTTGGAAAATATGGCCTTCCGGATCAGAACGGCTCGTGATGAGCAATTCGTCCAGGCCGGGGGTTTGACCATGACCTTTGACCAGCGGCGCGACTTACGCCGGCAGGTCTTGAGCCACGCTTGGGTCGACCACTTGGTGTTGATGGTGGTCTTGAAAAATGATGAACACTTTTACGAAGGCGTCATCACCAGTGTCGCCAGTGATGCGGTGGGAATCCAGCTGATCAATAAGTTTGATTTTAGTGATCAACCGGCCTTAACGTTGAATCCGGCCGATATTGAGGTCATCGAATTTCAGGGTCGCGAATTGACCTTACAAGGTATCGCGGCATCACGCTTGCAACAGCTGACCCACCAGGACCAGGTGGCCGTGACCGATGCCACGCAATTCCACGACACGCTGGCCCAGTTGGTGGGCAAGGACCCGTTAGTGGCGCTGATCCCTAAGCACAATCGCGACCTGTTTTACGTGGGGCGGATCAACCTACTGACGGACGACGCGGTTATCATGAGCCTACTGGATATGACCGGGCAATTCGGTGGTTACACGCTGATGCGTCTGAGCGGCCTGCACGCCATTGTCATTGAATCGGATTACCTGCAGACCATGCGGCTGTTCTCGTTGCTCAACCGAGCACGCCAGCAGCCCTTGCAGCCGGTGTTAAATGATGAGCGCCTGTTCGATGCGACGGTCGATCAATTCCAGGCCCGCCTGAGTCAAGCCGCGGCGTTTCAAACGATCATCCACATTAAACTTGCGGGGGGCGACAGTCTGAGTGGTTATCCCAGTCACGTCGCCGGCGGCCGGTTTATCTTCCATAAGGTTGAGGACGATGCCCTTGACCGCGTGGGAGCGGTGTACCAAATTGACGACGTTGACGAGATTTCCTTCGGTTATCTCGACGCCTACCTGGTCGAACGCCAGCTCCGTATCGAAGGCGAACTTTAAGCCACTAACGCTGATGGTTGCAGGTGAAATGGCGTAAACCAGATGCCTACGGCTGCCAAGAGCTCCGCCTGCTATGGGGAACGCCTGCAGCCTGAGAAGCGGTCTTCCGGCTCGCTTGAAAGCCTGGCCAAGACCGCCAGTCTCTCAAGTCGTCCCACCCAGTAACCTGACCCAAAACGTCAGCTAACTGGGTCGACACAGCTGGCTCTAATCAAATTTAGAACCAAATGACTAACTGCGGTCGGCCGAGTTCGGCCGCTTACATAAGGAGTTTGTTAAACATGAAATGGCAAAAATTACCGCGTTGGGCGCGAGACACGATTTCGGTGGTCGGCGCGATGGCGGTCTTGTTGGTGATCTACGATGCGTTCTTTGCCAAGCACGTCAATTGGGTGTTAGTCCCGATCCAAATCGTGGTGGCACTGTTAGCGGTGGGGGTGTGGAGCTACTTTAGCTACCGCAGTCAACAGAAACGCAAGCTCGCCGAACAACAGAAGGCCGAAGCGGCCAAGCAGCGGCAAGAAAAGCGGGCCGCCGAAAAGGCCGCTGGGGCCAAGATGGCGGCAGCGACCCGCGAGAAGAACCTGGCGCGCAACCAGGCCCATCAGCAACGGCGACACGACTAAGGAGGAAATTGCGGTGGCAGCTGAATTGAAATTTTGTCCGCATTGCGGTGCGGCCGTGAGCGCGACCGATACGGTTTGTCCGCAGTGTCAAACCGACCTGCGTCCTTACCGGGACTCACCTAAGCCGCCTCAATCAAGTCAAAAACTGAATTTGTCGTCGCTGTATGCCAACCCGTATCGGGAGGGCATGAAGCGGCTGAAAGCCAAGGAGGGGCAAGCGCCAGCCAAGCCAAAACGGCGGTGGCACTGGCCCTGGTCAAAGGAGTGAGCATAGTGGCTGAATTTGCAGTGATTCGGGGAGACATTACCGAAAGCAAGGTCGATGCCATCGTCAATGCCGCTAACACCACGTTATTAGGCGGTGGTGGCGTTGACGGGGCCATTCATCGCGCGGCGGGGCCGGAGCTTTTTGCGGCTTGCGTGCCGTTGAATGGCTGCTTGACCGGTGAAGCCAAGATTACCCCCGGCTTCAAACTGCCGGCTAAATGGGTGATTCACACGCCTGGTCCCGTGTGGCGCGGTGGGCAACACGGGGAGCCGGAACTACTGGCCAACTGTTACCGCAACAGCCTGAAGCTGGCCATGGACCACGGATGCCGAACGGTCGATTTTCCGTCGCTGAGCACCGGGGTCTACGGGTATCCGTTAGAGGATGCGGCGGCCGTGGCGGCGCAGACGATTGCGTCGGTGCTGGCCAAGAGTAACGACCTCCAGCGGGTGCGCATGGTCGCGTTTGACGATGCGACCGCGGCGGCTTACCGGGGCGCCTGGGCGCAAGTCGTGGATTAATGTAAAAAATAGACGCGTCAAAACGTTAGCGTACTTGCCAAACGTCTTGACGCGTCTTTTATTTAATCAGTGTTGTTAGTGGGGCTTGGTAGCGATGAAACCCTTTAAAGCACTTTGTTCCTCGCTGGTTGGGGCGAGTTCACCGGTCTTGATGGCGTGAAACTTCTCAACGGACAGTCGAGAGCCAAAGGCCATTTCTCCATCTGTCTTATCGTATTTCTTTTGGTAGGCGATGATTGCTTCGGCCAAATCGTTTAATTCTTGACTCATTAATATCCCTCCAAATGATAATCCTAATGACTGCTTAAGTTCATTATACTAAATTTTTCAGAAATCGGCGGAATAAGTCCCGATATCTGAAGTTTTTTTCGATAATGCTTGCTGAATCGGGAAAAATTGCGTAAAATTAAATGCAATATGAAAATGGGCTGGAATCGCGGTTGTTAACCATTGTCGCAGAATTGTTAGGAAACTAACGTGAGTCTGTCACAGGTTTGCAATGCCCAGCGGTTAAGCTAGTTATTAGAAAATTTTGATAACATCGACTAGTGAGGTGGCAGCGTGAATTTAAGACATATCATTGGCAGCCTCGTGGCCGCGGTAATTATTTTGGGCGTCGTGAGTGGGCTTGCCTGGTTCACGATGGGCAAACACACCACGACGCGCCAAACCACCAGCCCCGTGGGCATTTTAGATGCCCCGCACACACGCAACTTTCGCGCGAGTGTCAATAATGCGGAATGATCCGCCCCGAAGTCGGGTTCGCCCGGCTGTTTCATCTAACTCTTTGGTAATCATTGTGATTACACACTACAGTCACTTGTAGTTTATCAAGCAGGAAAACAGGTCGGCCTTCGGGCAGGCCTGTTTTTCTGTCCAAAATTAGGTGTTGAAAGTAGAATTAACGCGTTGATTGCTGTAACGACGGTGTTTTGACACCTAAATTGGTGAAACCAGACGCCTGCGTCAGCCAGGGTTCCGCCTGCTCTGGGGAACACCTCCAGCCTGAAAAGCGGTCTTCCGGTTCGCTTGAAAGCCTGGCAGAGTCCGCCAGTCTCTCAAGTCGTCCCGCGCTGTAGGCTGAGAAAGGACCTCAGCCAACACCGCCGACACAGCTGGCTCCACCCTGGCTGCCTCCGGCAAGGTAGCAATTATCAGCAACACTGTGTTAATGAAAGACCAGTCGTCAATATATTCGCTATCTGGGGTTAAGACGACTGTTACTGGCGAACGGTAGGCGGCCAGCTCGCATTGTGTGGCTGAAAACGACTATTTTTGACGCCATGAGTCACATGCTAACAGTAGTTCCAGCTGATTTCCGTCTTTCAACCTTTAGTTGGCCAAACAAAAAGCGTCTGGAAAAAATCCAAACGCTGCGTAAGGGACCCTTTGCCGCATCCGTGCTCAATTAAAATGAAACCAGTCGCTCTGGTTGCGGCGGACGTCGTTACGGATACCGAAGAAGTAGACCAGAAAGGCCGCGACGGCTACGCCTAAGACCACCGTCCACAGCCAGTTTTGCGTGTGGATGAAGGTGAAGTAGGCAAAGCCCAGGGTGCTTAAGCCAATTAGAATCAGGTTAAAGATCAGGTGCTTGCTGTGGATAAAGGCGACGGCGAGGGCCATGACGACGGCTCCACCGAACATGTTGTCACCACTGAGTTTACTACCGGGGCTACTGAGCAGGGCATAGAGCTCAATAGCGACGCCCAGTACCAAGGCGAGGTAACCGAAAAATTCTAGAAATGTTAAACGTGACGTTTTCAAGATTGCCACCTGCTTTCTTTCTTGCGGTAGCTCCATTATAACGCTGGTTTAGTGCCTTGAAAATGCAGATGCTGCGTTCGCGTCGGTGATTGACCAATCTTCTTGATCCAGCGCCATTTGCCAGAATTGCAGTTCGTACCAGCTGCTCTTCTTGAAAATAGCTAACAACGCGTCCGTATTGGCTGGCGTGGCGACATAGTTAGCGAGGGCCAGCTGGTCGTGCATGGCACCGGTGTAATCATCGGCATTGTAGGTGTCGATCCAGGATTGGTAGATGGGGACGGGCGACCCGGTGCCGGCCAGCGCCTGACCAATTTCGGCGTACAGCCAATAACACGGCAACAGACCCGCCACGGCGCCCGCGGGCCCCGCTGTCAGCAATGCCCGATAGATGTGGCTGATGTAGGCGTAACACGTGGGCGCGGCAGTCACGGCTGCGACTTCTGCCGGGGTGATGTTGAGCCGGTCAAAGAAGGTCTGGCGCACCGCAATTTCGCCGTCGCGCAGGCTGGCCGCACCGGCCCGTAACTGATTGACTACACGCGGGTCGTTGCTTTGGTCAGCCGCCAGGTCGTGGAGCTTGCCGAATTCGTGGAGATAGTGGTGGTCTTGAATCAGGTAGTAACGAAAGGTAGTGGCGGGCAGGGTGCCGGCTTGCAGTTGGGTGATAAAGGGATGGCGTTTGGACGCGTCCCACAGGGCTTTGGTTTGCGCATGTGCTTGATCAGTAAACATAACAAAACTCCTTTTAGGGTAGACCGATGAATAGCCCGACTTGAACGGCGATGAGACTGAGGGCAAAGACCCACCAGTCGCGCGACCTTAAGGCCACCGTGACGGCATGGGTCCGTGGTGCGCCCTCGACAAAGCCGTGCGAGGTCATCGCAGCGGCCAGTTGGTCGGACCAGTTCATCGCAGCCAGAATGACTTTGAAATACAGTTGCGGTGACCAGACGTGCAGTTCTTGGCCCCGCATCAAGGCCGCAGCGCGAATCGTGGCGACCTCGGCTTGAATCTTGGGCATCAGGTTGAAAGCGGCCAGAAAGCCATAGGCAAATTTTGACGGCAGCTTGGCATTTTGTTCCAACGAGCGGGTCAACGTCAAGGGGTCCGTGGTCTGGGTGAACAGCCCGCCCATGTAGACGTAGACGAACATCCGGGTGAAGATGACCAGGAGAAAATGCTGGCTGGCGGTGCCTTGTAAGGTCAATGACCAGACCAACGCACTGGCAAAGAACAATGGGACCAGCGTCAGCCACAAGAAGCGTTTGAGTGTGACGTGGTTCAGCAGCATCAAGGCCAAACTGACGATGATCAGCACCACGTTGACCGTCCAGACCTGGGTGAAGGACACCTCCAAGGCAATCAAGACGACCAAGGCTAATTTTAAACTGGGATTCATGGTGTCGCCTCCTGATAGGTGAGTTGTTGGTGATCGAGCGCCAGGTGTAAGGTGATCAGGTCGTCGAGGCCGCTGAGCTGGTGGCTGATCATGATCAGCGTCAAGTTGAGGTCGCGTTGAACGGTGGTCAGAATGCGCATGACCACTTGAATGGACGCAAAATCCAAGCCCTTCAAGGGTTCGTCTAGCAGCAACACGTTGGGCGCCATGATCAGCATGCACAGTAGCTGGAGCTTCTTTTGCTGGCCACTGCTCAAAGAGTAGATAATCTGATCGACGTGGTCGGCGAGATTCAGCTGCGTCAACAGGTCCTGAACGCGTGTTGGGGTGAAGTAGGTGTGATTGCCAAATTTTTGCGACAACGCTAACTCCTCAGCCACGGTCACGTTGAGAAATTGCGCGCTGGCCGACTGAAACATCAAGCTAACTTGGCGAGCGTAGCGCTTGCGGGGGAGCTTACGGATGTCTTGGCCGTCGTAGGTGAGCTGGCCTTGATAAGTACCCAATCGCACCAGCGCGCGAAACAGGGTGGACTTGCCGCTGCCGTTGGGACCGGTGATCAGCGTGGCTTGGTGAGCAAATAACGCCAGGTCTTGCGGCCGTAACAACTGCCGGTGTTCGTGACCCAGTGCCAGTTGGGTGCCCTGCAGGCTGACGGTGAGGTCGTCGGTGGGCAACGTCACGTGTGTCAACCGGAGCTTGTCCGGTGTGAACGCCGCAAAACGTGTCTGCGTTTCTGCCGGCGACAACAACGTCAAGTGACCCTGATCCAGCACGGCCAGGTGGTCCACCCACCGGTCGTAATTGCTGAGGTCGTGGTCGGCCAAGATAATGGTCTTGCCGCGCTGCGTACATAGCATCACCAGCTTTTCCAGTAACGCCAAGCGGGTAGGCGGGTCGATGCTGGCAAAGGGTTCGTCTAACAAAATGACGTCGCTGTCCATAGCCACGATGATGGCTAAGGCGACCTTTTGCTGCTCGCCGCCGGACAGTTGCATTAATTGCCGGTCGCGCAGGTCAGCGATACCGATGAAGTCCAGTGCCGCGGTGATCTTGGCGGGGATGGCCGCCGGGTCAACGCATTGATTTTCCAGGGCGAAGCGTAGCTCATTGACCACGGTATCCATGGTAAATTGCGTGCTGGGTTCCTGAAACAGCATGGCCACCGTGGCCGCCCGGTCGGCGGGGCTGATTTGGCTGAGCGGTTGCCCGTCAAAGGTGATCGTCCCAGCATCCGGCAGGGGAGTGAGCCCCGCTATCAGCTTAAGCAGGGTGGACTTCCCCCCACCAGACACCCCGGTCAACAGCGAAAACTTACCGCTGGGAAAGGTCACGTTGAGGTCGTCCAAGACCGGCCGGGTGCGGTTGGAATAGGAAAATGTGAGTGCATGAACGGTTACAGTGGCCACGAAAATTCCTCCAATGTGAAACAGATTTTGCAAACTTTTTTAAAATTAATGAGCGTGAAACAGAAAGTGATTAGTTGCGAGAGCTTGAGTGATTTAAAGTCGAGGCATAGTGCCTAAGAAGGCCGAGAAATAGCTAACCTGCGCCACTCACCGCAGTTGCGAACAACCAACAACGTGAAATAACAGTTAACGCTGTCGTAGCGGTAATGCACCGCAGGAGCCGAGAGTGAAGTGAAATCTAGGCTCAGCCGGGGAATTTGCCAGTGGGTTTTGCTGGCAAATTGGTGACTTTGAGACGGGTTCTTCGGCTCAAAGCAAGGACCGAGACCGTACTTTGGCTCGGTCCGTCTTCCCCCAGCACCAGTCCCCCCCTAGACTTTCACGTAACGGCAGGCGGCCAGCCAATACCAATGTTGCCAAGCCAGCGCACAGAATGGTTATTTGGCGCTGACGTTGGGTAAGACGTGGGCCCGCGCCAGCAGGTTGGTGATCAGCTTGGTCAGCACGCCGCCGAACAGGAAGATCGATAAGCACCGCACTGCAAACAGCAGTACCAGAAAGCCCAAATGATAGGCAGCGTAGCCACTCCGGAACAGGTCCCACGTGAAGGTCACGATGGCCGTGGTCAGGCAACTCAGACTCAGGCTGACCCAGTTGTAGCGTTTGTAGCCAGTCACCGCAAACCCAATTTCGGCCCCGAGACCTTGAACCGCGCCGGAAATCAGCGTGCTAGCGCCCCAGACGCCGCCCAGAAACATTTCAACAACGGCGCCGAGAAATTCTCCCAACGTCGCTGAACCGGGGATGCGGATGATAAAGCCAGCTAAAGGACCGGCCATGACCCAGATACCTAACAGAATTTCATTTGCCAAGGGTTGCAGACCAAATGGGGCCAAAGCGGCCGCCAGGAAGGTGTAGACGGGATTAATGATCCAGAAGATGACGCCCATAAAAATTGCGAGAATCGTGACCAAAATAATATCGCGGATGTGCCAACTTTTCATGAGATGATGCCTCCTATGAGAGTTTTGACGGGGGTGCCCAACGAATAAAAAAATCCCCCACTAAAAACTTAGTAGGGGTTCATTGATAGCTAAATAACGCGTTCCCTTCGCTGGTATTAACCAGAGCAGGTTCAATGGGTTTGATCTCAGCCGCGAGGCACCCCAGTCGTATTTGAATACCCTAAGCGTAACTAATTTGGCGGGTAAATGCAACCGTGACTGGAAAAATACGTGCCGAGTCGTTGATCTATTCAGGATGGAAACGTTTTTTACAGTTTAGTTACAAAGCCCCAAAAGCCCGTCCAAAACGGCCAAATGCGCTATCCGGCGATGAGGAAGAGTGCTATTCTAATTGTTAGTGAACTTAATTATTAAAGGATAGGAAGCACTTAACTTATGAAGAAAAGTCATCTCAATCACTGGGCCTTGGCGCTCGGAGCGCTCGTCACGTTGGGTGGGGCGCTAATGCCGACCTCGCCAGCCGAAGCGGCGGCCTACCACACCGTCAGCACCAAGAAAATCAAGAAGACCGCTTACCACAAGAAACACAGTCAGGGTGCCATTTACAACAAGAAACACACCAAAAAGGTCAGCAACTTAACGACCCATCCCCATACCACCTGGTACGCCACCAAGCAGGCAACCCTCAAGCACGGTAAATCGAAGGGCATTTACCTGTACGTGCAAAACAGCAAGCACAGCGTCAAGGGGTGGATTTGGCACGGTTACTTGAAGCGTGGGAAGGCCCCGTTCGTCTTGACCAAGGCCAAAGCTGCGGTCGCCATGGACGCCAAGACGGGCAAGGTCGTCTGGTCCAAGCACGCCAACACGGCGCGGCCGATTGCCTCCGTGTCAAAAATCATGACGTTGTATCTCACCTTGAAGAAAATCGACGGCAAAAAAAGCAACTGGAATCATAAGGTCAAGATTACCAGTCGTGGCCTGGTGTCGATGAGCCGAAGTGCGGATTGTGGCGGCTTTCATTTTAAATTGAATCATCGCTACACCGTCAAGCAGCTCTACTACGCGGCCTTCTTGGATTCGTCCAACAATTCGGCGATTGCGCTGGGCAAATGGGTCAGCGGTAGTAACGCCAAGTTTATCCGGAAAATGAACGCCCAAGCCAAGGCCTGGAAGTTGGGTAAGGCGCACTTCGTTTCGGCCTCGGGCCTGGAGAACAGTGACCTGAAGCGCTTCGGTTACGCCTACGGCAAGGCCAATGCCAACAAGGTCTCAGCCAAGGATGTGGCGTTGATAGCCCGGCATTTGATGACCAGCTATCCGCGCGTTTTGACTGACGGCAAGATTGGGTCCATGACCGTCAACGGCCAAGTTTGCTACAATTACAACAACCTCTTAAAGGGGCGTAAATACTACCGCGCCTCCCTGAAGGTCGATGGCTTGAAGACCGGCTACACGCCACTAGCGGGTTACTGCTTCGTGGGGACCGGCCACAAGCGCGGCAAGCACCGGGTCATCACGGTGGTGCTGCATGACATCAACGAGTTCACGGAGACACGTTCACTGATGGACCACGCCTACCGCCTGAGTCGCATGAGTAACTAGCACTTGGTCTGCTTGGTACACGCTGGCCGCCTGCCGTTGCGTGAAAACTAGGCTAATGGCCTGCGTCAGGCAGCACAGCCGACTGCCAGAGGGGCGGGTGGCAACGGATTCCCAGTCAGTCCGGGTGAACGGTTCAATTAAATGTGTAAACATAAAATGTCAGGGTGACAGTCAGCGCCCTGGCATTTTTTGTGTGCAGAAGGTCGACAGGGCCTGGCAACCGTGAGATGGGGGCTGTAATCGGGAGAATTTTCAGTGAACGGTCAGGCGGCCAGTACCAGCCACCGTTGTCAGTTCAGGTTTAAATTGATTCATGCACCAACTGATTATGGCAAGAAGTGGTGGATTACGCGAACGTTACATCCCCAACAAGTTAGTTACAAAGTCGCGAGAACCCTTGTCGCGTCAGGCTTAACCATGATAGGGTGGGTGAGAATGTTTGAACAAGAGAGGACAAGTCATCATGAGAGAACACAAAATCAAGTGGGCCGCGCTGGCCTTCCTATTCGCGTTGACGGTCGGCGCGGGTGCTAGTGTTGAGACCGCCCACGCGGCCGTTTACACCACGTTGTCGACCACTAAGTTGGCCAAGACCGCGTACCACAAGAAGAGTACGGCGGGGGCCATTTATAACAAGGCGCACAACCGCAAGCTGGCAACCATGAAGGGGTATCCCAATACTACCTGGTACGTGACGCAGAAGGCCACGTTGAAGCACGGCAATTCCAAGGGGATTTACTATTACGTGTCGAATAAGTCAGGGGCCGTTAAGGGATGGATCTGGCACGGCTATTTGACCAAGGGTAAGGCGCCGTTTGGCCTGAAGTACGCCAAGAACGCGATTGCTATGGATTACACGACGGGCAAGGCCGTTTGGTCCAAGAAGGCCAACACCGCGCGGCCCATCGCCTCCGTGTCAAAATTGATGACGCTGTATTTGGTCTTGCAAAAGGTCGGTAGCGGGTCTGGCAGCTGGAGTGACGTGGTCGATACCAGCAGCAAGGGCCTGATTGCCATGGGGCAAAGTTACTCGTGTGGGGGCTTCCTCTTCAAGAGTGGTCACAAGTACACGGTCCAAGACCTGTACTACGCGGCATTACTGGACTCCTCAAACAACGCCGCGATTGCGCTGGGGAAATGGGTCGCCGGCAGCAACGCCAAGTTTATCAAGCAAATGAACGCCCAGGCCAAGAGCTGGAACTTGGGTAAAGCTAATTTCGTTTCGGCCTCGGGGTTGGAAAACAGCGACTTGAAGGCCTTTGGCTATGCTTACGGTAGTGCCAACGCCAACATGGTTTCGGCCAAGGACGTGGCTTTGATTGCCCGGCACCTGATCCAAGACTACCCGCGGATCTTAACGGATGGTGCCATTGGGTCCAAGTCAGTTGACGGCCAAACGACCTACAACTACAACAACCTCTTGGCTGGCCGGAAGTATTATCAGGCGTCCTTGAACGTAGACGGTTTGAAGACCGGTTACACGCCACTGGCGGGTTACTGCTTCGTCGGGACGGGGCAAAAGACTGGCAAGCACCGGGTCATCACGGTGGTCCTGCATGACATCAATGAATTCACGGAAACGCGGTCGTTGATGAACAAGGCTTACAGCTACAGTAGTATGAACGCGTAAATCATGACTAGAAAACGGCAGCCGCTGATGGGTTGTCGTTTTTTTGTTGGGTAGGTGGACGATTATCTTAATTGGTGCCAACCACCTGTGAAAAGAAAATTCACCAATTTCAGCCGCCACAAACGCCCCGGAAGAAGCCAGTGAAAAACCCGCAAGCACCAGTTTTTTTCATGAATTTATTTGTAAGGGATTATCGTTGCGTTGCGCGCGCTGGCCCGGTATGATGGGATTACACGAATAACGGAAAGGAAGTTGGGGGCAGTGATTCCACGGTTGATAGCAACGGATTTAGATGGCACATTTCTCGATAGCACGGGGCGGTATGACGCGCTTAAATTTGACCAGCAGTTAGCGGCTATGAAGGCTCGGGACATCCGCTTTGTTGTGACCACGGGCGACCCGCTCGACCACGCGCAGAGCTTGTTTTGCCCGTTAAAGCAGCGCCACGAGATTACCTACGTGGTAGAGGACGGCGCCCTGATCACGTCGGCCAACGGGCAGGTGCTTAAAACGGCCGCCATAGCGCCCTCGCTGTGGCTGGCCGCGGTGACTTGGCTCAAGCGCGAGCCAATCATGGCGGATTGCTTTATTTTAGCGTGTGGCTGGAAACGGTCCTACACGCAGCTAGCCGCCGATAGCCAGCGTTTTCGCGACTCGCAAGAATTCTATCCCAGCCTGACGCACGTCGATCAGTTGGCCACGGTCGGGGATGCCATTTTAAAATTAGACCTGACCTGGCTAAAGTCTGACATCACGGCCCAGGTGGCGGCATTCAACCGGCACTTCGCCGGCAGTCTGGTCGCGACCAGCAGTGGGCTGAGCGGTATGAACGTGACGTTGCCGGGCGTCAACAAGGCCGCGGCCCTCGACTTTTTGGGGGACCGCTGGCAAATTGGCTCGGCCCAGATGGCTGCCTTTGGTGATTCGGGCAACGATTTGGCCATGCTCCAGCAGGTGGGCCAAGGCTTTGCGGTGGCCAATGCGGCGCCGGAGGTCTTAGCCGGTGCGCCCCAACGCCTGCAGCACACCAATGATCAAGGTGCGGTCTGTGAACAAATTGACCAGTGGTTGGTTTGAGTGCCCGCTTTGCTAACCAAGTTAAGGAAATGACGCGCCCCTAATCCGCGCCGTACAATGGCCAGTATGGGGGTGGTGCTATGCAAATGACGCAGGGATGGGGGTCTTGGTTGATTGACCTGGAAGTTCGGTGGCAACGCAATCGTCAGATCACGGCGATTCGCCAAACGTTGCGGCTGAGCTTCCCGTTTGTCTTGTTGGGGAGCCTCGCCCAGTTCGTTGATGAGTCCTGGCTCCAGACGAATGGCTACTACTACCAGACGCTGCACGTGGCCAAATGGCTGTTCCAACTGCGGGCCTTGCGCGAGTATCTACGGCTGATCAGTGCCGGGACACTGGGGTTGATGGCGATGTTCATGGCCTTTGGCGTGAGCTTTTATTTGGTCGCCCCTAGCACCGAGCGGACAGCCGACCGGTTATTGGCCGGGATCACGGCCGTCATCAGTTTAAAATTTTTCAACGTCAGTCGCGGGTCGGTCCTGAGCCTGCAACCCGTGAAATGGGTATCGACCAACCTGGGCTTGACCGGCATCCTCATGGGGCTGCTGGTCGGCTTATTAGTCGGCAATACCTACCGGTGGGGACTGGCCCGGCAACAGCGCGCTGCGGACAGCCTCGGTGCCATGTTTGGCATCACCAGTAGTTGGGTGCTGGGCGCCGCGTTACTGGGCCTGTTGTGGATCAGCACGCAGACGGTCAGTCCCAATGCCGCCTTCGTCGGGCTGTTGCGGGCACCACTCCAGTTGCCGCAGGTCTTGTTGGGCTTACTGGGTGTCAGTGCTCTCACCAGCGTCTATCAGTGGCTGGGAGTCTTGGGACCCTTGACCATCAGCGGTCAGAGCATGATCACCACCCAAAACCTGGCCGCCGTCTTGGACCATCGTGGCTGGCAGGTGCCGCATCCCCTCACGCTACACACCATCGTCAATGTCTATGCCCAATTCGGCGGGAGCGGCATGTTGCTGGGGTTGTTGTTCGCCATCTTCTTGACCCGCGGCGCCTGCCGGCAACAGCGCGTGGCGTGGTTGAGTCTGATTCCCACGCTGGGCAACGTGGGCGCACCACTGATGGTGGGCGTCCCCGTCGTGCTCAGTCCGCTCCTGGGGATTCCGCTGTTGTTGGCGCCACTAGCGACCATTAGTGTCAGCTGGCTTTGCGTGCGTCTGGCCTGGGTGCCGGCCGTGGCCTATCCGTTAGCGACTGGGACACCGGGGCCGTTGTTGGCCTATCTGGGCACGGGGGGCAGTTGGTCGGCGCTGTTGTTGGCGCTGGTCGATCTGGCCATCAGTACCGCCATTTATTACCCGTTCGTCAAATGGCATCGCTTGGCCCAGCTGAAAGAAGGAGGCGCGCACGATGAAGCCTAAATTTTGGGTCCTTTTGGGCCTGTTGTTGCTGGCGTGTCTGCCCGGTTTCTGGTGGCGGCCGCACCAAGAAGCGGTGGTTCGTGCCCAGTATCGCAGTGAGTTGGACCCCATCATCTTGGTGCCGGGGTCTAGTGCGACGCAGAATCGGTTCAACGCGCTAGTCAAGGAACTCAACCATGAGACGAACACGACCCACAGCCTGTTGCGGGTGGAGGTCATGACCGATGGTACCTTGAAATACAGTGGCACGCTGGCTGCGGGGGATGACCACCCATTTATCGTGGTCGGCTTTCAGGACCGTCACGACGGCTACGCCAACATCGTCAAACAGGCCAAATGGTTCACGATTGCCTTTAAGAAGCTGCAGGCCACGTACCATTTCAATCATTTCTCAGCTATGGGGCACTCGAACGGCGGGTTGGTCTTGACCCTCTTTATGGAAAATGACCTGGCTGCCACCCAGACGCACGCCGATAAACTCATGACGATTGCGGCGCCGTTCAACCTGGAGGAGGCCGACCCCGACGTGGACACGCCGATGTTTAAACTGCTCGAAGCCGGGCGCCAACGCCTGCCCAAAAATCTGATTGTCTATTCGATCGCCGGTAGCAAGACCTTTACCGGCGATGGTATCGTGCCGTTTGACAGCGTTAACCGCGGCAAGTATCTGTTCCAAGACCAGGTCAAGGGGTTCACGCAGATCACGGTGACCGGCGCCAACGCCAACCACGCTGATCTGCCCGAAAACCAGCAAATCGTCGGCCTAATGCGACAAGATATCTTGCCGTAGGGACTGGTTTAGCAGGTATCTTTCTATACGCGAGACCACACCCCCGAGAAAATTCCCGGGCGTTGTGGGGAAAACGGTTTATTTCACTAGCCGAGACGAGTAAACTAGAGTTACTAGGAAATTCATGGAGGCTAACAACGAATGATCAAGATGATTGCGCTCGATTTAGATGAGACGCTACTCAATACGGACAAAACCATTAGTGACGCCAACGCCGCGGCGCTACGGCGGTTGCACGACGCCGGGATCAAGGTGGTCTTGTGTACCGGTCGGCCCATCAATGCGATTTGGGGCTACCTCGAACAGCTGGGTTTGACGACCGCGGAGGACTACACGATTACCTTTAACGGGGCGCTCGTGATTCAAAACACGACTAAGGAAGCCCTGGCGCAAAGTGGCCTGAGTCGCAACGACTTCAAGCAGTTGCACGCCTTCGCCCACGAACACGGCTACCCCTTAGACGTGTTGGACTTTGAGCAGGTCTACCCCTTGTCAGATCTAACGCCATCGGTTTATCAACAAATGTTAAAGGCCCCGATGACCTTTACACCGACCGCTTTTGCCGACTTGCCGGACCATCTCTTCAGTAAGGCCGTCATGGCGACCGACCCGGCCACGTTAGACGCCGCGGTCGCCGCCTTGACGCCGGAAATGCACGCGCAATACCACGTGGTCCGGTCACAGCCCAAGATTTTGGAATTCTTGGCCGCCGACATGGATAAGGCGGTTGGGTTGGGCCAACTGTTGACGCATTTTGGCTGGGACTTCAGCAATCTGATGGCCTTTGGCGATGCCGAAAACGACCTGGGCATGATCAAGGCCGCCGGTGATGGCGTGGCGATGTTGAACGGGCAGCCGGCAATCAAGGCCGCTGCCAACCACATCACACCAAAAGTCAATAATGAGGCAGGAGTTGCGGCATATCTGCAACAAACCTTCGGCGAACGTCTAAGCTAAGAGAGCGGACACTTGCTATTTTGACGATGTAATGGCACTATTAAATGTGTATAGGATAAATCTTAAGGAGGATTATGGCATGAAACGTTTGATGGTTAAACTCGGATTGGTTGTACTGGCAGCAGGGACCCTGGGTGGGGTGGCTGCGCCAAGTGTGGCCAGCGCTAGCACCAAGAAGACACCGACCTTCACGAACACTGATTTGAAACGCTACTATAAGAACGCCAAGTCAAAGACAGCCTTTTACTTCAAGACCTATAAGTCCAATGGCAAGACGGGGACGCTGCTGATTTTCGGTGATTTTAATGGCAACAACGCCAACGTCAAATATGGGGTGCCAACCTCCATTAAGCTTAACAAGACTGGCAAGACGTTGACGACGAAGTACAAGCTGATCGAATTCAAGACGACTGAAAACAAGACGACCACGTCACTGACCAAGAAGGCCTACACCTTCAAGCTGACGAAGAAGTCCAGCACCACCTTCAGTACCAAGGTCACCGGGTCCAAATTAAACCGGCGCCTGGCAACCAGTGGCAAGTCGGTCACCTACTCCAAGGTCAAGAAGAGCCCAGCTTCTGCTTACGCCAAGAAGTACGTCAAGCCAGCATTGCAAAAGAAGTACACCAAGATCTTTAACAGTTCCACGGAATTGACCGCTGCACAAAAGAAGCAATACGCTACGCAATACACGAACAACGCGGTTAAGACCATGATCAATAACTTTAACTACAAGTCATAATTATAAAAAGACTGTCCCGCCGATGAAGTGGGGCAGTCTTTTACTGTAGCGCCACCAGCGCGGCCTGGAATCACTGAATGCAGGACACAATAAAACGCCGACTCACCAGTTAAGCGAGTCGGCGTTTTTACCGTGCATAAAATTACTTGTTGTTCTTGAATAAAGTCGTCAAGTAGTCCATGAAGACCTTGAGGTAACGGTCCTTGTCGACCATGACAGAAACCTTGACGTTGGTTGGTTCGTTCAAGCGGTTGTCGTCACCGATCGTCCGGCCATAAGTTTCCTTGTTGTAGTTTACGACCATGTTCAAGTCGATCGTCGTAACGAAGCTAGGGTCCAAAGCCACCCCAACAGCCAGTGGGTCATGCAATGCACAGCCACCCAGGTTGTCGTTGAATTGCTTGTAGGCTTCGATGTAGTAGTCTACGATGTCGGCAAATTTTTCACCGGCAACGGTCCCGAGGTCACGCCATTGTTGGGTTTCCTTCTTGGTCAAGAGGGTCCGCAGTGTGACATCCAAGCCGACCATCGTTGAGTGCAGTGGGCTGGTCAAAACGGCGTTGGCTGCTTCGGCATCTTGGTTGATGTTGGCTTCAGCAAATGGGGTAACGTTCCCAGGCATGGTCAAGGCACCACCCATGAAGGTCATGTTTCCGATTTCGTTGGCAATTTCTGGGGCCTTCTTCAAGGCAGCGGCCAGGTTGGTCATTGGGCCGGTTGGCACTAAGGTCAGGTCCTTGCCGTATTTGTGGGCAGCTTCGATTAAGAAATCAACACCGGATTCCTTTTCAAGTGGCCGCGTTGGTTCTGGCAGTTCCACTTCACCGATCCCGTTTTGACCGTGAATGTTTGCACTAACTTCCATCCGGTCGAAGTGATCAGAGGTTGAGGAGTGACTTTCGCCTAAGTATACGGGGATGTCAGTGTGACCCAACAATTCCAAAATCTTCAACGCGTTCTTGCCGCCTTCTTCAACGACCACGTTGCCGTAAGAACCAACGATCCCGATTAAGTCAACATCAGGTGCACCTAATGCGTAAGCGATTGCAAGAGAATCGTCAATCCCAGTATCCAAGTCCAAAATCATTTTACGTTTTGCCATGATAAGAGTGTCTCCCCTTTGAGTAAAGTTTTAGGTTAAATTCCATCTTTAACTATAATGTAACTGGTTACATTTAGCAAGCTCACGTCGTCACCAAGTTGAAGCAAATAGCCGTTCACGGTAAAATGAAGAGGCTAACTGAGCGGTCAAGTTGACCCCTCATGAGGCGCTCGGAAGGGCTTGAGTAAAGCGTTTTACGCACCCGTGTATCGCTGTTTAAATCGCTTACATCAACCGTGATTGCCGTCATCAAAAAAATTTTAAATTTTTTACACACCGGTGGCCGGCCCCCCCAGTTGGGGCGGGTCACCGGGTCAAAGAGGGGGGCCAGCTATGGCCAAATCTGTTAATAAATTAGCGAAGAAACGCTTCGAGTATCACAACCATTTACTTGATGATGCGACGAAGGAAATGAATGAGTGGACAGGAGAGAACAAGGTGGTCGAGATTCACCTGTTCCAAATGTTCTCCGAGGTCTTCAAACACCACGATCTGGACGATGCCGAGGCGTTGTTTATCGTGGGCACGCGGGAAACCACGCCATCACTGGAAGCCGTCTCGGCGGCTCCGGTCAAGCCGTGGTTATTCTCGCGGGTCTTCGCGTTGCTGGGAGCCAGCTTCGTATTGCTGGCGATGCTATTTCTGGTCTTTCGCAGTAACAACGCCGTGCCGGGGATGATCTTCATCGGTTCGTTGACCGTGCCGTTTGCGTTGCTGATCATGTTCTTTGAGATCAACGTCTTTCGCAACATCTCAGTCTATCAATTAATGACGGTCTTTTTAGTTGGTGGCATCCTATCGCTGATTGCGACCATGATTCTCTACTCGTTGATTCCGTCCGGTAACGGGACCTCGTGGGAATCAGCGTTGATCGTTGGCTTCATCGAAGAGACCGCCAAGATGCTGGTGATTGCTTACTTCATCAACCGGTTCCACCTGAATTACATCTTTAATGGGCTGTTGGTGGGGGCGGCCATCGGGGCGGGGTTTGCCGTATTTGAAACGGCCGGCTACACCGGGCAATATGGTCTGGTCACGCTGTTGATGCGCAGCTGGCAGGCTATCGGCACCCACACGATTTGGTCCGCCATCATGGGCGCGGCGATTATTTTGGCCAAGGAACGCCATCAGCCGGTGACCGGGAGTAACATGGTCGCGCCGAAATTTCTGCGGTTCTACCTGCTGGCGATTGCCCTGCACGCCATCTGGGATTGGAACGCGCCGTTTGCCTTATTGGATATTTTATACCTGCAACAGTGGGTTCTGATTGCCGTGGGCTGGGTCGCCATCTTCGTGCTGATCAACGCCGGTTTGCGCGAGGCCCGAACGCTGCAGGGCCAACGCATTTTAAAGGCCACTCAGCTAGGCGGATAGAGGTAGCGGATTAGCCGCACGTCTAGCGCCGGGTTCTCGTGGAGCAGGGAGTGTTGCGTGTCCCAGACGGGCCCGGAAATGGTCGCAAATTGGTAGCGGCCGACGTGCCCCGCGACCAGGTGGCGCAGTGGGGTGACGGTTTTTACGGGCACCTCGCTGTCGTTAGCGGTGCGGCCAATCACACCAGCCAGGTTCAAAATCTGGAGCTGTGGGTAGTGGTCGCGCAACCGCGTGCGGCCGGGGAAGTCGGCACCCACCATAGCGATGCGCCGCACGGTCACCGGCGCCGGCGCGTGGTCGGCCAGGTAGTCGTAGGCAATCGTGCCGCCCGAGGAATGCCCGACCAAATTGACCCGCGTCACGCCATAACGCCGGTGGAGCTGGGTCAAGACGGTCGTCAGCTGACGGGCCTGCCGGTGCGGGTGGGTATTATCGGCGAAAATGACCGGGACCAGCGGATTGTTGGCCGCCACCCGCCGCCGTTGGTGCCAGTTCACGTGGCCGTTCCAGGAAACCCGCGCGGTCAGGGCAAAGGTGCCCACGTGGGGCCGGTCCAAGCTGGTCACCATGCTGCGCAGCGATAACCACGCGCCGTGGGTCCCCGGCAAAAAGAGGGTGGCCGTGCGCGTTTGCGGCACCCGCACCGACCGCAACACGTCCCAGCGGTCGTTCCACCAACCTCCTAAGCTTCCCAAGACTAAAAGTGTCGTTAACAATACGGTGAGTCCGCGACGGTGTTTCACAGTGGCCACCTCCCAAACAAGATTGGAGCAGATCAAATGACAGAGACTTATGATATCACGATTATTGGTGGCGGCCCGGCCGGGATGTTCGCCGCCTTTTACGCCGGCATGAACAACGCCAAGACTCAGCTGGTCGAAAGCCTCGCTGAACTCGGCGGCCAGGTCAACGCCTTGTATCCGGAGAAAACGATTCTAGACGTCGCTGGTTTTCCGGCCGTCAGTGGCCGAGACCTGATTGCGAACCAGCAACGGCAACTGGACCAATTTCCGTTGACCATCAAGACGGGCCAAGCGGTCACCAACGTCACGGCTACTGATGACGGGTTTGCCATCACCACCGCGGCTGGGACGACGCAGAGCCGCGCCGTGATCATTGCGGTCGGCAACGGTGCCTTTACTCCCCGAAAACTCAATGTGACCAACGCCGCTGACTTTGAAGGCAGTCACCTATTTTACAGCGTCCGCGACCTGGAACATTTCCGCGGCCACGACGTCATGGTGGCCGGCGGGGGCGACGCGGCCATCGACCAGGCCTTGATGCTGGAGAAGGTGGCTAAATCGGTCACGCTGCTGCACCGCCGCGACCAATTCCGAGGCTTACCGCACATGGTCGACCTGTTGCGGGCCTCCTCGGTGACCGTGCAGACGCCGTACTTGATTCGCGACCTGCAGGCGACCAGCGATGACCGCTTAGCCGTGACCTTGAAACAAGTCGGTTCGTCAGCTGAAATGGCTCAAGTGACGGTCGATGATTTGGTCGTCAGCTACGGCTTTACGGCGGACCACCACGTGTTAGATGCCTGGGACGTTGACTTGGCGGAGGACCACCGGCTGATTGCGGTGGATTCGACCATGGCCACCAGCGTGCCCGGCATCTACGCGATTGGCGACGGCGTTAGCTATCCAGGCAAACAGCCGCTGATTGCGACGGGGTATGGTGAGGCGCCAGTAGCGGTGCGCGACATCATGACGCGCTACTTCCCGGACCGCCGCGGCCCCGTCCACAGCACCTCACTGTCTGACCAACACTAATTTGGTGGTTGGCGACTGTGGTGCAGGTTGGCCGCCTTACCGTTACGCGAAATCAGCGCCAGAACGCGGTGGCGGATAGGTCGAGCCAAAGGGCGGTCTCGACCTTCGCTTTGAGCCGAAGCCCGCGTCTCAAAGACGCCGTTCCCTAACCGGCAAGGGGCACCGCTAAGGGAATCCCACGGCTGAGCGCTGTTTCGCTCCACTCTCGGCTACGATTAGTGGTTGACCGCCACTACTTGTGTTGGTCAGCCAGTAGGACTGCTTATCCGGAGATTCGCGGATAAGCGTAGCGGTTGACTGGTACTGCCGATGAAGGCGACAGCCAACAACATTAATTCCCCAGTCTGTCCATCTCTAACAATAGAAGTTTTTCTTACAAACGCAAAGAAGCTGTTCGGCCAATCGTTAAGATTGAACGGACAGCTTCTTTATTAATTTAGAAATCGATGTTGTGTTGACGGATGCATTGTTTGTGCGCAAAGTTACTTCCCGCTAGTGTCATCCTGGTTGGTAATCTTGATCCGGTTGGAATCAGTCGTCTTGTGGCCCAGCTCAGGTGCATCCGTCTTGTAGAACGGTTGCGTAGACTTGTCGCCATTGCGGGAGAAGAGGCTGGTTGATTTCAGACCTAACTTCTTCTCGATCTTTTCTTCTTTTTGCAGCCCATCGGAATAGTTGTAATCGGACGGGTCGACGGCCTTGAAGCCCTTGGGATGGTAGAAGCGCAACAGGTTCTTTTGGTTCAGCGAATCGGAATCGCTGAGCCCCTGATTGACGTGCTTTTGCATGGCGTTGATCAGTTTTTGTTGCTGCTTGGTTGGGTGAATCTCCTCTTGGGTCTTGTTGCTGTAAACTGTACCGTCGATCGACGTGTACTCGGGGCTGACCCAATCGCGGTTACGGAACGCCACGACCGGGTTGTGGGCCTTGGAGAACAGGTCGGTCCCGAACTGGATGTACTTCTTGGTGTTCATGCCCATCAGGTGCATCAGCGTCGGCAGCACGTCGATTTCGCCGCCATAGGTGTGTTCGATCTTGCCCTTCTTGTAGCCGGGCATGTTAAACATTAGCGGTACCCGTTGGAGCTGGGCATTGTCGTAGTCGTTCCAGTCATCCGGGTTAACGCCGAGCAGTTTGGCCAGGCTCTTGTTCGAGGAATTGGAAATGCCGTAGTGGTCCCCGTAGATCATGACCAGCGAATTCTTGGCCAGCCCGGATTTCTTCAGGTAGGCGTAAAATTCCTTGATGGATTGGTCGAGGTAGTGGGCGGTCTTGAAGTAGTTGTCGACCGTCTTATCCCCGGTGTTAGGCGTCTTGAAGCTGGAATCTTCGCTGTCCAGGGTGAACGGGAAGTGGTTGGTGACGGTCAGGTATTTCACGTAAAATGGCTGCTGGAGATGCTGCAGGTATTTTACGGAATCGTTGAACAACAGCTTATCCTTGAGGCCGTAACCCAGCGACTTGTCCCCAGACGTGTCGTAGTAGCTGGCATCGAAGAAGTACTGGTAGCCCAGGTTCTTGTAGGTGCTACTACGGTTCCAGAAGCTGGCGACGTTGCCGTGGAAGACCGCGGTGCTGTAGCCGGCCTGATCAAAGATGGCGGGCGCCGCCTGGAAGGTGTTGTCATTGCCCAGTTGGGTGAACAGCGAGCCTTGCGACAGGCCGTACGTCCCGGTCTCCAGCATGGTCTCGGCATCGGACGTCTTGCCTTGGCCGACCTCATGGAAGAAGTTGTCGAAGCTGTAGGTCGATTTGCTCTTGTACAGCTTGTTCAAAAATGGCGTGACCTCTTGGCCGTTTATCTTCTTATTGATCAGGAATTGTTGGAAACTCTCCAGGTGAATGATGATGACGTTTTTGCCCTTTGCCACCCCGTAGAGCTTCTTGTTCGGCGCGGCATAATTTTTGTGGACGTATTTTAAAATACCACTGAGCTCGGATTTCTTGGCGTGCGAGCGCAATTCACTGGTGTGCTGCGACTTGATGCCGTCGTACACGGTGAAGGCGTCCAGCCCCAGGTACTTGACCACGTAGGTGCGATCAAAGGTCCGCGTCAACAGTTGCGGCCGGTCCATTTCGCCCATGGTCAGGTTGACCGTGAAGAGCAATAGGGCGCTCGACGTGACGGCCAGTCCGACGCGCTTGTTCAGTGGCCGCGGGTCGATGTAGATGCGCCGCGTGGCCATCAAGACCAGCACCACCACGAGATCCAGCCAATACAGAATGTCGTGCGGCGAGGTCAGGGCCAGCGAGCTCCCCGACAGTCCCTGGTCGACCTTAGAGTAGCCCAGCATCGTACTAACAGTCATGAAGTCCGTGAATTCCCGGAAGTAAATGACGTTGATATACAGCAACAGGGTGTTCAGGATGTCGATCAGAAATAAAAACGGGTAGAAGAAGCGGGCGCGTTTGAAGTATAGCGCCAACCCGAAGAGCAGGATGGTCGTTGCTAGGGGATTCAAGAGCAGGATCAGGAATTGAAACGGGTCGCTGAGTCCTAGCTTGAAGTCGACGAAATAGGCGACCAAGGTCTTCAGCCAAAACAAGATGACCATCAGGGTGACAAAGCCCATCCGGGTCCCAGTTCTGGCCCATATTTTTTTGAAACGTTCCACGTTCGTTCGCTCCTTCTGTGCAGATAAAGTAGTCTCATTTTACCATAGATCCAGCCATGATGGTGATCGGGGCTGGTGGGGCAGTCAGATGACGGGGCAATTGGTTTCTACTATCATATAAACACGTCCGCTGACCGGGTAAAAAACCCCGTATTTGCCTAATGGTAGCAAACTTTGGCAGTCACGACGGGGTTTTCTTAGAAGTTTAGGAAAACTTTAAGTCAGGCTGGAAAATTGTAACCGCTATCGCAGTATCTTTGGTACACTAGAGGTATATTCAGATGAAAGGTGTGACTAGATTATGACGAAACAACTCACGCTGTACGTGGTCCGTCACGGGCAAACGTATTTTAACATCTACAATAAACTTCAAGGTTGGAGTAATTCACCCCTGACCGAAGCGGGTATCGCGGATGCGGAAGGGGCTGGCAAACGGCTCGCAGACGTGCAATTTGCGGCAGCCTACTGCAGTGACACGACCCGCGCGGAACAGACGGCTAAGACCATTTTAGCTGCCAACCATTCCCAACCGGCCGCGCAATTGACCACGGCGTCTTTCTTTAGAGAAGAGTTCTACGGTTATTACGAAGGCACGGACATGGCCCAGGCCTGGTACGTTGCCGGCGCGCCACATGGGGTACCCTCATTTAAGGCGATTGAAGAAAAATACTCGATTGGCAAGGCCAAGGACTTCTTGAAGGAAGCCGACCCGTTTCGTCAAGCCGAAAACAACGATGAATACTGGGCGCGGGTAGACCAAGGCTTTGACCTGATTCGCCACAACCCGGACCTCAACGACGGCGACAACGTCTTGATGATCAGTCACGGCAATACGCTGCTGAGCCTGATGGAACGCTACGGTCAAGGCAAGTACGATCTCAGCGTGCGGCCCGCCAATGGTAGTGTGACCAAATTATTATTAACGCCTGATGATATTCAGGTATTAAGCTACAACCAAAAAGATTAAGCGAGGATGGTTTGATGGAAATTAGAATGGCTTGGGGTAAATTGAATCCGGTCTTTAAGGATGCCCTGCAGATGCGTAAGGATGTTTTTATTGAAGAGCAGGGGATTGACCCGAAAGTAGAGCTGGACGGGACCGACGAGGATAAGATGCACTACGTTGGCTATGTGGATGATGAACCCGTCACCACGGCTAGAATCGACATGCTGGCCGGCAACCGGGTGAAGATCCAGCGGGTGGCCACGGTCGCTGACCAACGCAAGCACGGCTACGCAGCGGAATTGATCAAGCAAATCATCAAGGACGCCAAGAAGTCAGACGTGGCCCACGTCGAGCTGGATGCCCAGCTAACGGCCATGGATTTCTACAAAGAACTCGGCTTTGAACCTATCGGCGAACCGTTTGAAGAAGCTGGCATTCAGCATCAGACGGTGCGGTATGCGGGAAAATAAGTTAGCTATATTGTAAAGAGGAGAGCGGAAGCGGTTGCCTTGGGGCGGACGTTTCAGCTATGTATGGAGTGAAAGGAGCCTGGAAGGTTTGTCCCAGGCTCCTTTTTGCACACAAAAAAACACGCTACCACCGGCCTCTAGCCAGTGCGTAACGTGTCATATTTTTTACGTTCAGATGAATTCATGAGGTGTTTACTGAACGGGTTACCAGTTAATTAATCAGCGTTAGACGTGTTCACCCGAGCGTAACCAACAGCGTGCCACCATGGCGCGTGAACGGCTTCGCGAACGACCCCGCGGTTTTGGGCGTCGATCATCTTGCCCTTACCGATGTACATCCCGACGTGGGAGATGGAGTAGGCACTACCACCGAAGAAGACCAAATCACCCTTCTTGATGTTCTTGTAGCTGACGTGCTTGTAAGCATTGTATTGGGCTTGTGCAGTCCGTGGTAAAGTAACGCTGGCACCTTTCTTGTAGATGTAGCTGGTAAAGCCAGAGCAGTCAAATGCAGAAGGACCAGTGGCACCGTAAACGTAACGGGCACCTAAGTGTGACTTGGCCACCTTGTAGATAGACGTGAAGTCACTTTTGGTAGCGGCCGAAGCGGTCGTGGTGTTGCTAGCATTAAAAGCGAAAAAGCCAACGAAAACTAAAGCACTTGCTGCGATTGTTTTAATAAATTTTTTCATCCTAATAAACACCCCTCATGAATTTTACAAGTTCTAGAATAGCAATGTAATATGACAAACATGTAACAAGCCAGTTGCAGAGCTGTTAAATGTCTTAAACAAATCATTACTTTTGCCCATAAATGAGTGATTGGGGGGTAAAATTTGCTATTAGCTCACATTATTGGTAACTTAGTTTACATAAGCGTTAAGGGGAGGAACTGAGTAAATGGCACAATTTTCAAATGAAGCGCGGCAATATTTCGATGTTCAACGCCTAGTCTTTCGCATCGGGGAGCTGGCGTCCATGACAGAAGTCTCAGCGCGACAGTTACGGTACTGGGAAAAGAAGGGGCTGATCTCCGCCCGTGAACGTGACGACGGCCAACAGGCGCGTGTGTACACGTTTAAGACGTTCGTGCGGGTCACGCTGATCAAATATTTCTTGGATGAAGGCTTCACGTTAGCTGGCGCCGCCAAGCAGGCAGATAAGCGCCAGGACCGGATGAAATACATTCACCACTTTGTGACGGCGGGGCTGAAGGGCTTCGCCAAGGTCGACGGGGAGATGGCCTTGAATCTGGGTGCCTTTGATGCCGAGCAAACGCTGCTAGCCATCGTGCCGGATGAGGGGCCGATTCGCTACCGGTTATTGCCCAACGCGGAGGCCCAGCGGCTGGTACAGGCGGAGCCAGAATAGTCATTTGAGTTGCTTGATATAGGCGGGTACAAACAGTCATTTCCCAATCAGAAATGGCTATTTTTTTGCCCTATTGCATGTATCGGCCAGATAGATTATACTAGGCAAGCAGAAAAGAGGGAACAGTGTGTACGAATTATTTGTGTTAGGGCAACTGATGGACCACGATATGGCGGGCTATCAGCTGCGTAAGGCCCTGGTCACCGTGGTCGGGCAGGAACAAACCGTCAGTTACGGCGTGTTGTACCCGCTGCTGGACCGGCTGAATCGGGCCGGTGACATTGTCTTGGCTAGCGGCGCGGGCTCGCGGTCCAAACGGGCGGCCACGTTGACTGCCCAGGGACGCGCGCATTTTCAACGGCTAGTCTTACGACCGGTCACCATCAA
This sequence comes from Levilactobacillus sp., assembly GCF_022646225.1. Lineage (NCBI taxonomy): Bacteria > Bacillati > Bacillota > Bacilli > Lactobacillales > Lactobacillaceae > Levilactobacillus > Levilactobacillus sp. The sequence goes on from NZ_JALCJA010000004.1 coordinate 103,780, forward strand.
TAAGCAAGCGCAACTGGCCTTTCAGATTAAATGTAATTTTTTACATCTTCTCGACGCGGCGGGGCAACAGACTGTGTTACGCGACTTCCAGGCCTTTAGTCAGGCGCAACTGGTCAATTTAGCGGCGGTCCGGGCGTATTTAACGGATCACCCCCGAATGGTCCCACTGGATGTCGTCGATGCCCTGGGCGTCAATGAGCTACAACAATTACGGGCGCAGGCACAGGCCGACTGGATCGCCGCTCGCCTGGCAGATTTGGATAAGGGAGCGAATTTGAAATGAACGTTAAAACCTTTGCGGATGATCCGCAGATTCAAAAGCACCGCTGGTGGATCCTAGTGGCCGTGTGCCTCTTCACCTTCATGTCAACGCTGGATGCCAGCATCGTCAATATTGCCCTGCCCGTCATGAGTCGTGACCTGCACATCCCCATGAACCAAGCGGAGTGGGTCGTGTCGATCTACCTGATCGTCATCTGCGCCTTGCTGCTGGTCTTCGGTAAGCTGGGGGATACGCGCGGCAAGATTCGCATCTTTAAAATGGGCTCGGTCCTGTTCATTCTGGGTTCCCTGATGTGTGGGTTCAGCGCGGGCCTGGCCTTCCTGTTGGTCGCGCGGGCACTTCAAGCCGTGGGAGCCGCCATGACCATGGCCACCAACAACGGCATCATTACCGAAGTCTTTCCGTTCAGTGAACGGGGACGGGCGCTGGGGATGATTGGGTCCTTCGTGGCCCTCGGCAGTATTGCCGGACCTGGCGTCGGCGGTCTCATCTTGGCCCACCTCCATTGGGGCTACATCTTCTGGATCAACGTGCCGGTCGGGGTGGTGGCTTGGTTCATCGGCCAACGCATCCTGCCGCGCGACATCACGGTGACCCGCGCGCCCATCGACCGGGCAGGGGCCAGCTTATTTGCCGTCATCATGGTCAGCCTGTTTGCCGCGGTCTTTATCGGCCAAGAAATCGGCTTCACGCAACCCCTCATCTTGGGACTGTTCGTCATCGGCATCGTGGCTTTGGTGGTCTTTGTCCGATTGGAGCTGCGGGTGGATGATCCGATCTTAGCGCTGCAATTATTTAAAAATAAACGCTTCAGCATCAGCATTCTTTGCGCCTTTCTTATCTTCGTGGCCAACTTCTTCTTCAACGTGATTGCGCCGTTCTATCTGGAAAATGCCCGGGGGATGGCGGCCAATTACGCCGGCTACGCACTGATGACTTTTCCCATCGTCCAAGTCGTCGTGGCGCCGATTGCTGGGACGGTGTCTGATAAGATTGGGCCGGAACTCCTGACGTTTATCGGGCTGGTCCTCATCTCCATCAGTCAAGTCGGCTACATTTTGGCCAACCTGGGCACACCGCTGTGGATCTTCATGTTCTTCATCGGGTTGGTCGGCCTGGGGAATGGTATCTTCATGTCGCCCAACAACTCGATCGTCATGAGTTCCGTGCCGGTCCAAAACCTGGGTGTCGCGGGCGGTATCAACGCCTTGGCCCGGGAGCTGGGCATGATCATCGGTATCTCCATTGCGACCACGGTCCTGTTCAGCGCCATGAGTCACTACGCCGGGCGCCGGGTCACGGCGTACCTGCCGGCGCATCCGGAGATCTTTATCGCCGGCATGCGTGTGGCTTTCATGGTCTCGTTGGCCATTTGTCTGGTGGCCACGGTCATCACGGGCTGGCGACTCTTCCGCCGTCCAGCCCGGAGCTAACCCTGGGCGTGGTGGAGCCAGCTGTCTCAGCCTACAGCGCGGGACGACTTGAGAGACTGGCGGGTTTTGCCAGGCTCTCAAGCGAACCGGAAGACTGCTTTTCAGGCTGGAGGTGTTTCCCAGAGCAGGCGAAATCCCGGCTGTCGTAGGTGCCTGGTTTCCTCAGCTTTAGGTGTCAGAACACCACTGCTCTGGTAATCTACGCGTCAATGCTACTTTCAACCCTTTTTAGACCCACGCAAAACGACTGCAGCTTCGGTGAGTAACCGGCGTGCAGTCGTTTTTAGTCTGCCGTGATCGGGGCCTGAGCGGGGCTGGGGCGCGTCCTAACTGGTGGGGGATAACTTATTTAATGGCCTGGTACATACGCTGAGGCAGTGGGGAAGGACGCTTGAAGTAGCGCAAACAAAAAAGCCACCGACCGCAGTCAGTGACTTTCAGCAAACTTATTCATTTATTTAGCGTCGTTATCGTCAGTCGATTTGGTCTCATCACTTGTGACAGACTTGATTGGCCGATCAGCGCGCTTTTGCCGTTTCTTCCGCCGTGGCATGTGGAAATCATGGGGCTTTTGGGCCGGCAGGATGACCGCTAACTTACCAAAGGCCGCAGCCATGATTGGTAAGGTCAGGTTGAAGATGATTGCCGTGAGAATGGTAATCAGGGTAACCGCCGTCAACGTCTGTGATTCGGCGACCAACAGGCCTAAGACCCCGGCGATGATGATGAACAGGGAATGGCGCATGGTTTGGCCGACCTCGTGAATCCCTGGCAATAACCAGTCGAGGAGTGGGGCGTCGTTTAACCGGTAGCTCAAGGCTAACTGGGTCAATTCAACGACGGCTAAGACGGTGACCGGAACGAAGGCTAACAGTGGCACTTGCCAGTTGAAGTCGCCGTTACCCGTCAACCACTTCATCAACAGATGGGTCAGTTGGTAACTGGCCGCAGTGGATGCCAGGAAGGTCAAGAACCAGTAGCTGGCTTGCAGCAGGGACCGACTGAAGATGATCAACAGGATCAAGGTGATGCCGAAGACCAAGGCCAAGACCCGTGGTAAGTCGTGTTGGAACTGGTTTTGAATCGTGGCGGTCGTGGCTGGTTGGCCGGCAAAGGTCAGTGGTGAGCCTTCCAGCACCGTGCCACGTAATTGGGCGTTGGCCACTTGTTTCAGTTGGGTCAGCGTCTTGGCGGTATCCTTGGCATTTGGTGCGTGCTTTAAGGTGATCGTCAAGTAAGTGGATTGGACCTTTTCGTCCGTGAAGTTGACCAAGGATTGTTGGAAATCACCGCTGGCAATTTGCGTCGGTGACAGGTACAACGACTTGGCAGCTTCAGAACTCTGTAAACCACTCAGGTACAGGTACATCTTGTTCAATGACTTTTGCATGCTGGTAACTTGCTTACGGGAATCCTTCAGGCTACTGTTGACAGCCTTGATGGTGTTGGCGTAATTGCTCAAGTTACTTTGGGCGGCCGTGGCATCCGTGTTGGACGTGGTGATGTCACTGGTCAAGGTGCTCAGAGTCGACAGTGCCGCGTTCAACTGAGAGTTGACCGACAGCAGTTGACTGATGTAGCGCTTGATTTGCTTAGACGAAGAACTGGTCGTTGCCGTGGATGACTTGGCCTGGGCCGCTTGTAACGCCCCTTGTAAGGAGCTACTGTCGGTGACCAAACTATTGGTTTGGGAGGCCAGCTTTTGCAGGCGCTTGACTTCGCTTTGCAACGTCTTTTGCCGGAGGTTGTTGCTATCCGACTTCAGGTCGTTACGCACGGTGCCCAATTGCCCCACGATACCGGTCAGTTCATTGTTCAGGTTGCCTAACTGAGTTGAGGCGTAGTACTGCGTGATCGGTTGACCACCCGGTTGGGTAACGGACGTGACGCTGGCAACGCCGGGTTGGGCCTGCAGCTTCTTGGTCAGATTATCCAACTGGAACAATTGATTTTGATTATCGAGACGCTTGTTCGCTTGCAGGTAAAGGGTGACCGGTGTGGCCTTCCCTTGACCAAAGTGAGCACTTAAGACGCGAGCACCCTGCACGGCTTGGTTATTTGGAATATCCGTTGCGTTATCATAGCTGAGTTGGTTGCGGTAGCCATAGGCAAATGGGCCGATCAGGTAAATGACGACCAGGATGGCAATCCAGGGTTGCCACAGACCGAAGCGCGCCAGACTGTGCCAAAGCTTGTGGTCCTTTAATTTTGGCCGTGTCTTCTTTGGCCAGAAGAGGCTACCACCCAACATCCCGGCAAAGACCGGAATCAGGGTAACACTGGCGATCCCTGTGATGGCAAAGCCGATGCCCAGCAGGCCGTAAGCCCGAATGGACGAGAAGTCAAATAACATCAGACTCCCGAAGGCTAGCGTTAAGCTCAGGGTGCTGATCAAGATGCGGTAGCCCAGGTTTTGAATCACCTTGGACGTGGCTTCTTGACTTTCCATGCCGTCGTCGATGTGGTTACGCAAGTCGCGGAAGAACCAGAAGCTGGTCAACAGCGTAAACAGGGTAATCCCCAGCAACAGGAAGATCGGCGTGTACTCGGAGTACGCGAAGTTCCAGTGGTAGGCCAGGTTAGTCGCCAAACTAAGCGTAGAAATATAGCTAATTAAAATGGCAAGGAACGTAATGATTGGGGCGATGATTGATGCGAATAAAATCCCCATGGCAACTAAGGCGATCAGTAAGGTCATCAAGATGACGATCAACGTGAAGGACGCGATGTGTTCGTTAGCCGCGTCGCTCACGATTTCTGGGCTAGTGACGTACGTCTTTAAGCCAATTGTCGCAATCTGGCTGGTCAATTGACCGGAAATCTGCCGGACGGTTCCCTGGTTGTGACTGACCGCTAATTGGACGATCTCAGTCGATTTATCCTTGGAGAACAGTTGCGGTTTACTGGTTGGCGTATTGGTCATTGTGGTGATCTTTTGGATCCCATAATAACTCGAGCGTTTCTGCAGATTGGAGACGGTCTTGTTGATCGCAGCCAATTGCTTGTTCGTTAATGCGCCATCTGGGTTGTTGAAAACCGCGTTGACGGTGTAGGTGCCATTCAAGTTACGTCCCCAAGTATTTTGAATCTGAGTCGCCTTGACGGGCTGACTCGTATTCGCCAATTGTGGTTGACCATCATACTGAATGATGGTATTGACATTCGGCAAAGTAACAATCGCCGCAAATACCACGATCAACCAGAATACGAGTGCGAAGATTCGGTTGTGGTGAAGCTTTCTAATCCGTTCTTGCATAAGTAATCTGAGTCCCCTCTATGTATCCAAATTCCTGCCGTGCGAGCAGGGTACAATCCATACTCAATTCTACCATAATGACCGGCGTTCGGGCTGTTTTAAGCCGGATTTAACAAACTTTAAGAAACTCTTTAGTTGCTTTCAAAACCGAAACTGTTAAAGTGATAACTACTTGTATTAGCCAAAAAGGGAGGGGAGTTCAATGTCCAAGCATCACCAAGCCTATCAGAGCCCATTTGCCAAAATGTTAACTGACCAACGTTACCCGTTTGCCAGCCAATTGGCCACCCAGGCGGGCCTAGATCCCAGTCAGGTCATGTTTGCCTACCTGAAAATCAGTGCCAGCGTGCCCAACACCTTGGGGGAGACGGCTCGGCTGAAGGAAATCGACCGGCGTTTCCAAGCCTTTTTGACCGACGCACAGGCTTAGGCCGCACCGTCGTCTGCTCTGGCGGACGAGTTGTCAGCAACCTGGGTTGAACTGGTCGCCTGACCGTTCACTAGATAGGCGTTGGAACGCGGTGTTCTGACACCTAAAATTGGTGAAACCAGGCCTGTGTCGAGTCTGGGATAAAACCTCCCAGGTTCCTTCGTTTTACCTTCACATAGCTGAAATGCTCGCCGGCTAATCGCCTTTTGTCCCACTCTTGCCTCCGGTCAAATGAAACGATCAGTTGGTTAAGTCAGCCGCCTGATCGTTTTTATTTTTCGCTGCCGAACCCCAGATAATTCGGGGTGTTATGATCCTGGGTGGCGGCGAGCGTTAGAAAAATAATTGAAGCGGTTTCACTGGTGTGGTTTAATAAGAGTGTTCCAATTGAATTCACAAATCAGAAGGAGTGTTTGCATATGACTAGAGTTGCGATTGTTACCGGTGGTGGCCAAGGAATTGGTGCCGGAATCGTGAAACAACTGGCATCCGACGGCTTACAAGTGGCTGTGGCTGACCTGAACCAAGAACATGCTGAAGCGGTTGCCGCTGAAGTGGGGAACGGTGCCAAGGGTTACTTCGTCGACGTCTCCAAGAAGCAAGCTATGTTTGACTTAGTGAAGAACGTGGTTGCGGACATGGGGCATTTGGACGTGATGGTCAACAACGCCGGGATCGCCAAGATTGACCCCGTCATCGAAACCTCCGAAGAAGACCTGGACCAAATCTTAGACGTTAACATCAAGGGCGCCTTCTTTGGTATCCAAGCCGCTGCGGAACAGTTCAAGGCCCAAGGCACCGGTGGGAAGATCATCAGTGCTTCTTCCATTGCCGGCCATGAAGGGTTTGAAATGTTGGGGGCTTACTCCGCGACGAAATTTGCTGTTCGGGGCCTGACCCAAGCCGCTGCCAAGGAATTGGCCAAGGACAAGATCACGGTCAACGCTTACTGCCCAGGCATCGTGTTGACGCCAATGTGGGATGAAATCGATAAGCGCATGGCGAAGATCTACAACGTTCCTGAAGGGGAAACCTTACAGAAGAACATTGACAGCATTGCCTTAGGTCGGGGTGAACAACCTGCTGACGTGGCCAACTTGGTCTCCTTCTTAGCTGACAAGAAGTCCGATTACATTACCGGGCAAGCCATTATTGTTGATGGTGGGATTAATTTCGCTTAAAATAGAATAACTGCATAAAGTTGTCGGTCATCGCTTCTTGCGGTGGCCGACTTTTTGCTCACTTTTAAAGGAGGCTGAGACCCGTGTGTACCAGTATTTTACAAATTGCCAAGGATGGCAGTCACATCTTGGCGCGAACCATGGATTGGCACGCGCTGTACGTGCAGCCGTTGTTTGTGCCCCGTAACTTTCAATGGCAGGGCCTATATGACAACGCCGTGCACACTAACCGCTACGCCATGATTGGCGGTGGTGGGGCGCACGATCATGAGATTGACGTTTCCGACGGTGTGAATGAAATGGGATTGAGCGTGCAAAAGCTGACGTTTGCCAATGGCTCTAATCTGGTAGATACGCCGACGCCCGGGCAAGTCCACTTGGCACCGTATGAATTTTCATTTTATCTATTGGGTCACTACGCGTCGGTTGCGGACATTGAGGCCCACATCGACGAGATCCAACTGATGACCAACCGCTTTGCCGTCAATAACATTGGCGATTCTGAGCTGCACTTCGCCGTGGTTGACCGGACGGGGCGGACCGTGGTCATTGAACCCACGCATTTTCCCATGCGCGTACGTGAGAATCCGCTGGGCGTGGTCACCAACAGTAAGGACTTCGAGCTACAGCTGAAACGGCTGGGCCAGTACGTGAACTACACCGACGATTTTCAAGCCGGTACGGTGCCGTTGAACGCACCGCGCGTCACGACCGGCCGCTTCTCTGGCAAACCGGTCCCCAGTGGCTCCTTCACGCCGGGCGGGCGCTTCGTCCGGGCGGCATATTACAAGGAACGCGCGGACCTGCCCGCCGACGAGGACGAGGCCATCATCAGTGCCTGGCACTTGTTGGACAGCGTCACGGTTCCGCGCAGCTCCCAGTATCGGCCGACGTATTCCGTCTACCGCGCCGCCACGGTATGCGAGTCGTTAACGTATTATTTCCAGCCCTACAATCGCTTGGACACGGTCCAGTTGCGCTTGACGCCGGAAATGTTAAACTGGACGAAGCCCAAATTCTACAACGTTCCCAATCAGTTGAGCGTGACGGCATTGAATTAAGCGTCTGAAGGTTGAAAGTGAAATTAACGTGCTGATTAATGACAGTGTTCTGACACCTGGAGTTGGGGAAATCAGGCGCCTGCGTCAGCCAGGGTTCCGCCTGCTCTGGGGAACACCTCCCCAGTGTTCCAACCCATATTTGGCGAACGGTAGGCGGCCAGACTCCAATGTGAAGCGGGCAACAACCCGCTAAATCAAGAACCACAAGATGTTCGTCGCAATCAGGCCGACCAAGACGCTGCGGTGCAGGCGGGGGTGTAACATAATGATGGCTAGAAACTCGCGGGCCCAAGCGGTCGGCAGGTAGCCTAGCCGCGTCGGCGCGGGGTAGCCCCCGAAGCGAATCCCCAGTTGGCTGGCCAGGTGTTCGGCACGAAAAAGGTGGTAGTTGTTGGTCACGATGACGACCCGGCCGCCCTGGTGCGGCAATTGGCCCCACAGCCGCTGACTGTAAAGTAAGTTACTGAACGTATTGGTCGCTTGGGTTTCCTGCACGATTTGGTCTTGAGGCCAGTCGTGAGCGATTAAATAATCCGCCATGGCTGCGGCTTCCGTGGTCGTTTCGTCTGGTCCCTGGCCCCCCGTAACGAGGAGGGTGACGGGGCCTTTTTGGCGTCGTGCCAAGGCTAATGCGGTGTCCAGCCGACTGCCCAAGACGCGGCCGATTTGGTCACCGTGCAACAGGCCGGCGCCCAAGATGACGATGGTGTCGGCCTTGCGGGCGCGCCAGAGATTGGCCCGCAAGAACCCGACCAGACTGGCGGCGAACAAGATGCCAATGTAGACGCTAAAGACGGGGATGAAGGTGACCCAGGGCCACAGCGTCCCGGAGAAACTGCCGTGGCTGATGTTGTAAAGCCAGCCAATCCCTAAGATCAGCCAGAGCCAAATGCCGGCCAACACGCCGTAGGTCAGGTGCTCATTTTTCCGGACGACCAGCCGGGGCACGTTGAGAATCAACAGCAAAATGAAGAGTCCCAGCGCCGCGACTAGACCAATCATGACCCAACCGACATGGGCCACGACTTGCCAGCCGGCGTGATGGGAAAAACCGGCTAGCAAGATGATGATTCCGCCGCTGATGCAGGTCACCACGGCTGAGCTCAAACCGTGAGGCTGCCAGAAGGTCAGTAAAGCGGCTAAACAAATTAGAAATAGGCTGGCACTGAACAACATGGCCATTGACTCCTTTCGTAAAGGTTAAGTTTTTTTGAGGCTTCCTCATTGCGGGTAGCACTCGGGGGAAAACTCGGTATAATTGACTCCATTATAACGGAAACGGAGGGATTCGGGTGCCTAAACGACGGCGTAACAAACGAAAAACTGGGACTAACCCCGCAACGGCGACCTGGATCTTTGTCGTGGTCCTCTTGGTCTTGGGCGGCGGCCTGTTAATGCGGGGCCAAATCAAAACGGTCATCCGCGCGACGCACGTGGACCAGACCAGCACAGGGACGGTCATGGGACAAACGACCGCAGCCCAGCGGAAATTTATCAAGAAAATGGCGGCGCCGGCCGTACGCGTTTACCAACAAAACGGTCAGGTGCTGCCCAGCATCGTGATTGCCCAGGCCATTTTGGAATCCAGCTGGGGAACCTCGGCACTGTTCCAGCAGGCCAACAACCCGTTTGGGGTCAAGGGCAGTTACCAGGGACAGTCCAAGTCGTTTCCGACCAGTGAATACGTGAACGGCAAGAAGATTCAGATTCACGCCAACTTCCGCGATTACCCGAGCCTGACGGCGGCCATCTTGGATCACGATGCGCTGTTGAAGGCCAATTACTTTAAGCAGACGGTTACGGATTATCAAACGGCGGCCAAGCTGTTGCAGGAAAACGGCTACGCGACCGATCCCGATTACGCCAAAAAACTCGACAACGTCATTGCCACTTACAATTTGAACCAGTATGACACATAACACAAACCAGTGCCTGCGGCTGCCAGGGATTCTGCCTGCTATGGGGAACGCCTGCAGCCAAGGGGCGGGCTTCCGGCTCGCTTCGAAGCCTTGCCTAGCCCGCAAGTCTCCGAAGTCGTCCCACGCTGTAGGCAGAGAAAAGACCTCTGCCTACAGCGTCGACACAGCTGGCGCCATCCCTGGCCTCCTCCGGCAGATTGTGGTTTGAGACTACTCGATTGTGATAAGGGCCAGACGATGTTCCAATAGGAAAGTCGATGGATATTATGAGTCCAGCCGCTGAAATAGCGTGTGACAACAGGCGGAACCAGTTGCCTGTTGGCGCACGTTTCGGCCATGAGGTCACTTTGAGACGCGACTTTCGGCTCAAAGCAATTCGGCGAGACCGCCCCCCAGCGTTCCACCCCATATTTGGCGAACGGTAGGCGGTCGGTTTGGAACGTGAGGCCATGACCATCAGCCATTAGTTTAAGCCAAAGTTAACCTAAAATCCCCGCCACCAACGTTCATGGACTGGATGTTGATGGCGGGGATTGTCGTTAAGGCTTAGTTTTCATTGTAGTAACGGGCCAGGTCATAGAGCGTCTTGCCCAGCTTGTCGATCGACTTCGTTGGCTTCTGATTGGCGAATAAGATAACGCCTTTCTTGTTGCCTTCGGAGCCGTAGTACAGCGTTTCGTAACCGGAGCCACTCAAAGCCCCACGAACGCGCTTGATGCCGCCGCTGTAGTGGTACAAGCCACCGGCGTAGTTGAGCTTGTAGTTATCGGCCAAGTCATAGTACTGATTCTTGGTCAAAATCTTGCCGTTGCGCAAGCCCTTTTGAATCTTGTAGTAGTCTTCCGGCGTGGAATAGTAATTGCCGGCTCCCAGCAGAGATGACATCAGCTTTTGAGAAACGTTGTTGGTCACGCTGTTGCCATTGCTGTAGGTGTAGCCACTGGCCACCACGCTGTCACTGGGCAGGTCGTCCCAGGCGTAAGTGTGCTGGAGATTCAACGGCTTGATGATGCGGTTTTGGACCAACGTGTCGTAGGATTGACCGGTCACCTTGGAAGCAATCGCCGCCAGCAAGGTGTAGTTGGCGTTGGTGTAGTTAAACGACTGCGACCCGGTGCTCTTCAGCTGATCGAGCGTGTAGTTCAGCTCGGAGGCCTGGCTAGTCAACAAGGTATCCGGCGTGGTTTCGTTCATGTCGATACCGGACCGGTGGTTGAGCAACTGCCGCAAGGTGATGTTGCCGCTGCCGGCCACGCTTGGGTAGTATTTGCTTAATTTATCCGTTAAGGACAGCTTGCCACTGGCTGCCAATTGTTCGATAATGGCCCCGGTCAGGACCTTTTGTAACGACGCAATTGGGAAGAGGGTGTTGGCAGTGTTGGCCAACTTGCTTGAGACGTCGGCATCCCCCACGCTGACGCGACTCGCCCCGGTGGCGTAGTGGTTAAATAACATGGCGCGCCCTTGGAAATGGGCGTTGTTCAGTAAAGCCGCGGCATTTTGCGAACGACTGTACTTTTGCAGGGCCTTTTGGTTGACCCAGCCAATCGTTTTGCCGTACCACGCGAACTTGACGTAGGTCGTGCCGTTAGACAGCTTAGCGACCTTGGTGACCTTGACGAAGCGGTGTTGCCAGTTTTTTCCGCTGGCATCGCGGGTCTTGGCCGACCGTTGCGTGTAGTAGGGCGCATAGTAATAAATCCCGTCATTACGGCTACTCTGACTCACAAAACGAGCATTGTAGCTGGTTGACTTTTGGCTTGTGATCTTGAGGTAACTGCTGGCGTGTGCCAAAGTGGCAGGCACGACCAGTACCAGACCCAGAGCCGTTCCCAGAACTAACAAAATTTTCTTCACAATCATCATCCATTTCCCCTTATAGTGTTTTCCATAGTACCGCGGTTTGGTTGCGAAAGGGTAACAGGACTGTCACTTTTCGGTAACATTTTGAACAATTTATTTTATAATCGAATTCGGTGAACTAACTAAGTTGACAAAAAAATTTAGGCTTAACTCACTTAATGGGTCGCAAGTTTATAGGGAGTGTGGTAAAATTACCTCCAATATAAAATTAGTTATGAGGAGCTGACCCCAGCATTGTTACATTTTCTTGGCCAACTTTATGGGCCATTCTTTGATTTACACAATTGGGAAACGGTGATTTCATCCGGCAACGATTGGTTGATTATCTTTTCATTAGTTTTGATTGAGTGTTTACTCTCCGTGGATAATGCGGTCGTTTTGGCGGCGCAGACCCAGTCTCTGCCTACGCGTAAGGAACAGGAAAAATCCCTGTTTTACGGCATCTGGGGGGCGTATTTGTTCCGGTTCATCATCATTGGCTTGGGGACTTACCTCATTAATTTCTGGGAGATCAAGGTCGTCGGGGCGTTGTACCTGGTTTTTCTGGTCTTTCAGTACTTCACCAAGACGCGGGTCAAGCACACCCGCAAGCTGGTCAAGGATAAGAAGAAACGCTGGCTGCCACTGTTCTGGTCGGTCGTCTTGCAGATTGAAATGATGGACATCATCTTCTCTGTGGACTCCGTGCTGGCCTCACTGGCCATTTCCAGCAACCCAGTCATCGTCTTGATTGGGGGCTTGATTGGGATTCTGGCCATGCGGGGTGTCGCCGAGGTTATCATGAACTTGATGCGGCGGATTCCGGAACTGGAACCGATGGCCTACATCCTGATTGGGATTATCGCCGTTAAATTGTTCATCTCGATTCCCGCAATCGACATCGAGATTCCAGCAACGCTGTTTGGCTTTGTGGTCCTGGGCGCCATCGTCATCACGCTGATCATTCACGTGATTCGCAAGCGGCGTCATGCACGGGCGACGGCGGCTAAGACCGTCAAGCATCCTTCAAAATCTGAATTGTAATTCTGGCAAAGGTGACCTGACGAGGGTCATCTTTTTTGCTTGGATAGGGCTAATGGTCAAACCTACCAGTTGGCAGTGAGCGTGCCGACTGGGTCTAGCAGTGGTCCGTGGTATGATAAAAAGAGTGATAAACAAGGAGGAAACTGTTATGCAAATTGGGTTTATCGGTACCGGCGTCATGGGTACTGGCATTGTCTTGAATCTCTTGAAGGCGGGACATGCCGTCGTGGTCTACAATCGGACCAAGGCGCACGCGCAAACGGTGTTGGACGCGGGCGCGACCTGGGCGGCATCACCCGCTGACGTGGCCAAGCAGGCGAAATTGGTCATGACCATGGTCGGCTATCCCAGCGATGTCGAGGCCGTCTACACCGGCGACCACGGTATTTTCACGACTATTCAACCAGACAGTGTCGTGGTCGATATGACGACCAGTACGCCGGCGTTGGCGGTCAAATTAACCAGCATTGCCCACGACCATCACGCGTTGGCTTTGGACGCCCCGGTTTCCGGCGGGGATGTTGGCGCCAAGAACGCCACGTTGACGGTCATGGTCGGTGGTGATCGGGCCGCCTACGACCAGGTCTTGCCGGTCTTTGAACAAATTGGCCAGCGGGTCAACTACTTTGGAGATGCCGGTAAGGGGCAGCACACCAAGATGGCCAATCAGATTATGATTGCCGGGACCATGACTGGTTTGACGGAAATGTTGGTCTACGCCAAGGCGGCCGGTTTGGATCTGCCTCAGGTGCTGGCCACGCTCAGCAGTGGCGGTGCCGACAACTGGAGCATGGACAATTACGTGCCCCGTATTTTAAAAGGCGATTACACCCCCGGCTTCTTCGCCAAGCATTTCCTAAAGGACCTGCGTATCGCCTTACAAGAGGCCGACCGCATGCATCTGGACTTGCCAGCGACCAAGCAGGCCAAGTTGTTGTACGAGGCCATGGTCGATGACGACGGCCTGGGCAACGACGGGACGCAGGGGTTGATCAAGACCTATAAACAGAAGTAGTGCAGGAGAGTGGGCCAACAGGCGGAACCAGTTGTCTATTGGCCCACGTTTCGGCTATTTAAAATAGACGGCTAAAACAGGTCTAGGATGTGTTGTCCTGGCCTGTTTTATTGTGCTGTTGAGGGCGCCATGGTATAGTTAGCCCTGCAAAATTAGGAACTGAGATATGTTCCCCCTATTAATCCGATTTCTGATAGTGAGCTTGCCAGCACAAGCGAGACGCCGACCACCACTATGGACTTCACGTCTTCAACACTGAGGCGGCCAGCTTTGCTTCAGTGCAGGCGATGGACCCGTACTTTGCAGGCTGCTTAGAAATTGCGGACTTAGACGACTTCTTTGATTTTTACCGGCGAGTCCATACGCCGCAGTCGCAAAACCTTGCAGTAAGAAAATAAAACACGCCACAAACCGACAGCATCGACAACTGTCAGTCTGTGGCGTGTTTTCAGTTAAATTTTTTTCGCAGCGTCACGACCGGCGCGCCGTCCTCATCAAAGGGCGCGCCAATAGCGTGATAGCCGCAACGTTCGTAAAAGGCTTGAGCTGTGAGTTCGCCGTCGATCAGACCAGCGGTAAAGCCGTGGACGCGGGCCCAGTCTTCTCCAGCGGCCAGGACTTGGCGACCGATCCCCTGACCACGGTAGGCTTGACTGGTACAGACGCGGCCAAAGCGCATTTCCGTGGGTGACTGGGGTTCTAAGCGTAGCGTGCCCACCGGCAAATCTGGTCGGTCATAGGCGACTACGTACAAGCGGTCCGGTGTATCGCGGTCATCGAATTCGACGTCGCGGGGAATCCCCCGTTCTGTCACGAAGGTGGCTTGGCGTAGGGATAGGGCGGCCGCGCGGTTAAACGGGGCGTTTGAGATTACGATTTCCATGGGGCACCGCCTATTCGATCTCAGCGAAGAAGCTGTAGAGCTGTTCGCTGGTCAGCGCCTGTTTCTCGGCACCGGCCACGTCGTAGGTCACCTGGCCGTGGTGCAGGACGATCAGCCGGTTGCCGTAGGTCAAAGCGTCTTCCATGTGATGGGTGATCATCAGGCAGGTCAGCTGATCTTGCGCGACCCGTTCGTTGGTCAAATGCATCAGGTCCTGGCCGGTCCGCGGATCGAGCGCCGCCGTGTGTTCATCCAATAGTAAGATCTCGGGCCGTTTCAACGTGGCCATCAAGAAGCTCAAGGCCTGGCGTTGCCCCCCGGATAGGTTACCGGTGGCGGTCGTCAGCCGTTGGTCGAGGCCGTTGTGCATGGTTGCGGTCAGTTCTTGATAGTGGGCCAGGTGATGCTTCAACCCCCGGGGCATCAACCCGCGCCGTTGTCCGCGGCGTTCGGCCAGCAATAAGTTTTCGGCGACGGTCATCCGCGGTGCCGTGCCTAACTTGGGATCCTGGAATACGCGGGCTAAGAAGCGGGTCCGCTTTTCCACCGATTCGTGGGCGATGTCGTGGCCGTTTAACAGAATCTGGCCGCTGTCAATGCTGAGGTCGCCGCCAATCGCGTTGAATAGCGTGGACTTCCCGGCCCCGTTGGATCCCAGCACCGTGATGAAATCGCCGGCGTTGATGGTCAAGTTGAGCTTATTTAAGATCGTAATTTCTTCGGGCGTGTTGCGGTTGACCTTTAACACGACGTCCTTTAATTCGAGTAGTGGTTTAGTCATTGGTATCCAACCCCCGTTTCAAAATGTGCTTGAAGTTCAAAACGCGCTTGAAGACCGGCAACATCATGCATAGCGCCAGGATGATGGCGGAAATCAAGTTGAGGTCGTTGGCACTGAAGCCCAGCTTGAGGACCAGCAACAGCACGAAGCGGTACAAAATACTGCCCAGCGTGACGGCGACCAGTCGTTGGTTCAGGGTCAGATCGCCAAAGGCCACCTCACCGATGATGATGGAGGCCAGCGCAATCACGATGATGCCGATCCCCATGTTGACGTCGGCATAGCCGTTGTTTTGGGCAACCAGTGCGCCGCCAAAGGCAATCAGACCGTTAGAGACCATCAGTCCCATGATCTTCATGTTGTCGGTGTTGATGCCCAGCGAACGGGCCATGGTCTGGTTGTCCCCGGTGGCGATGAAGCCTTGACCGAGTTCCGTTTGTAAGAAGTAGATGACGATGCTGGTGATGACGACCATGACCACGATGCCCAACACGACGCTGTCAAAGTATTGTGGCAGGCCGGCGAGCAGGTGGTTCTTGAACAGCGTGGCTTTTCCCAGCAAAGACACGTTGGCCCGGCCCATGATCCGCAGGTTGACCGAGTAACAGGCGGTCATGACCAGGATACCGGCCAACAGGATGGGGATGTGGCCCTTGGTGTAGAGCAGACCGGTGATCAGGCCGGCTAGCGCCCCGATGACGAAGGCGAGCAGGGTGGCCAGCAGGGGGTTCATCCCCTGACTAATGGCAGCGACGGCGGTGGCGGCACCGAGTGGAAAGGTCCCTTCCACCGTCATGTCGGCAAAATCTAGAATTCTAAAGGTCAAGAACAGCCCGACCCCTAAGACGGCCCAGAGCAGGCCCTGACCGATGGCGGATACAGCTAAACTCATTTGAAGACCTCCCCGTTGGTTTTGGCTTCTTTGACAACGTCGGCGGGAAGCGTGATGCCCAACTTCTTGGCTTGTGTCAAGTTGATGGTCATTTCCCCGCGCTTTTCAAAGTGAATTGGTGTGGTGGCAGGATTCTTGCCCTTTAAAATGGCGGCGGTCATCTTACCAGTTTCCACGCCCAGCTGGTACTGATTGATACTCAGTGTGGCCAGGCCGCCCGCTTTGACCATGGTATCGACGGCCGGGAAGACCGGAATCTTCTTGGCGTTGGCCGTCGAGACCAGCGTTTGCATGGCACTGGCGACGGTGTTGTCGGTCGGCACGTAGATGGCGTCGACCTGACTGACCATTTGCTCGGCGACCTGGTTCAAGTCGTTGGTGCTGGCAATCGTGTAGGCCTTGAGGCGGACGTGTTCTTGCTTGCACAGCGCCGCAAACTGGTGATACTGCGCGGTAGCGGAATCATCAGATGAGGTGTAAATGATGCCCAGCGTCTTCATATTGGGCATGATCCGTTGAATCAATTTGAGCTGCGACTTCAGCGGCGCTTGGTCGGACACCCCGGTCACGTTATTGCCAGGACGGGTGTTGCTCTTGACCAGGTCAGCGCCCTTCGGATCAGTGATAGCGCCCAACACCACAGGGATGTTCGAGCTGGCATTGGCCAACGCCTGGGCAGCTGGAGTGGCAATCCCAATCATGGCGTTGGCGTGTTCGTTGACGAAACGCGCGCTCATGGTCTTGAGATTACTCTGGTCGTTTTGAGCATTTTGAAAATCGATCTTGACGTTCTTGCCGACGTGATAGCCTTCCTCAGCCAACCCGTGGATGATGCCCTTGTGAATGGCGTCTAGGGCGGGGTGGGAGAGCAGTTGTAAAATGCCGACGGTCGGGACCGCCTTTTGGTGCGCGGATTCGGGTCGACTCTCCTGAACGAAGGCAAACCCGAGGAATAAGAGCAGAATCGCAATGAGTCCGTACATGCGTTTCATGATGATAACCTCACTTTTACTGGATTGAATGAACGGTCGGTGATACAAAAAAGCACCCAGACCGGCTGGGTGCCCAAATAAAAAGGCCCGCAAAACCGGAATGACAACATCCGTGCGGGCTTTTGCATCAGAAAAGTTAGCCGGCGCAGATGCGAGAATCGCTCTGGGAGCTCAAGTCGCATCAACACTGATGAGACTTGATTTACCGGCTTTGCCAACGTCCATTAAGTTCAATGCTAGACAGTTGCATAACTTTTCCTTCTTTCCGTAATTGAATAAATTTAGTTTACGGCATCCTTTTCAGACCGTCAACCTTAATTTGTGGTTTCGGTCAAATTTGGTGGGATTTTCGGTGTGAGGGTTGGCTAGTTGCTGGGTTGGCGAGGGGTAAGACTCATGGTGATGCGTAGGCCCAATCCAGCGGCATAGCGGTCAAGGGTTCTTAAGGTTGGCATAGAATCTAAGTTTTCCAGTTTTGCTAATTGCGGTTGCTTCATGCCGATTCGCTTTGCAAATTCCTTTTGCGAAATTCCCCGCCTGATACGTTCAACTTGCAGGGCACTGAGGGTGTCAATGATTGACATTTCTTGTGGGGCTATATTTTCAATCGTTGGTTTAAAGTTTTCCCAAGTCCATTCTGACATTTGCTGCTACCCCTTTCGTTGTAACCAGTCTGTCAAATTATTAAGTGCTTTTGTAATTTGTCGCTGATCTGTCTTGTTTGTACGCTTTGTGTAATGGTGTAAAAGTAAGATTTCGTTGTCCCAGACAACGGCATAGAATATTCTCTCAGGTTGTGGTCGAAGTTCATAGAGTGGGTATGCGTAACCTTTAAGCAATTTAGACTGCGGCATACCAAGATTAGGGCCTAAATCTGTAAGCATATCTAACTGATGGGTAATTTTTTTCATTAAAGCGATCTCATTTTTTTGATGGCTTTTACTCAAATTTGTCAAAAAAGTTGCGATATCATTATTACCCTTAGCATTGCTGTAAAAGAGAATCTGATACGTCACAAGGGTAAACCTCCACTTCAATACTCGTCGACATAATATAACATGATTGCTAATGGATAGTCAATTGATAGCTGTTAGGGTTAGATAGCAATTTTTTTAATTTAGTATGTCACTGGTTGGCGCTTGCATTAATATCGGTTCCAACACGATTTTTGCGTTAGCGGCCGCGGATTTTGGTATACTAGACGGTAACCAATTGCGCTTGATCACGATGTTGATTTGTTGGCATGGTTGGTCGCGCGAGGCTACACCAGCCTTGAAAGCAGAGACAAGGAGGGCTACTCCATGAAAATTGCAGTTTTAACAGATACGTCTTCGGGCATCGACTTTGATGAGGCACAGCGGCGGCACGTGACGTTGCTAGCGGCGCCCATCATGTTTGGCAACCGTCAATATCACGAGTACCAGGACCTGAGCACGGCCGATTACTACCGGTTGATGCGGCTGTCGAAATCCAAGAAAATGGTGCCGACTGCCCCGCAGATTTCGATGAAGACGGTTCAAGCGGCTTGTGATCACTTGGCCCAAACCGGCGTGACCGACGTCATCGTGATCGGGCCGTCGCTGGGCATCTCCGGGTTTGTGAACACGTTAGCGGCTTACGCGGAAAATATCACCAGCGTCCACGTCTGGCCGTGGGATTCGCGCGGCATCTTGACGACGATGGGCGAGCAGGTGCGGCTAGCCGCGGCTCTGGTCGAACGGGGGGCCACGGTGGACCAAATCTTTGAACGGTTGACGCAGCTGCGGGCCACGGCGCACAGTGGGTTCGTGGTGGACTCCATCAAGCCGCTGCTGCGGACTGGGGAAGTCAATCCCAGCCACAGTCCCGGCAGTACGCCACTATTGGCTGGGAAACCCATCTTGATCTTCGACCCGTCCGGTAAGATGCGCGTCGCCGGCAGTGCCTTGCGGGTGAAGGGGGCCATGGCCGACTTCTCCGATGCCTTGGCCACAGATTTGGCGGGCGCCGCGCCGGTGCGGGCCACGATTTTAAATGCCGACCAACCCGAGGCCACCCAACGGTCCGTCGACCGGGCGCAGAAGCGGTTTCCGACGGTCAAATTTGACGTCGCGTTGATCGGGCCCAGCTTCGGCGTCCACGTGGGGGATGGCGCCATGGGCCTGGCCTGGTGCCAGGACTACCGCAGCCTCCTCGAACCAGCCACCGACTTTAGCGACCAGTAACAGTTTTCGTGGCGGCATGGGGACGTGCTGGCCGCCTTACCGTTCGCCAAAGATGGGCTGGAACGCGGTGGGCGGACCGGACCGAGCCAAAGTGCGGTCTCGGCCTCGCTTTGAGCCGAAGGTCGCGTCTCAAAGACGCCAGTTCCCTAAGCGGCATGAATCGCGCCGCTAAAGGAACTCCCACGGCTGAACCCATCTGCCGGAGTTCTTGGCTGCCGCAGGCACGGTTTTGTACTATATAACGCACTTGAAAAATGAGAATTAAATTAAAATTCAGGGTTGACAGTCTTATTTTTTCATGGTTAACTGAAAGATGTAAATTGATAAATGAAAGGGAGCTTGCCATCATGCAACTTCATTACCGAACTCATTTAAATAGCCAATTTGCCTTTAGCTTTTTCTTTAGATAGCGTTTGTATTCACCTCGTTGGATACGAACGCGCCGCACAACTGCGTTTGTATCTATCGAATAGCTAAAGTTTTTCAGCATGAACTTAGCGCCAGATAGATACGGGTAATCTATCTGGAGAAATATATCGGGCCCGATAACACCAGGTAGATTCTACTCAGAATCTGTCTGGTGTTTTTTGTTTTCCTGGCATTGACCAGGGCGGCTTGGACGCAAGCCACTTGCGAAAAATTTGGTGAGATTTACCCATTTTAAATTTCAGCAGCATTCACAGGAGGAAATCACAATGAAAAAATTATTAGCAAGTAGTCTCGCGTTACTCGGTCTCGGGCTGGTTCTGGCCGGCTGTTCGACCAAAACATCCAGTGCCAAATCAGACAGTCTTAACGTCGGCATCTTACAGGTCGTGCAACATGGCTCTTTAGATGAGGCGCGCCAAGGCTTTAAGGCCGGGTTAAAGGCCGAACTCAAGGCCCACGGCAAGTCGACCAAGGTGACGTATCACTATTTAAACGCCCAGGGCGACCAGGCCAATTTGAATACCATGAGCCAGCAATTGGTTCAACAAAAGAATGATTTACTGCTAGGCATTGCCACACCGGCGGCCCAGGCACTCGCCAAGAAGACCACCACGACGCCCACTTTGGTCACGGCGGTCACGGATCTCAAAGCGGCCGGGTTGGTCAAGGCCAACGCCAAGCCGCAGACCAACGTTAGTGGGACCAGTGATTTAACGCCGGTGGGCCTGCAGCTGAAACTGTTGAAGAGCCTGACGACCGGCAATAAACCGCTGGGCATTATGTACAACTCCTCCGAAGAAAATTCCGTGCTTCAGGTCAAGCTGGCCAAGGCCTACGCCAAGAAGCACCACTTGAACCTAAAGGTCGTGAGCGCCACCAGCACCAACGATGTCGCCAGCGTCTTAGCCGGCTTGACGGGCAAGGTTTCTGGCCTGTACTTACCGACCGACAACCTGATGGCCAGCGCCATGAAGACCATCGGCGCCAAGGCCAAGGCAGCTAAGTTGCCCGTTGTGACCGGATCGATTGAAATGGCCGAGGACGGCGGTACCGCCACTTACGGCATCAACTACTATGACTTGGGCAAGCAGACCGGGAAGATGGCGTACAACGTCTTAGAAAATAAGCAAAAGCCGCAAACCATGGCGGTCCAAACGTCGAAGAAACTTCACCTCTACATCAACCAAGCCAACACCAAGGCCATTGGGTTGAAGCCAAGTCAGATCACCAAGCCGTAAGAAAGGGGTAATCCGTTATGTTAATCACCAGCATCGGTCAGGGCTTACTGTGGGCGCCGCTCGTCATTGGCGTGTTCCTGACGTTTCGTATCTTAGATATCCCCGATTTGACCACCGAAGGGAGCTTTCCGTTGGGCGCCGCGGTCACCGTGAGTGCCATGTTGAGCGGACAATCGGCCGTGGTCGCTAGTTTACTGGGCTTTCTTGCCGGTTGTGTTGCGGGCTGGGTCACCGGGATGCTCGACACCAAGCTGCACATGCCGTCACTGCTGGCCGGCATCCTGACCATGACCGGCCTGTACTCCATCAACATGCACGTGATGGGCAAATCCAACGTGCCGCTGTTGACGCAGAAGGTCTTGACCAACTACTTGCCAGCCACCTGGTCCAGTGATCTGCAGACCATCGTGGTGGGGTTAGTCGTGACCGGCGTCGTGATAGCGCTCTTGATCTGGCTGTTCAAGACGCGACTAGGGTTGTCACTGATGGCGACCGGGGATAACCCGGCCATGAGTGCCGCCAACGGCATTTACACGGACCGAATGGTGATCTTGGGCTACATGGTCTCCAACGGCTGCATCGCCTTGTCCGGGGCCTTGATCGCCCAAAGCAACGGCTATGCCGACATTGGCATGGGCATCGGCACCATCGTGATTGGGCTGGCCTCCGTCTTGGTCGGCGAGATCTTCTTGCACGGTCGGCAGATGTGGGTGCGCTTGAGCGGCATGGTCGTGGGCGCCATCATTTACCGCTTCTTATTGACCGTCGCCATGGGCTTAGGTTTCCCGGTCGACGATTTGAAAATTTTATCCGCCATCATCTTGGTCGTGGTCATTTGCTTGCCGATTTTGCGGACCAAGGTCAAGACCCGTCAACAGCTGAAACGTTACCTCAAACAGATTGGAGCCGATGAACATGAATCAACAACCAGCAGTCTTAAGCGTCAAGCATCTCCAGAAGGTCTTCTTTCCCGGGACGGTAAATGAGCGCCACGTCTTGAAGGATGTCAGTCTGACGATTGAACCGGGCGATTTCGTTGCGGTCATCGGCAATAACGGGGCCGGCAAATCGACGCTGCTTAACACGATTGCCGGCACGCTGCCAGCCGATGCGGGCCAATTGACCTTGGCTGGCCACGACGTTACCCGAAAATCGGTGGCCTACCGTGCTAAATGGCTGTCACGCGTCTTCCAGGACCCCAAGTTGGGCACGGCGGGGGAACTGAGCGTGGCCCAGAACCTGACGTTGGCTCAGCGCCACACCGGCAGTATGAGCCTGCGCCGCTACCGCCAGGCCAGTCAGGACGCCACGTATCGGGAATTGCTTAAAAGTCTGAACATGGGGCTAGAGGACCGATTAACGACGCAGGTCAAGTACCTGTCGGGCGGCCAACGCCAGGCGCTGTCACTGTTGATGGCCACGTTGAGCCATCCGGACTTGTTGTTACTGGATGAGCACACGGCGGCCCTGGACCCCCAGACCAGCCGTCAGGTCATGGCGCTGACGCAGACGATCGTGGAGACGCATCAGCTGACCACGATGATGATCACCCACAAGATGAGCGATGCTTTGGCCTATGGCAACCGGCTGGTCATGGTCCAAGACGGCCAGATCAAGCTCGACGTCCGCGGGGCGGCCAAGGCCAATCTACAACAGGATAAGTTGATGGCGTTGTTTGCGGAATGATGGTCTGACGGGGGAGAAATTGTAATGACATCGCGAATTGTCATTCAGAGTGCAGCAAAATTTGCTGGAACTACTGGTTCATGTACTTCGTGACGTTAAAGATAGTCGTTCACAAGCTCAAAATGCGAACTGGCCGCCTACCGTTCGCCAAATAGGGGTTGGAACGCGAGCCAAAGAGCGGTCTCGACACCTCGCTTTGAGCCGAAAGTCGCGTCTCAAAGTGGCCTCATGGCCGAAACGTGCGCCAACAGGCAACTGGTTCTGCTTAACACTGCTAGGCAAATAATCCAAGACCGGGATTATCCGCCTAGCACCGTTAATGCTCGCCAGTTAACCGCCTGTCGTCACACTCTTGTTAAGCGGCTGAACCCATATTTGGCGAACTCACGGCTACGGTAGTGCTTGTCAATGACGTTTGCCTTAACCCCAGGTGGTAACTACATTGGCGATTAGTCTATCATTAACGCAATGTTGCTGATAGACGATACCTTGCCGGAGGCAGCCAGGGATGGCCCCATCTGGGTCGGCGGTGTTGGCTGAGGTTTTGTCTCAGCCTACAGCGCGGGACGACTTGAGAGACTGACGGGCTTTGTCAGGCTTTCAAGCGAACCGGAAGACCGCCCCTCAGGCTGGAGGCGTTCCCCAGAGCAGGCGGAACCCTGGCTGACGCAGGCGCCTGGTTTCACCAAATTCAGCTGTCGGAACACCGTCTTCACCGCAATTAGCGCGTTCATTTCACTTGCAATCTTTAGTTAAAAAACAGCCAGTACGTCATCTCTGAAGTGAGACGAGTACCGGCTGTTTTCGGTTTTAAATATATGCCAGCAACGACAACGCATTGTTCAAGAAATGCAGCGTCACGTTGTAGCGCAGGTCGCGGAACTTCAGGTAGGTGAAGCCCAGCACCCAGCCCAGCGCCGCATACATGAACAGCGTGGGCGTGAAGCTCATCACGTGCATCATGCCGAAGATCATCCCCGACATGAAGACGCCCAGGAAGTTCATGACCCGCGAGTCTTGCCGGAAGAAGTAATTCAAGAAGATGCCGCGGAAAATCATTTCCTCCACGAACGGCGCCAGTAAGATAGCGTAGGCCAGGTTCCAAAATGGCAGTTGCAGGATCTGGGAGTTGAGTTCTGTCTGGTTGGCGGGGCTACTCAAGATGTGGAAATTGATCAGGAGGTTCCAGCCGAATTGAATCGCCAGCATCAGGACAAACAGGCCCGCTAGTTGCCAACTGCGTTTGGTCGTGAAACGGGACTTACCGATGTGGCGGGGGTTACTTCGCTTGATCTGTTGCCAGTAGCGCCAGGTCAAGAAGGCCAGCAGCAAGGCCGAGTAGATCAGCATGACCCCAATCAGGCGCGTGGCCACTTGGGGATGGTGGGACTGACTGGTCGCCATGGACAGCAGGAGGGTGTCGCCCAAGTAGATGGCCAAAAAGCCCACCCACTTGAGACACCGCACCAGCCAGTCGCCACCGGCCGCCAACCATTGGGTCAATTTAGTCATGAACGGGTCCGCCTCCTACTGGTCGTATTTGCCGATTTCAATCAGATTTTCGTCGGGGTCGCGGACGTAGACTGACGTCATGGGGCCCAGAGCACCTTGCTTGGTCACGGGGCCGTCGACGATTTCCACCGCATAGTTGGTGAGGTGGGATAAAATATTGGCGAGTGGGTCGGTCGCAATGATGGCGAAGTCGGCGCCACCGACCGTGGGGTGCTTAGCGACGGGTAAATGGAGCTGGTCGCTTTGTTGGAAATTAATTTTTTGTTTGCCCAGCTTCACGCCGCGGCGACCATCGTCAAATTCGATGATGGGCAGGTCAAAGACCTCGTGGTACCAGCGCACGGCATGCTCCACGTCACTAACAGTTAAGGTGAGGTGGTCAATGTTACGAATATTCATGAAGTGTCAGTCCTTTAGGCATAAATTTTAATCATTATAGCATAAAATAGGTGGGCGCCCTAGGCCAGGAAGTTGACGAACCCCCGGTTTTCGTGGTAAGTTACTACCTAATATAGGTTTAGCTAAAGGCCTTGACGTTGTCGGGGCTTTTTTCGGCTTGAGAGAAGAAGGGAAGGGACAAACAGTGCCACTATTAGAAGTTGACGACCTCAGCATGAGCTTCGCAGATAAGAAGCTTTACGAAGGCGCCAGTTTTACCCTAGAAAAAGGCGAACACATGGGTGTCGTCGGGCAAAACGGGGTTGGGAAGTCAACCTTAATTAAAATTATTACCGGCCAGGAGCTCCCGTTAACGGGGTCCGTGAAATGGCAAAAGAAAACCCACATTGGGTATTTGGATCAGTACGCCGATATTCCAGACGGCATGACGCTGATCGACTTTCTGCATACGGCCTACGCCGATTTGTACGAAATGAATGACCGGATGACGGCGATGTATACCGAATACGCGGAAACGATGGAAGATAAGTTGCTCGAACGGGCCGGTCGGATCCAAGAAGAACTGGACGCGCGTAACTTTTACGACGTGGAAACGGAAATCGAACGGGTCATCTCCGGGTTGGGCTTAGACGACATCGGTCGCGACCATGAAGTTGCCAAGATGTCCGGGGGGCAACGGTCCAAGATCATCTTGGCCAAGCTGTTGCTGGAAAACCCCGACGTCATTTTACTGGACGAACCGACCAACTACCTGGACGTCGCCCACATTGCGTGGTTGGAAGACTACCTAAACAACTTTGACGGCGCCGCGTTGATCATTTCCCATGATTACGACTTCTTGCAAAACGTGACGAACTGTATCATCAACGTGGCGTTTGGCCAGATCACCAAGTACCGGGGCAGCTTCAAGCAAGCCATGCGCCAACGGGGTGAACGCGAGAAGGCCCAACAACGGGAATTCGACAAGCAACAGGTCGTCATCGAAAAGGCCGAGCGCTTTATCCGCAAGAACAAGGCCGGGTCCAAGTCGACCATGGCCAAGTCACGGGAAAAGATGCTCAACCGGATGGAACGGGTCGATCCGCCATCGACTAACGTGCAAGCCCACTTTGATTTTCCGTATCAAGAGACCGGGTCGCAAAACGCCTTGGTGGTCGATGAACTATCCGTGGGGTATGACCGGCCCTTATTGAAGCCGGTGACGTTCTCCGTGACGACCGACCAAAAAGTTGGTCTGACCGGGTTCAACGGAGTCGGGAAATCGACGCTGATCAAGTCCATTTTAGGCATCATCAAAGCCAAGGGTGGGGAAGCGCATTTTTCACCGTCCGCACGGATCAGCTACTTCAGTCAGGATCTGGTTTGGGACAACACCCAACAAACCCCACTCCAGATTATCCAGGCCAAGTACGAAAAGTTGCCGCAAAAGGCGATTCGCACGAAGCTGTCGAAATGTGGGCTGGACTCCGCCAACGCCATGAAGCCAATTGGCGAGCTCTCCGGTGGAGAACAGACCAAGGTCAAGTTGGCGTTGATGGAATTTGAACCCGCCAACTTCTTGATCATGGATGAACCGACCAACCACTTGGATGACGAAACCAAGCAGGCGTTGAAGCAAGCCATCTTGAATTTCCCGGGCAATGCGATTATCGTTAGCCATGAGGCCAGTTTCTACACCGGCTTAGTCGATAAGATTTTGAACGTGGAGAAGCTGAGTTTAAGGAATTCTGCAAACTAGATTGCACCGAGATTACGTTTTGGTAAAAGGCGTTCCCTTTTTCAGAAAAATCCGTTACAGTAGGGGTAGTTAGGAAAATTTGAAAAGGACGGCAGACAATGAGACGTTTAAGACAGTTACTCGTAGTTGTCGCGCTGGTCATCGTGGCGGCGGTCGGTGTGAACCGGCTGATCCAAGGCCACACAGCACAGCCGACGAGTCAACCCACTAGCCAAACGACGAAGAAGGCCAATAACACGGCCAAGGCGGACACCATTAATTGGCGGAAGCCGTCGGAAGACAAGCCTTATCCGAACCTCAAGCAACACACCGATGCCTGGCTGGACGTGAATACCAGTCGCCAACGGGTGTATATCCGGGATGCCAATAACAAGGTGCTGTACACCATGTATTGCTCCACGGGAACGGGGAAGGAAAATAAGACCCCTCACGGCACGTATGCCATCCAAGGGGAACGGGGAAAATTCTTCTACAATCAAAGTTCTGGTGAAGGGGCTAAATATTGGGTCTCTTGGAAGGACCACGGGATTTATCTATTCCACAGCGTGCCCACTGATGCTAACGGCAATTACATCAAGAGCGAAGCCGAGGAGTTAGGCAAGACGGCCGCTTCTCACGGTTGCGTGCGCCTGTCAGTGGCGGATGCCAAGTGGGTCTACAATCACGTGCCTTATGGGATGAAAGTTGTGGTTCACTAGTTTTGATCTAAGGGTTGAAAGTCTAAAAACAGATCTCAACCCTGGGAAAATTTGAATTGAAGCAGATAAATATCGTCATTTGTCATCATTGAGCCTTGCCTAATAATCTGACTAGATTATTAGGCAAGGCTTTTATAAACTCACCGAACACGGAACTGAGAATCTCTGTGTTTAGGTCAAACCTTTTTTACCTATGGTCGACGTGGGTGCTGCTGTCACAAGGTTACCGACACAAAAGCCTTCACCGGGCCCCAGTGGGGTGGTGAAGGCTTTTGCGGTTAATCCTTAATCATTAAAATTATCATTTTCGACGTCGCGGATGAAGGTTGCCAGGTGATCGTAGTAAACGGGTGCGTTGTCGATCATGTGGTGGTGGCCACCTTCTGGCGTGGTGACGAAGCGGGAGTGTGGAATCAACTCAGCCATCTTCTTACCAGTAGCCAGTGGCATGGTTTCGTGTTCGCCAAAGGTCAACAGGGTTGGCACCTTGATGTCCTTCAAGTGATCACGGAAGTTCCATTCAGCCAACTTGCCCTTGATGACAAATTCGTTGTCACCTTGGAAGGCGCCGTAAACGTCGGTCGCCATGGTGCTGATCAAATGAGAAATGGCAGCGGGCTTCTTCCGGTCCACGTAGCCGTCATTTAAGATGTCCACGTAGCTTTGGTACTTTGGATCGTCGTAGTTGCCGTTGGCCTCGATCTGCTTCATGTAAGCCACTTGGTCGGCGGTCAGAGCCGTTTCCCGAATATGGTTGATGCTTTCAACGTATTCGTCGATGTTATCAACCATGGAGGAAATGATAGCGCCCTTCAAGTGTTGGCCAAATTTAGCCGCGTACATTTGGACCAATGCGCCACCCCAAGATTGGCCGATCAAGTAGAACTTGTCGATGCCCAGCTTTTGCCGAACTTCTTCAACTTCATTCAAGAAGTAGTCGTAAGTCAGATATTTCTTAGCGATTTCAGGGTCGCTATAGTCGGGTTGGTCGGAGTACCAAGAACCCAATTGATCGTACATGTGGACCTGAACGTTTAGGCCTTGAGCGGCTAATTGCTTGGCCGTGTCTTCCCAATATTCATGGTTGCCACCAGGGCCCCCGTGTAAGGCGAGCAGGTGGATGTCACCAGTGCCTTGGGTGTTGGTCCAAAGGTGGTAACCGTTGTCTAAGGTAATGATCGTGGTACCTTGCTTCATGTCAAATTCCCCCGTTTCTAATGAGTTACTAATAGTTTATCACTGTTAGCTATATTTCTAAACCGTTAACCGTGGAATGATGTAGTGTCGGCTATAGGATTGGTGGCGACTAGGTCGTTCGCAACTGCCAGGGATGTTGCCTGTTGGGAAAATCCCTGAAGATACTGTCTTCCCTAGTACCGTTCTGTTGTCAAAGTCATTTCGCGGAGCAGACTGAACAAAATTTCAACTTATACCGTCGACACAGCAAGCACCATCCTTGGCTGGCTCTAGCGAGTTGACCAGGAACAACGTATCGGCTGAACGCTAGTTGACGAGTTAGGCGGCTATCAAGGGCTAAATCGATGGTTGTTGACAACCACTACTGTAGCCGAGAGTTCGCCAAATATGGGTTCAGCCGTGGGAGTTGTCTTAGCGGCACGGTTCATACCGCTTAGACAACTGGCGTCTTTGAGACGCGACCTTCGGCTCAAAGCGAGGCCGAGACCGCTTCTCAGGCTCGGTCCGGTCCGCCCACCGCGTTCCAACCCATATTTGGCGAACGGTAAGGCGGCCAGTCCCTGCTATGTTGCCCAGGCTATTCCGCCAGGTAAGGCAGGTGCAGGGCGGAGTTGCCGAGCTGGATGGAGTACTGCAGGTCCTGATTGCCGCGGACGGTCATGCCGAAGTCGGTAGCATAGATGACCAGTCCCAACTGGTGGCCGGCAAGCAGCCGGTAGTGGGTCGGCTGCAGGGTCACGCTCAGGTCGTAGAACGCGTTAGGCTTCAACTCATCGACGTGGTAAGCGTTGGTCCGGTTTTGCAGGTTGCGGTGGCCTTTGGTGATCATTTTAAATGGCGTGGTTGCGGCCGGCTGGAATTCACGCAGGTCGTCTTCACGCCAACGGTAGCCTTCGTCGAGGGCCTTGCGCGCCAGAATGGTGGGCGAGACACCTAGGCGTTTGGCATCGCCGTAGTCCACGAGTTGGAAGCTCAACATGCCGACCGGTTGGTTGACCGCCACGCGCAGGTCGACCACTGGCTTGCCGTCCAGCAACAGGTCGTCGGTCAAGACCGCGGACTTGAAGATCAACCGGTGGTTAAACATGGCATTATGTTTGTCGCCCAGTAGGTCGTTTTGCCAAGCCGCGATGTCGTGTGTGTAGCGGTTGTATTGTTCGACCGGTAGTTGGTCGCTAAAGCTGGTGGCGTAGGCCAGTGGGTCGTGGGTCTGTTGGTCGACCAACTCGTCGTGTTGTAAATTAAAGCTACGCGTTGGATTGGTTGGTGCATCCCAGTCGGAGTAAGCGTGCCAGATTTCCGGTTGCGTATTGTCCTGAATGATAACGTTGGGCAACAGCGTTTCGGCCTGGTTGTCGACGCCCAGCAGTTCGTGGGTCAGCCACAGGTTGACGATGTCGGTGTAGTCGATCGAGCGAAAGGCGTTGATGTAGATGTGTTGGCCTTGGTGCAGAATCAATTTCTTGGTGACGGGTAAGTCGCGCACGGCGTTCCAAAGGTTATTAACGTTGCGTGGTTTGACGTTCCAGTCGTTGAGGCCGTGGACCAGCAAGAGGTCAGCCTTGATATTTTTCGCATGCTTCAGGTAGTTACGGGCGTCCCAGAAACGGTTGTAGTTCCCGGTCGCGCGGTCCTGGTCATGGGTGATGGCAGCCAGGTCGGCTTGCCATTTGGCCTGGATGCGGTGGTAGTCGCCAGCTTGGAGTTGCCGGCTAAACGTTTCCTCGGCCAGCACGTCGGCGTCTTCACCGGGGAAGCCCCCGGGCGCAATGACCAGACCGCCGTCACGGTAGTAATCGTACCAGTTGGAAATGGCCGCTTCGGAAATGACGGTCTTGAGACCCGCAACACCGGTCGTGGCCGCAGCCGTGGCTAGCGTGCCCAGGTAGGAACGCCCGGTCATGGCGATGGCGTGATTGCTCCACCAAGCGGGGATGGCCTGAGTGGCCGCGCGGCTGGTGAAGGCCGTGCGGTTGCCAGCCAGCCATTCGATGATGGCAATCGTGGAGGTCGTTTCCTCGGGGTCACCGGTGGTCCGGACACCATCGGAATCCAGCGTCCCGATTCCGGCCGCATAAACGACCGCGAAGCCGCGGGCCAAGAAGTAGTCGTTCAACGTGTAGGATTGTTCCCGCGCAAAGGTCTGTTCGGCTTCCTTGGTAGTGGCAGTTACGGGCCGAGGGGCCGGGACTGGCGTGGTATCTGGTTGGGCGGTCACGTCGGCTAACGTCGTGTCATTGGGCTGCTTGGGCTGCAGCGGCACGTTGACGTTGTGCATCATGTGGTCGCCGGCCTCGTCGTTGGTGCCCTGATTGTACGGGCTGGCGGTGTAGAGGACGGGCACTTTTAACCCGGCTTCCGTTTCCGCTGGGCGAATGATCTCGGCTTTCAACAGGTCGCGTTGGCCGTCGTGGTCGGTATCTTGGGCGCTTTCGACGTAAACGACCTCGCGAATCAGCTGGGTCGTGTCAAAGACCGCCTGGGACTTGCCGTTAAAGATCAGGGGCTTGTCCACGTTGGGGTCGTGCACGAGTGGTTCGAAATAGCCGTGGGTGGTCAGTTGGTCTAAGAAGGTCTGCCCGTTCTTGGAATGCGTCGTCAGCAGGTGATACCAAGCCTGTTTGAGCTCGGCAATAGTGAAGTCATTGCCGGCATGGTCGGCCACGGGCAACTGAATCTTGGCCATGGCAGCCAGCGGGTCGGCCAATTTGAAGTCCAGGTCGACCGCAAAGCCCAGCCGTTGTAATGCCAGGTTGTAAAAGACTGTGACGGGAACGTTGTCATGATGGCTTAGAAACGCCCAGCCATCGGTATCTGGCGTTGCCATCAGGTTGGCCAGTTGCTGGTGAATGACATCAGGGGTCTTAAACTCTGGCCAACTCCGGTCATACAAGTCTTGCAAGAGCAAACTGGGGGTACTGAGGTCAGCATTTTTCTCATCTAAAAAGTGAATTCGTTGAAGTTCGTCAAGGGCCTGGGCGGGTGCCGTGGGCCGAATGGCAAATTGTTGGTTACGCATAAATCTTCGCCTACCTTATCAATTTTTTTGAAATCAACGTTTCTTGGAAAAACTAGGGGGGACTGGTCGCCTGCGGCTGTCAGGGATTCTGCCTGCTATGGGGAACACCTGCAGCCCAGAAGCGGGCTTCCGGTTCGCTTGGAAGCCTTGCACAACCCGCAAGTCTCCCAAGTCGTCCCACGCTGTAAGCAGAGAAAAAACCTCTGCTAACACCGTCGACACAGCTGGCGCCATCCCTGACAGCCTTCGGCTACGAAAACAGTTAGCTGAAAAGTGGGATTAGCAATTGCTGAGGCACACGACACAATGCGGCCAATGGTTCTGACATCTGCCATCTAAGCCGTGAGTGAAATCCCCCGGCTGGGACTTTGAAACGCGGTTTGGGCGGTTCAAAGCGAGGTGAAAGACCGCTCTTTGGCTTTCGCCGTCCTTCCCCAGCGTTCCAGACAACGGTAAGGCGGCCAGCACGCACCGTGTTGCTTAGAACCTAGGATTGGTCGTTGAGCCGGCTGTGGCGGAGGCCGTAGCCGAAGTAGATCAGCAGGCCCAGCGCAAACCAGATGGACGACGCAATCCACGTTTCAGCTGGCAGTTGGAGCATCATGTAAAAGCACAGAAGTCCGGACAGAATCGGCAAATATGGATACAACGGCACCTGGAAGCCCGTGTTGTGGGGCAAATCGGGGAGGTTGCGCAAGCGTAAGATCCCGAAGGAGACAAACAGGAAGGCGACCAACGTCCCGATGTTAACCAGGTTGGTCAGCTGGGCCAGTGGCACGAAGCCGCCCAGTAAAGCAATCACAATGGTCACCACGCCCAGACTATGCTTTGGTGTCCCGGTTTGGTCGTCGATCTTGCCTAGAAATTTTGGCAACAGGCCGTCGCGACCGACCGAGTAGATCAACCGCGAGGAGCTGTAGATCATGGTGACCATCATGGTAAACATCCCGGCCAACGCGCCCAGTGAGATGATGCCAGACGTCCAGTTTTGGTGGACCAGCGTCAAAGCAAAGGACACGGGATCGGCGACGTTTAGCTTGGTGTAGTGGACCATCCCGGTCAAAACGATGGCGACCAGCATGTACAAAACGGTGGCCACAATCAGCGTGCCGATGATTCCGATGGGCATGTTCTTCTTGGGGTTCTTGACCTCGGCCGCCGATGCCGAGACCACGTCAAAGCCCAAGTAAGCGAAGAACACGGTCGAGGCCCCGCGCAAAATCCCCTTGGAGCCAAACGGAGCGAACGGCTGCCAGTTGCTGGGCCGCACGTAGAAAATGCCGACCGCCACAAATAAAATGATAATGGCAATTTTGACGATGACGATGGCATTGTTGATGCGCATGGATTCACGCATCCCGCGATTGAGCAGCCAACTGATGAAGAAAACCACCAGAATGGCGATTAGGTTGCCGTAAGTGCCGTGCGCCGGGTCGTAGGGACCGGTGATGGCGTTGGGCAGGTTGAGGCCGAATCCTGCCAGAAAGGACTTGAAATAGGCGCCAAACGCGTTGGCCACGGCGGCGACGGCTAAAACGTATTCCAGGATCAGTGCCCACCCGAGAACCCAGCCAATGATTTCACCAAAGACCAGGTTGCCATAGGAGTAGGCTGAACCGGCGACCGGCAAGACGGAGGCAAATTCGGCGTAGCACATGGCGGCAGTGGAACAGACAATGGCGGCAATCAGAAAGGATAAGACGATGCCGGGGCCACTGTATTGCGCGGCGATGGTACCGGGCAAAATGAAGATCCCGGTCCCAATGACGGCCCCAATCCCCAACGACATCAAATCCTTGGCCGTCATTGTTTTGGCAAAGTGTTGGTCACTTCGCAAGTAGTTATCTAAGCGTTCGCGACGAAATATACGCGCAAGTCCCATAAAAAGCCTCCTAATATAATAGATGAAACATGGTGATGCTGGTGTAAGCTGTCCGCCTTGCCGTTCGCTAAATCTGGGCTGGAACGCGGCGGGCGGACGGGGCGAGCCAAAGGGCGGTCTCGCCGCCTCGCTTTGAGCCGAACCCCACGTCTCAAAGACGCCAGTTTCCTAACCGGCATAACCCACCGGTAAGGAAACTCCTGCAGCTGAGCCCAGATTTAGCGAACTATCGGCTCCGTGGGTGGTCATCAGTCACATGGGGGTGATAATTATCCCGCTAGTAGTGGTGAACCTCCGCAATGCTTATTATCGATAATGTCGCGCCGGGACGACAGGTGTTCATGGAAGCGTGGGGACGCCACTATCTAAGCCGTGAGTGGAGCAAAAGCTAGGCTCAGCCGGGGAATTTAGTCGCGCTTTTGGCGGCTAAATTGGTGACTTTGAGACAGCGGTCTTCTGGCTCAAAGCAAGGGCCGAGACCGTCCTTTGGCTCGGGCCGTCCTCCCCCAGCACCAGTCCCCCCCTAGAATTTTGCGGAACGGTAAGGCGACGGTTATCACTCCCCCATACATTGATAATACACATTGTGCCCGCGAGTTTCAGCACTTTAGGCGGTTTTTCCCGCGAAATGGTGATGTTGCAGATAGTGTACCCTAAGATTAAATTAAAAGTCAATGAGAGTTCGCGGCATTTTCGAGGAAAAGAGAGTGAAATTCTACCCATTACCCGGTGTTTCGATTTAGAATAGAAGGAGTTTAGTCAAATTCGAGGAGGAAACACCACATGATTACCGAAAATGCTAGTGGAGCGGTCGTTTACCGCTTGGTTGATGATCAGATCCAATATCTACTATTAAAGAGTGCCACCAGCGACTTCTGGGGATTTCCCAAGGGCCACGTGGAGGGCGACGAAAGTGACATTGCCACGGCAGTTCGTGAGATTCGCGAGGAGACTCAGTTAGTGGTCGCCATCAATCCGGAATTTCATGCGGACCTGGACTACGACATGGCCAATGGGCATCACAAGCATGTGGTGCTGTATACGGCGTTGGTGCCAGCCGATAGCAAGATTACGCGTCAGGTTGAAGAAATCAGTGACTTTGGCTGGTTTGATTATCCCACAGCACGGCAGACGTTGAGCTATGACAACCTGAAGGGCTTGTTGGATCAGGCCAACACCTATCTGGAGGGCCACCATGACGCCTAAAGTATTGGTGATTACCGGCGCTACGGGGACGGGCAAGACCACGGTCCAAAATTACCTGGTGAGCCACTATCCCGTGACCAAGGTCATCACGCACACCACGCGTCCACCACGCCAGGGGGAAGTCGACGGCGTTGATTATTATTTTGAAACGCCAGCGAGTTTCCCGCAGAACCATTACCTGGAATCCGTCGTTTATGCGGGCTACCATTATGGGTCGTCGAAAGAAGGCCTGGCGCGCGGGTTCAAACGGGCGCCGTTTGACGCGATCGTGTTAGATTCGGCCGGCGCCATCACCTACGCTCAGGAGTTGGGCGACCAAGCCGTCATCATTTTCCTAACGGTGAGTCAGCCAGATAAATTGGTCCACCGGTTGAGCAAACGGGGGGACGATGAACACATGATGGCCCAACGTCTGGCCAGTGCCGAGTACCGCCGCGACTTGACCATGCCCCTGGCATTACAAGGCAAGGCCATTCAGTTGAACAACGACGATTGGCAACAAACCCAGATCAAGCTGGACGACCTGATGACCCGCCTCCAGCGCGACGAGGCAATTGATAGTTGAGTTTCGCAGTAAATATGATAAACTAACAGGGAATTCGGCGGTTGGAAACGACGGGCACAAAAGATGGTTAGCTGGGATAACGCAATGGGACTAATCCCAGGACGTACTCAGCGCCTTGCTTGCCAAATCGGTCAGAATTGCGTCGGTATGGAAGCGCCCACGGCTGAATATCCGCGGCTACCGGGTGATGGTCAGTGACGATTGATTTCGTCTTTGGTGACCATTAATGGCTAACTACCGCAGTGTTGCTGATAAGTTCCAACTCGCCGGAGGCAGCCAGAGATGGAGCCAGCTGTGTCGACGGTGTTACCTGGCGTTGTTTGCCAGGTTACAGCGTGGGACGACTTGAGAGACTGACGATTTTTGGCAGGCTTTCAAGCGAACCGGAAGACCGTTCCTCAGTCTGGAGGTGTTCCCCAGAGCAGGCGGAATCTCTGGCTGATGCAGGCTCTGGTTTAACCATTTTTAGTTGTCAGAAGACTATTATTTTGCAATCCAACGCGTTCATATCAAAAATAAATCAAGGAGGCCACCCATCATGGCAGAATCTTTAAGTACCGCCGTAGCGATTTTAAAGAAGAATAAATTAAAGATGACCAAGCAACGGCACGCACTCTTAGAGTTCCTGTTGACCAATCAGGCGCACTACACCGATGTGGTGACCGTCGATGCTTACATGCGCACGGAGTTTCCGGGGATGAGCCACAACACGGTCTACCGTAACTTGAAGGAATTCGAGGAAGTCGGCATCGTGGAGCAAAACACGGAACAAGAACGCGCGCGGGTCAAGTATCAGTGTGACTTGCACCACCAGCACCACCATCATTTTGTTTGCCAAAATTGCGGCAAGGTGATTGAACTGCAAATGTGCCCGATGGACTTTTTCTCCGACCAGTTACCCGGTTGTGAAATTGCGGGGCACAGCTTTGAGCTCTACGGCCTGTGTGCCGAGTGCAAGGCGGCCGGTGTTCAGGAACAAGACTTAGTGAAAAATTAAGAGAAATTTGACGGATTTTTGAGTTTCCTATGCGACAATGGTCGTAGTTAGGCAAACGGAAGGAGGAATGACGCATGGGGTATCGTACACCACCCTTGATTACGCCATTCGCGATTGTCTCGATGGCACTAGCGCTCGGGGCAACGAACGTCGTGACCAACACCGTCACGAAGACCAATGAAGGGGCTTCACGAGTGTCAAATACCAGCTCGTCACTCGTTAGCAGCTTCTCGTCGAGTGATTCGAAGAAGGCCAGCGACGACAGCAAGAAAAAGGATTCAGATTCATCTAAAGACAGTTCTGACAGCAGTAGCGAGTCGTCTGACAGCTCATCCACGGATACGGAAAGTTCGTCGGCCAAGAAGACGTCCACCACGGAATCCAGCACGGCTGATACGACGGGCACGACTGGAAGTACTGGGACGACCACGTCGAAGAAAAAGAAGACGTCTTCCAGTGCGGTCAGTTCTTCAACGACTACAACGGATGATAACACGACCGACAACAGTACGGCCGACACCGCCAATGACACCACTGACACGACCGATAATCAGAATGCGACGACTTACGGGACAACTGATTCGAATCAATAACGAAGGAAGGGGGACCGACAATGTTAAGCTTTCTTGACATGGTCAACCATTATTTAGGCTACATCAACGTCAACGCAAAAATTAAGAACCGTATCTACGTCATCATTGGCGCCTTAGGGGACCTCTACCTGTTTTACATCGGGTTCCGGTATCTCCAAAATGGCCACCCGTTCTGGGGGTTATTGATCCTGCTCGTGGCACTGATTCTGTTATACTTTGTTTATTTGAACACGGTGTATTATTTCACGGAAAAAAAGGCGCCATTTGACATCTCGCCCAAGATTGAAAAATGGCTACACATCAAGCCCAAAGAAGCAGAGGAAACGACCCAACCCATGCGTGGTGGCCGCAACATTCCGGCCAACGGGTATTTCGACGAAAAGAAAATATTACCCGGGAAATTAACGGCCACCGCCAGCGACGCGCAAAACGTCCAAAACCTGGCGACGCGCCTACAACAGAACCAACTGCTCCAGCTGGACTATTCTGGCTTGGGCGACCGCGAAATCATGGAACAGACGCGTAAAACGGGCAAACCGGTCTACGCCTCTGGCCCGGCGGTATTGATTCCCTACTTTGAAATGCAAACGGAAGGCCACCAACTGGTGGTTTACGCCGGTATCAATCAAGCGGAGAAACAACGGGTCGGCGTGGTCAGCACGGTCGGCCTGCAAGACGTCGCCGATGTCCGCGACCAGTTTGAACTGTACCTGGCCAACGCAACGTTGGTCGGCGGGCCGTTCAAGGTCTTGGGCCGGACGTCGTTGATCGAACAGCCCAATGAGTTCCAAGTGGCCGTCCAACTGGCGTACAAACACCATGACGACCGCCCAGCTACGGCACGTTACGCCCAGCGCGAGACGCCGACAGAAACCAGTCGCCAGGCCCGCTACGACGCCACTGCCACCAGCGACGAACCAATGACGCGCACCTCCCGTTACCACCACTAAGCTTTTTTGGGGGGCCGCCTGCGTTAATGGTGGGGGCGCCTGCCGCCTCCAGTTCGCTAACGATGAGACTGGAACGCGGCGGGCGGACGGGTCGAGCCAAAGGGCGGTCTCGCCCCTCGCTTTGAGCTGAAGCCCGCATCTCAAAGACGCCAGTTGCCTAACCAGCCAAGAGCGCTGCTAAGACAACTCCCACGGCTGAGCTCATCCTTAGCGAACTTCCGACTACGGTAGTTCCTGCCAAGTAACTGGCTGACGATTGTTCGCCAAGCCGGTTAGTGGTGGTGACAGAGTCGTGTCAACTAATCTGAAACTGAAAAGCATTGCGTCGGCCCGTTATCGGGGTCGGCGTTTTTTGTTGTGGCGAGGGAGACTCTGGTGTAAACCTCAGTGATAACCGGCTTTAGCTGGTGTCCTGAGGCGGTGTATGAGGGGACGGACGGTGCATTCTGAAAAAATAACGTCTGGTTTGGAACGTCGAGATACTATTTTCGTACAGTCATTCGTTAAATCGACGGTAGCAATTAAATTGGGTTGGTCACAGGGGATGATGATAGAAGATAGTGGGCGACAGATAACAGTAATCGTTGCGGACACCCATCATCGTAGCCGAGAGTTCACTAGATAGGCGTTCAGCCGTGGGAGTTCCCTTAGTGGCATGGTTCTGGCCACTTAGGGAACTGGCGCCTTTGAGACGCGGGCTTCGGCTCAAAGCGAGGTGTCGAGACCGCTCTTTGGCTCGACCCGTCCGCCCACCGCGTTCCGACGCCTAGCTAGTGAACGGTAAGGCGGCCAGTACACACTATGTTGCGGTCTCCGACAATGCCAGTCACCCCTCTAT
Organism: Levilactobacillus sp.; assembly: GCF_022646225.1. NCBI lineage: Bacteria > Bacillati > Bacillota > Bacilli > Lactobacillales > Lactobacillaceae > Levilactobacillus > Levilactobacillus sp. The sequence continues at coordinate 141,943 of NZ_JALCJA010000004.1, forward strand.
CTTTACTAACGAAATCCAACCCGGAATTGTCACCCCAGATTGGCGCAATCACGGGAAAAAGCGTCACGGTAGTATAAATGGTTGTGGACGTGAAAAGTTGGCGAAGGACGCATCTGTCGCGGGTTGACGCGTTTGAAAAAAATTTTAGGGCGCAAAAACCCGTGGTACACCTAACCTTTGACCCCCAAAACGGTCTGTGGGACTAGGCGGTCTAGAGCTGTTTATTTTGACCGGGTAATTTTTTTGGTTTAAACTTTACTTTAGACACTTTAAAAACTCAGTCTTACGGGATTGGGTTCGGGCGCTAGTCGCCGCAAGTACGGCAAAAAATCACTAGTGGAGGGAATACTTATGTCAATGATTGAATTTCACAACGTGGAAAAGTATTACGGCGATTTCCACGCGCTACACAATATTAATTTAACGATCGATGCCGGGGAAACGGTTGTGCTGATTGGGCCGTCTGGTTCCGGGAAGTCGACGCTGATTCGGACCGTCAATGGGCTGGAACAGATTCGCCATGGGCAATTGATCGTTAACGGCCAAGACCTGGCCAACCCGAAGACGGACATGAACCGGATCCGCAAGAACGTGGGGATGGTGTTCCAACACTTTAACCTCTATGCCAACAAGACGATTTTGGAAAACGTCATGCTGGCACCGCGGATTGTGTTGCACCGCGACGAAACGGAAAACAAGAAGATCGCCATGGAAATGCTCGACCGCGTTGGGTTAGCTGACCAAGCACCCAAGATGCCGTCGCAACTCTCCGGGGGGCAACAACAACGGATCGCCATCGCGCGGTCGCTGGCAATGAAGCCGAAGTGCCTCTTGTTCGACGAACCAACCAGTGCCTTGGACCCCGAAATGATCGATGATGTGCTGAACGTTATGAAGACCATTGCCCGTGACTCCAGTATGACGTCTTTGATTGTGACCCACGAAATGGGCTTTGCGCGTGAAGTGGCCAACCGGGTGATCTTCATGGCGGACGGCCGCATTTTGGAAGACGACTCCAAGGAGAAGTTCTTCGATGGCGAGCCAAGCAACGAACGGGCACGGCAATTCTTAAGCAAGATTTTGACACACTAATCACAGGGGAGGTATGCTCACGATGAAAAAATTAATTCGCAGTTTGGGCCTGCTACTCTCCCTGGTTGCCTTGACCGTAATCGTCAGTGCGTGTGGCAGCAAGCCGCTGTCCGCACGAAACGTGTACCAGACGGACAAACAGTCTAAGACGATCACCTGGGGTGTCAAAGCAGATACCCGGTTGTTTGGATTGCTAGACACCAAGGATGGGAAAATCAAGGGCTTTGAAGTTGATTTAGCCACGGCGCTGACCAAGCAGATGCTGGGCAAGGACGCCAAGGCCAAGTTCATTCAGGTCACGAGTTCGACCCGGATGCCGATGCTGAAAAATGGGAACATCGACGCCATTATTGCGACCATGACCAATACGCCGGAGCGGCGCAAGCAAGTCGCGTTTTCCAACACGTACTTCTACGCCGGCCAATCGCTGTTGGTCAAGCGCGGTAGTAGCATTAAAAATGTCAAAGATTTGAACCGGGAAAAAGGCACAGTCCTTGGGGTCGTGGGTTCTGACTCCGTGGAAAACGTCGCCAAGGTCGCACCCAACGCCAAGGTCTTACAACTGACCGACTACGCGCAAGCCATGACGGCATTGAAGTCCGGCCAAGGGCAAGCGTTGACCACCGATAACGGGATCCTGTACGGGATGTCCGTCCAAAACCCAGGCTATGAAGTGACCGGGGGGACGTTCGTTTCCGAACCATATGGCATCGCGATGGACAAGAACCAGACACCGTTTAGAAACGCCACCAACAAGGCCTTGACCGAGTTGCGGCAAAACGGGACCTATGACAAGCTCTTGCACAAGTGGTTCCACAACGTCAAGGGCTTTGACTACAAGGAGGCGGCTAAAGAATGATTCATATCTTTTCAGAATATGGGGGCACCTTACTCTATGGGTTAGGCCAAACGCTGCTTTGTAGCATTCTTGCCCTGATCTTCAGTTTGATTCTCGGGACGTTCTTTGCCCTGTTAGAAGAATCACCCAGCAAGGTGGCCCGCGGCATTGCCCGGGTCTACATTGAAATTTTTCGGAACATTCCGCTGCTGGTCATCACCATGTTCTTCTACGTGGTGTTCCCGCTGTACGTCATCAAGATGAACGGGTTTACGGCCGGCACGATTGGGTTGACGCTTTACACCTCGGCCTTTATCGCCGAAACGGTCCGGGCCGGGATCCAATCCGTTGACCCGGGGCAAATGGAAGGGGCCCGCTCCAACGGGTTGTCCTTCTGGCAAGCCATGCGCTACATCATCTTGCCGCAAGCCTTTCGCTACGTGATTCCGCCACTGGGTAACCAGTTCGTGAACCTGGTCAAGAACTCCTCAACGTTAGCCTTCGTGGGTGGCTTTGATTTGATGTACCAAGGCAACGTCATCGCCTCGAGTTCGCTGGAAACCATCGCGGCGTACTCGGCGGTCGGGGTCTTGTATTTGGTCATCACCATGCCGATCAGTTACTACATGCGCTACTTGGAAAAACGGTTAGCTTAAAGGGGAGGAGAATAAATTATGTTACAAAACTTTATTGATGCCTACTCCCCAGATAACCTACGCTACCTGTTCGGTGGGCTGGGGATCACGATTCTGGTCTCTATCGTGTCCATCATTGGGAGTTTTATTATCGGCTCGATTCTCGGGGTCGTTCGGTACGTGAAGATCAAATACTTATCAGCCATCGTGGGATTGATCATTGATATTATCCGCAACCTGCCGCTGATCTTGATCCTGTTCTTTACTTACTTCGGGCTCCCCAACCTGGGGGTCAAACCCGAAATTATTCCGGCCGCCATTTTGGCCATGACGATCTTCGAATCGACCATGTTGGCCGAAATCGTGCGTTCCGGGATTCAAGCCGTCGACCCAGGCCAGATGGAAGGGGCCCGGGCCAACGGGTTGACCTACTGGCAAGGCCTGTGGTACATCGTGTTGCCACAAGCCATGGTCAAGATGATTCCGGCCATCGTCAGCCAGTTCATTTCACTGGTCAAGGACACGTCGCTGGCCACTATCATCCTGTTGCCAGAAATGTTGTACCGCTCACAGATTATCTACGGGCAAAACACCAACTACATCATCCCGATGTTCGTGGCGATTGCTCTGATGTACTTTATCGTTTGTTACTGCTTATCCGTGCTCGCCCATTACCTGGAAAAGCGCCAAGCCTAACTTAAATGAAAATCAAAAACGCCCAGCCATCTCATTGCGAAATGGCTGGGCGTTTTTTGATCATTAGCTAACTGAAGATTGAAAGGTGAAAATCAACTGAAGCCATTGTTATCAAGCGACTTATGACGTCAAAAATAGTCGTTTACAGCCTCACATTCGAGCTGGCCGCCTACCGTCCGCCAAATATGGGTTGGAACGCTGGGGCGGACGGGCCGAGCCAAAGGTCGGTCTCGACGCCTCGCTTTGAGCCGAAGCCCACGTCTCAAAGACGCCAGTTGCCTAAGCGGCATGAACCGCGCCGCTAAGGCAACTCCCACGGCTGAACCCATATTTGGCGAACTCCCGGCTACGGTAGTGCTTGCCAGTAACAGTCGTCTTAACCCCAGATAGTAGCCGCATTGACGACTAGTCATTAACATAGTGTTACTGGTAGCCGTCAGCCTGGCCGGCGCGTTAATTTTAGGTCCAACCTTCAATTAGCTAAGAAAGAGTTACAAAAAGCCACTCGCAAGAAGAAGCGAGTGGCTAGGTCGATGATTATTGAGAGTAACGCTAACGGGTTGGCGTCCAGGCTTTGTGTCCACTAAGTACCTAGTAAAAACAAGAGCTTAGATCAACGGCGCTGAATGACTAGCAATTAGTCAGCGAATTCATAGCTGCCGAGAGCTAAACCGTTGTAACTGACAAGCACTCCTGTAGTCGGAAGCTCGCCACTTTGCTAGCACAATGTTACCGACAATCATGAACCGCTGTAAGTAAATAGGGATGACCACAAAAGTAGCCGAGAGCGGAGTGAAATCTAGTCTCAGCCGGGGAATTTGCCAGCGGGTTTTGCTGGCAAATTGGTGTCTTTGAGACAGTGATTTTCTGGCTCAAAGCAAGCCCCGAGACCGTTTCTCAGGCTCGGGGCGGTCCTTCCCCCAGCGTTCCAGACTAGAATTTCACGGAGCGGTAAGGCAGTTGGCGAGCTGGAGGCGGCCAAAGACCGCTTACTCAGTAACGACGTATTGCTTGAAGCGGTCGAAGTCGGCGGACTGGAGCTCAACCTTGAGTGCGGTGCCATCCGCCTCGTAATTGGTGTCCAGCACGTTGGCGTGGTCGTTCATGTAGGCCACGACGTCCCCATCCGCAAACGGAATCAGGAAGTTAGCCGTCACGTAATTGTGGAAGACCTTTTCCTTAACGGCCTGAACTAATGCGTCAATGGAATCAGCATCCATGGCGGAGAGAATCAGCTGATCGCCGACCCGGTTCGGATAGTGGGCGTCGGTCAAATCGGCCTTGTTGAAGACCGTGATCATCGGCACATCGGTGACGCCAATGTCTTCTAGCGTCTGTTCCGTGGTGGCCATCATGGCTTCCTTGTTCGGGTCCGCGTAGTCGACGACTTGAATCAAGAGGTCGGCGTTGGCGGCTTCGGCTAACGTGGAGCGGAAGGCCTTGACCAGTTGCGTTGGTAGTTGACTCACGAAGCCGACCGTGTCGCTAAGTAGCAGCTTCTTTTGGTCGGGGAAGGTCAGCTGGCGCACGCTGGTATCCAACGTGGCGAACAGCATGTTCTTGACGAAGACCTGTTTTTCTTCGCTCTTACCAAATTCACGGACCAACGCGTTCATCAACGTGGACTTGCCAGCGTTGGTGTAACCGACTAACGCGACGGAAGGCAGTTCATTGCGTTCCCGCTGTTGCCGTTGGGTGGCCGCCGCCTGATTGATTTCCTTGAGTTCGTGGTTCACGTGGTTGATGGACCGCTGAATGGTTCGGCGACTCATTTCCGTTTGGGATTCACCAGAACCACGGTTGGTGAAGCCACCGCCGCCACCGCTACCGGTCTGTTGGTCCAGCCGTTGCGAGGCGCTGGTGTGCAGCCGGGGCAGTTGGTATTGCAACATGGCCAGTTGGACCTGGAGCTTGGCTTCGCGGGACTGGGCCCGGTTGGCGAAGATTTCCAAAATCAAACCCGTCCGGTCCATGATGCGCGCTTTGGTGCCCGCCTCCAAGTTACGAATCTGACTAGGGGTCAGCTCATCGTTGACCACGATGGTATCGACGCCATCATCGGCGACAATGGTGGCCAGCTCTTCGACTTTCCCCGTCCCGAAGTAAGTGCCCGGGTTGGGCTTGGGCAGTGATTGTTGAATCTCTTCAACCACTGTCATGTTGTTGGCTTCCACCAAGTTTTTCAGTTCAGTCATCGAGTAGCCAAAGGTGGCCTGACCAGCGTTTAAGCCAATCGTGACGACCGGTGTTCGTGGGGTTTCTTCCAAAAGATCACCCTCCTTTAAAGTCTATAGGCCAAGTATAACATGCTTGCTGGTAAACGCCGCAGGATTAGGCAATGGTTCGCTGAAAAGACGCGCAGTCGCCGAATAATTCAGATCGATAAATGATAATACGATGATAGAAACTATGGCCGCTGCAGTGAGAATACGGCGCTGGTTTAACTAAAAGATGGGCGAAAGTGACTGTGGTTGAAGGGTTCCCTGCGAAATTGTTAAATAATTAAGATTTGGTATTGATTCTCATCTTATTTTAATATATAGTTGTCACCAATAACCAATTGGTTAGGTAAACTAATGAGAAGGGTTGGAAGTCTATGCAGATTCGATCAGTTTTGAAATTAGGGACGGTCGCCGCGCTGACAACGGTCGCGTTAGCAGCGTGTGGGACCTCGTCGAGTCAGAGTCAAGCCAAGAATCAAACGTTAAATTGGATGGAGTCCTCGGCGTTACCAACGATGGACAATTCATTGGCAACCGATGTGGTCTCCGGGGAAACGCTGAATAACACGGGTGAGGGCCTGTTGAAATTTGGCAAAAACAGTAGCACGCATCCCGGCGTGGCCAAGAGCTATACCAAATCCAAGGACGGCAAGACCTACACCTTTAATCTGCGTAAATCCAACTGGAGTAACGGCGACAAGGTGACCGCCAAGGACTTCGTTTACGGTTGGCAACGCACCGTGAATCCCAAGACGGGGTCGCAGTACGCTTACCTGTATGCGGACGTGAAGAACGCCAACGCCATTATGGCGGGTAAGAAGGCCGTTTCCACGCTGGGCATCAAGGCCCTGGGCAATTACAAGGTCCAGGTCTCGTTGGTTCATCCAGTCAGTTATTTCCCAACGTTGGTCGCTCAGACCGCCTTCTTCCCGCAGAATCAACGGGTCGTGGAGAAATACGGCAAGAAGTATGCCACCAACGCACAAAACAACGTCTACAACGGGGCCTTCAAGCTGACGTACTGGACCGGGACGTCCGACAACTGGACGCTGACCAAGAACACCAAGTACTGGAATGCCAAGTCCGTCAAGCTCAAGCACATCAAATTTAGCGCTGTCAAGGATCCACAAACGGCGCTGAGTCAATACCAAAGTGGCAAGCTCGACGCGATTTACCTGAGCGGGCAACAACCGAAGAACTACAAGAATTCTAAGGAATACCACGCCCGTAACAGTTCACGGGTCGCTTACTTGGAACTCAATGAGAAGAAAGACTCCATGATGCGTAACGTCAAGGCGCGCCAGGCGTTGTCGCTGGTCTTGAACCGCAAACAGTTCGTCAACCAAGTACTGGATAACGGCTCCAAGGTCGCCAACGGCATCGTGACGGCGGGACTGGCCGTGCGCGATGGCAAGGACTTCGCGTCTGAAGCCTCGATTCCCGCAGCCACGGAACACAACGTCGCCAAGGCCAAGAAGCTCTGGAAGCAAGCGCTAAAGGAGACCGGCCGGAAGAGCTATTCTCTGACACTGATGGCTGACGACACCGCCGAAGGCAAGAGCACGACGGAATACGTGCAAAGTCAGTGGTCCAAGCTGCCTAATTTCAAGGTCACCAACAGCAATTTGCCATACAAGACGCGGTTGGCTCGGTCCGCTGCTGGCCAATTTGATGCCGTGGTGACCCTGTGGGGGGCGGACTTCCCAGACCCAATCACCGACCTGTCGCTGTTCACGTCTGGCAATTCTTACAACGATGGGAAATGGTCGAACAAGACTTACGACAAGTTAGTCAAGGAAGCCACCACGACCAACGCCAACAAGCCGGCCGCGCGTTGGCAAAACCTGGTCGACGCCCAAAAGGTCTTGTTAAAGGACCAAGGGATCATTCCGATTTACCAAAGCGGCAAGCCACAGCTGATGAAGTCCAAAGTCAAGGGTATCGTCTACTTCCCAGTCAGCTCGAACTGGGACTTCAGCAAGGCTTACATTAGCAAGTAAGTCGTCAGATAGATTGCGGAAACCGGATGCCTGCGTCAGGACAGTGTTATTGCTAGACGTCAACTCTGCGGCTGCCAAGGAGGACACCTCCAGCTTGAGGGACGGTCTTTCGGTTCGCTAAGAGTGAGCCATAAGCAATGTTACTTTGCACTGACAATCTCCGCCATGGATAGAGATTGTCAGTGAAGCATTGGCATTTCGTCATCCACTAGCAATAAGAAACTGCAACTTGATGGCTGAGGAACCTGCAAATCAACTTAAAAATGGCATTCCCATGAAAATAGTGGGGATGTCATTTTGTTTTGCCCACTCGTCGCCTAAAACGGGGCTGTCCGGGCCAATTGGTAGGGAGCCGGCTAATGACGCGGGGAAGGCCGTAAGTCGGCGTGGCGGCGCAACTAGCCGTCAATTTTGGCGAATCGGATTGATCGGTCAGTGATCGAAGTTCCTCGTCCAATTCTCATAAATCGTTTTACCCTTTTTAGTAAGCGTTTTAAATATTGAATAATCAGTGAGTAGCGAGTTAATTTTTATGCCATTTTCCTGTATATGGTATACAAAAATGGTGAATTTTTGGCCGATTAAATGTGACATCAGATTTTAATTTTTATTTTATATCCCCGTCATACCAATGTTTATATAAACTCTTTTAAAATAAATTAGCCATTCCTATTGATTTTAATCTTTTTCTAATATACAATTGCAATATCAAATTTGAGGTTGTCAATTTATTTCGCAAACAACAACTAAGAGGGGTTGGATTTAAATGAAAATCAATTCGGCAGTCAAACTAGGGACGGTGGCTACGTTCGCGGCAGTCTTACTTGCAGCGTGTGGGTCATCTTCCAGCAGTTCTAGCGAAGCCAGCAAGCAAACGTTAAATTGGATGGAAAGTTCCGCATTACCTTCCATGGATTCATCGACCGCAACCGACGTCGTTTCTGGGGAAACCATGAACAACACCGGTGAAGGTCTGTTACGGATCGGCAAGAACAGTTCCATTCATCCTGGGGTCGCCAAGAGCTACTCCAAGTCCAAAGACGGGAAGACCTACACCTTTAACCTCCGGAAGTCCAACTGGAGCAACGGCGACAAGGTAACCGCCAAAGACTTCGTTTACGCCTGGCGTCGGACCGTCAATCCAAAGACGGCTTCCCAATACGCTTACATGTACGCACCGGTTAAGAACGCCAACGCCATCATGAACAAGAAGAAGGCCGTTTCTAGCTTGGGTGTCAAGGCTGTCGGGAACTACAAAGTGGTCGTTACCTTAACGCAAGCCACTAGTTACTTCCCTTCATTGGTAGCCAGTCCCATGTTCTTCCCGCAAAACCAATCAGTCGTTCAAAAGTACGGCAAGGGTTATGCGACAAACGCCCAGAAGAACGTCTACAACGGTCCATTTAAGTTAACATACTGGACTGGGACGTCCGATAATTGGACCTTGAGTAAAAACACTAAGTACTGGAACGCGAAGAATGTTAAACTAAAGAAGATCAACTTCAAGACGATGAAGGATCCGCAAACGGCTTTGAGTCAGTACCAAAGTGGCAAGCTGGATGCAACTTACTTGAGTGGCCAACAACCAAAGAACTACAAGAACTCTAAGCAATACGTTGAACGGAAGAGTGCTTCGACCTTCTACATCGAGTTGAACGAAAAGAAAGATTCCATGATGAAGAACAAGAAGGCACGTCAAGCCTTATCATTGGCCATCAACCGGAACCAATTCGTCAACAAGGTCTTAGCCGATGGGTCAACGACGGCTAAAGGGTTAGTTTCAACCGGGTTAGCTTCTTACAAGGGTAAGGACTTCAACACGGACGCCGCTGTTCCTTCAGCAACTTCCCAAAACTTGACTAAGGCGAAGAAACTTTGGAAGGAAGCCTTGAAGGAAACTGGTCGTTCAAGCTACTCCTTCACCTTAATGGCCGACGATACGCCAGCTGGTAAGAACATCACCGAATTTGTGCAAAGTCAATGGTCGAAGTTAGGCAACATCAAGGTTACCAACAGCAACCTGCCATTCAAGACGCGGTTGAGCCGTTCAGAAAATGGTCAATTCGATGCCGTGGTTTCCGCTTGGGGTGCCGACTTCCCAGACCCAATTTCCTTCCTGTCACTGTTCACCTCTGACAACTCATACAACAACGGGAAATGGGCGAACAAGACTTACGACAAGGATGTCGCTGCCGCAACTGGTAAGGATGCCAACAACACCGCTGCTCGTTGGAACGACATGGTTGGTGCACAAAAGGCCATCTTGAATGACCAAGGGATCATCCCAATTTACCAACAAGGGAAAGCCCAATTGGTTAAGTCCAACGTCAAGGGATTGATCTACTTCCCAACCGGCGCTAACTGGGACTTCAGTAAAGCCTACATTTCTAAGTAAGCCACGAATTAATTCAGTTATTACTCGTCAGGTGCAAATCTGACATAATAAGCTTTATCGGGGAGTAAGGATTAACGCGAGTTGGTCCTTACTTTTCGATATTATTGCAATCATTTATCATCTTGTTGTTTTTGTGGAGTTCTTGTTAAGTTTAACAACTTAACGGTAACGAATAAGTCTACTGATTGAGAGGTAAACAAATGGCAAAGTACCTAGCAAAGCGGATCTTTTACTTGATCCTGACCTTATTCATTGTTATTACCGTGACGTTCTTCCTAATGAAGTTGTTACCCGGGACGCCACTGACCAACCAAGCTAAGTTGTCCAAAAGTCAGATTGCGCTGATCTACGAACAATATGGTTTGGATAAGCCAGTCTGGCAACAGTACCTGCTGTATCTGGCAGGGGCTGTCCGCGGTAACTTCGGAACGTCCTTCCAATTTAGCGATCAACCCGTTTCCTACTTGCTTTCAAGTCGGATCGGACCATCCTTGCAGATTGGGCTGCAAGCCATGATCTTCGGGGTTATCCTGGGTATCATCGTCGGGGCCTTTGGGGCCATGCGGCAAAATACCTGGGTTGATACCACCGCTACGGTCGTGTCCATCTTAGGGATTTCTATTCCGTCCTTCGTGTTGGCCGTCTTACTCCAGTACTACCTGGGGTTAAAGTTAGGCTGGTTCCCCATCGCCGAATGGGGTGGCTTCATCTACACGGTGTTGCCGACCCTCGCGTTAGGAGCGACGCCGTTAGCCGAGTCGGCGCGGTTCGTCCGAACGGAAATGGTCGACGTGTTGAGTTCGGATTACATTGAACTCGCCAAGGCCAAGGGGCTGAGTCGCACGGGGATCATTTACCACCATGCGCTGCGGAACAGTCTGATTCCGTTGATTACGATCGTTGGACCGTTAGCCGTGAACATCATGACCGGATCCATGGTTGTGGAAAATATCTTCTCCATCCCTGGGATCGGGGAACAATTTGTTAAGTCCGTCTTAACGAACGATTACCCAACCATTATGGGTCTGACCATCATCTATTCATTTATGCTCTGTGTCGTTCTGTTGATCACCGACATCCTTTACGGAATCGTTGACCCACGGATTCGGATCACGGGCAAGGCTAACTAGGAGGTAAATAAATGGCAGATACAGTTAAACTCCCTGAAGATAGCTTTAAGCGAATTTCCGGCGATGATCGGGCATCACTGGATAGTGAAAAAATTGCGGCGCCTTCCTTAACGTTCGCCCAAGATGCTTGGCGGCGGTTGAAGAAAAACAAGGGGGCCTGGGTCTCCTTGATCGTGTTGGCCATCATCTTCATCATGGCCTTCGGGTCACTGGTGGTCTCCCCGCATAACCCTAACGCCGTTAACCCGTCCTACGCCAACTTACCGTCGAAGATTCCCGGTGTGAACATCAACGGGTTCAACGGGACCTTGGTCCAGGCGGGCGAACGGGTCGACGCTTACAAGCAGGCTGGGGCTTCCGGCAAGTTTTACATCATGGGGACCGACTACTTAGGTCGGGACCTGTTCTCTCGGGTACTCTACGGGACGCGGATCTCCTTGATCATCGCGTTAGTGGCCACGCTGTTTGACTTAACGATTGGGGTCACGTACGGGATGTTCTCGGGCTGGAAGGGTGGTCGCGTTGATACGTTCATGCAACGGGTCATCGAAATCATCCTCTCCATCCCTAACCTGGTCGTCATCGTCTTACTGATTTTGATCTTGAAACCAGGGATGACATCGATTATTATCGCCATCGCGCTGACGTCGTGGGTCAACATGGCCCGACTCGTCCGAGCGCAGACCATGGAGATCAAGGAGCAAGAATACATTCTCGCGGCGAGAACACTGGGGGAGCGACCGCTTAAGATTGCCTTTAAGCACCTGTTGCCGAACCTCTCCAGTGTGATCATCATCAACACGATGTTTACCATCCCCAACGCCATCTTCTTTGAAGCCACCTTATCCTACATCGGGATCGGGATTTCCTCACCACAGGCTTCGCTAGGGACGTTGTTAAACGATGGGCAAAAGAACTTCCAGTTCCTGCCTTATCAGATGTGGTGGCCAGCATTGATTCTGTCCATCATCATGTTAGCCTTCAACCTCTTGGGTGATGGCTTACGGGATGCCTTTGATCCGCGGACGAAAGAGTAGGTGAACTAACGTCATGGAAAACGAAAAAAATATTTTGGAAGTACGCAACCTGCAGGTTAATTTCAAAACGTATGCCGGTGACGTTAAGGCCATTCGGAACGTCAGCTTTGACCTCCGTAAGGGTGAAACCCTGGCCATCGTCGGCGAATCTGGTTCTGGGAAGTCAGTGACGACCCGGACCATCATGGGCTTAAACGCCCGTAACGCAGACATTACCAGTGGGTCGATCCTCTACAAGGACCAAGACCTGCTGAAGAAAAGCGACAAGGAAATGGAAAGCATTCGGGGCCAAGATATTGCCGAAATCTTCCAGGACCCAATGACGTCTCTGGACCCCACCATGCGGATCGGTAAGCAAATCGCCGAACCGTTGATGGTCCACAAGGGCATGAAGAAAGAAAAGGCCTTGGCGCAGGCGCTGGAAATGATGAAGTTGGTCGGCATCACGGATGCGGAAAACCGGATCAATGATTACCCGCACCAATTCTCTGGGGGGATGCGGCAACGAATCGTGATTGCGATTGCGTTGATCAACTACCCCGAAATTCTGATTGCTGATGAACCAACGACCGCCTTGGACGTGACGATTCAAGCTCAGATCCTGAACTTGATGAAGGAACTACAAGACAAAATCTCCACGTCGATCATTTTCATCACCCATGACCTGGGTGTTGTGGCCGGCATGGCTGACCGGGTGGCCGTCATGTACGCCGGGAAGATCGTGGAATACGGGACGGTTGACGAAATCTTCTACAACCCTAAGCACCCGTACACCTGGGGCCTGTTGAGCTCCATGCCAACGCTGGATTCCAGTGGTGACGAGTTGCCATCGATTCCCGGGACACCGCCAGACTTACTGGATCCGCCAGCAGGGGATGCCTTTGCTGCCCGGAACGCCTATGCGCTAAAGATCGATACCGAACAGGAACCCCCGTTCTTCAAGGTATCCGATACGCATTATGCGGCGACCTGGTTGCTCCATCCGGATGCACCCAAGGTGACCCCACCGGAACAAATCGTGGAACGGCAAAAGAAGTACGCCGCTATGCAAAAAGACTTGGTCGCTAAGCAACGGCCAAGCGTCCCAGTTGAAGAACAGGAGGAACAGCAATAATGGATTACGAAAATGCCGAAAAAATCCTCGAGGTCAAGCACCTCAAACAGTACTTCAACGTGGGCAAGGCCGATGAGGTTCGCGCGGTCGATGATATTTCCTTTGACATTTACAAGGGGGAAACGTTTGGGCTCGTTGGTGAATCCGGTTCTGGGAAGACCACGACGGGCCGGGCCATCATCCATCTGTATGAACCCACGTCCGGTGAGATTTTATTCAACGGCAAGAACGTGGATAACTTCAGAAGCAAGGATGACCAACGGGAATTCCGTCAAGACATGCAAATGATCTTCCAAGACCCGTACGCCTCATTGAATCCACGGATGAAGGTTAAGGATATCGTGGCGGAAGGCATCGACATCAACCATTTGGCCAAAGACGATGCCGACCGGACTAAGCAGGTGGAAGACTTGCTAGAAACGGTTGGACTGAACAAGGACCACTCCAGTCGGTACCCCCATGAATTCTCTGGTGGGCAACGGCAACGGATCGGGATTGCCCGGGCCTTGGCCGTGGATCCCAAGTTCGTGATCGCCGATGAACCGATCTCCGCATTGGACGTGTCGATTCAAGCCCAAGTCGTCAACCTGATGAAGAAGCTGCAACGTGAACAAGGCTTAACGTACCTGTTCATCGCCCATGACTTGTCGATGGTCAAGTACATCTCCGACCGCATCGGTGTCATGCACTATGGCCGGATGCTAGAAATCGCCGACTCCGACGAGATTTACGCCCACCCGCTGCACGACTACACCAAGAGTTTACTGTCCGCGGTGCCAATTCCTGATCCTGAGTTCGAACGGACTCGGGAAGAAATTGCCTACGACGGTAGCGGCGAAAACGACGGCAAGGAACGCAAGCTGGTCGAAATCGCGCCCCGTCACTGGGTCCGCGCCGCTGATGATGAAATTGACATGTACACCCAACGCGCGCACGAAGCATCGCTGATTCACAAGTAACTGACTGAAGGTTGAAAGTGAAATTAGCGCGCTGATTGCCGTAATGACGGTGTTCTGTCCACTCGAATTGATGAAACCAGGCGCCTGCGTCAGCCAGGGTTCCGCCTGCTCTGGGGAACACCTCCAGCCTGAGAAGCGGTCTTCCGGTTCGCTTGAAAGCCTGGCAAAAACCGTCAGTCTTCCAAGTCGTCCCGCGCTGTAGGCTGAGACAAAACCTCAGCCAACACCGCCGACACAGCTGGCTCCACCCTGGCTGCCTCCGGCAAGATTGACGGCTATCCGCAACATTGTGTTAATGAAAGACTAGTCGTTAATGCAGCTACTATCTGTAAGACGACTGTTACTGGTGAGCATTGCCTTGGCGAACGGTAGGCAATCAGTTTGCATTGTAAGGCTGAAAACGACTACTTTTGACGCCATGAGGACGTGATACAGTAGTTTCAGCTGATCTTCGTCTTTCAATCTTCAACTTTCAACTGAATAAAACGGAACGAGGATTCGTAGACAGTCACTGTCTGTGGGTCCTCGCTTTTTTTTGCGCCGAGACAACGCATTGGTTGTGGGGGCCGCCTTTACATAGCTGAAGCGTGCGCCACTTGCTGCGGATATGCACAAATACTGTCGTAAGTGGTGTTCCGTATGCGCTTGGCCGCGGGCGTTTCGAAGGGGTTGGCGTCTTTGAGCCGCGGGCCGCGGTTCCAGACAGGCCGCGGGCTCGTCTCTGGGTTCGCCCTGGCTGTCCGGTGTGGTTGGCGGCCAGGTCCGCAAGCAGCGACTGGTTATCCAGCAAAATAATTCGTGCACAATCTGCCCGATGAATCGACCGGGATGGTTCGGCTTTTGCATAAAGTTCAGAGCCTGACCCGTTCACTGGTTGCTTATTTATGTAACGCTTACATCCTGTTAAACCGCCATTTAAGCTTACATTAGGTTTCCATTAAGCCAGCGATAAGTTTCCCTAAGCAAATGTGAAGATACCTTAACATTATATTGGATTTATCTTCACAATTTTCACAAATTCGACTTGCATAATGGAGGTAGTTTCGAATTTTGAAAGGATTGGTGTCTGCTATGTCTTACCGTGTAATCGATCCAATGACCGGCGCTGAATACCGGTCTTACCCGGACGCAACTGATGCCGAGGTCGACCAGGCCCTGGCCACGAGCGCAAAATACTTTGAGGAACAACCGACGACCCGCTATGAACGGGCGCAACATTTGCTAAAATTCGCGCAGATTTTTGACGATGAAGCCGATAAATTCGCCGAAGAGGCGGCCCACAACATGGGTAAGCTCTTTAAAGAAGGGCAAGGTGAATCCCATGCCGCCGCCAACATTACGCGGTATTACGCCAATCATGGGGAAGCTTTCTTGACCCCCAAGCCGTACGTCTATGGGCCAAACGATGCCCACGCGCAACTGGAATACGCGCCCACGGGTATCATCATGAGCGTGGAACCCTGGAACTTCCCGTACACCCAGGTGATTCGGGTGCTGGCGCCCAATTACTTGGCGGGTAACCCCGTCATCTTGAAGCATGCCAGCTCCGTTGCCGGATGTGCCGCGTTGATTCAAGACGCCGCGCGCAAGGCCGGTATGCCAGTGGGGGCGTTCCAAAACCTCTGCTTGACCCATGACCAGGTGGCCAGAGTGATTGCGGATCCACGGGTCCAAGGCCTGGCCGTTACTGGTTCCGAACCCGTGGGCCGGCAACTCGCGGGCTTGGCGGGGCAAAACCTGACCAAGAGTACGCTGGAACTCGGTGGTAGCGATGCCTGCCTGATCCTAGACGATGCGGACATGGACAATGCCATCAAGGAAGCCGCCATTTCCCGGTTACGGAACTCGGGGCAAACGTGTACCTCGGCCAAGCGGTTCATCGTCCGCCGCGAAGTCGCCGACGAATTTGTTGCGGGGCTTAAGCGTATTTTCACCGCGCAGGTCGTGGGCGACCCGATGGATCCCAAGACCACGCTGGCACCACTGGCGTCTAAGCGCGGCCAAGAAAAGCTGGCCCAACAGGTCGATAATGCCGTGCAACACGGGGCAACCGCAATTGTGGCGGGGGGCCCGACTGGTGAGGCGACCGGCTTCATGCCGACCTTACTGGGGGATATCACGCCCGACAATCCGGCCAGCCAAGAAGAATTCTTTGGCCCCGTGGCCCAGTTATACGTGGTCGATTCCGATGACGAAGCCGTGAAGATTGCCAACGCCACGCCATTTGGGCTGGCGGGGGCCGTGTTCTCTGCGGATGAAGACCGCGCACACCGCGTGGCCAGTCGGATGGCGACCGGGCAAGTCTTTATCAACAAGGGGTCGACCGGGATTCCAGAACTGCCATTTGGCGGCGTCAAGAACTCAGGCTACGGCCGTGAAATGAGCGATCTGGGCATCATGGAATTTATGAATGCCAAAATCGTTGTGTATCCAAAATAAGGAGGCGGTTAAATGAGTGATAATGCCGCAAGCACCACGAAAGAATTTACTGAAGAGGTCGCTCCACGGACCACGACCCTGCGTAACAAGCTGGGGTATGCCATCGGGGATGTTGGGAACAACTTCCTGTTTGACATGGGGCAACTTTACTTATTGAAATACTTCACCGACGTCTTACAGCTGCCCGCAGCCTTAGCGGGGACCGTCTTTCTGGTGGCCAAGGTCTGGGACGCGTTCATGGACATGAGCGTGGGGACTTGGATCGATAACCGCCAAAACATTGGGCCCCGGGGGAAATACCGGCCGTTCATTCTTTGGGCCGCGATTCCGTTGGCTTTACTGCTGATCGCCAACTTCTCGGTACCGGACTTCTCAGTCACCGGTAAGATGATCTGGGCCTACGTTTCCTACATGATCTTTGGGACCGTCTACTCGATCTCCAACGTGCCCTTCGGCTCCATGATTCCCACGATGACGCGTAACAGTCAGGAACGATCCGAATTGGCCTCATTTCGGCAAGCCGGCTCCAACCTGGGGCTGATGCTAGCGACGATTGGGTTCATGCCCATCGTCAACATGTTGCCGACCGACCACGAAGGCTACACGGTCGCGGTCATTGGCTTTGCTGTCGTCGGGGTAGCCTGCCAGTGGATCTCTTATTTCAACATCAAGGAAGTCTACAAGGAAGCGCCGAAGCCTAAGGCCACCAAGGAAGATTTGAAGAAGAGCTTCAAGGCCTTATTGAAGAACCGGCCACTGGTCACGCTATGTATCGTGAACCTGTTTACTTTCTCGGCGTTTAACTTAAAATTAGCCGTTCAGGTCTACTACTGTGAATACATCTTGAAGGACAACACGGCCGTTTCGTATCTGGGCTTCTTCAGTATCGGGATGGTCTTCGTCGCCGTTGCCCTGGTCCCACTGTTGACCAAGCGCTTTGACAAGAAGACCGTTTATTCGATGGGCTGTATCATCTGGGCTACCGCCGATATTTTGGGATTCTTCTTTGCCAGCAACACCGTACTCCTGGTCATTTTCACCAGTATCGCTTACCTGGGGAACGGCTTTACCAGTGCGTTGAACTGGGCGCTGGTCTCCGACTGTGTGGAATACGGCGAATGGCAAAGTGGGATTCGTTCCGAAGGGATGGTCTACTCGGCCTTCACGTACTTCCGGAAGCTTTCTCAAGCCATTGCCGGCTTCGTTCCTGGGATCATCTTGACTTGGGTTGGCTACGTGCCGAACCAACAACAGACGGCCACGGCCTTGTTGGGGATTCGCGGACTGATGTTCTTCTACTCAGCCGCCATGGCCATCATGACCGTGATCATCATGCACTACCTCTACCCGCTGACTGAAAAGCGCTACCACGAGGTCTTGGTGCAATTATTGAAGCGCCGCGATAAGGACGCTGTCGTTGAAGCAACTACAGTTAAAGATTGAAAGGATGTCTGTGAACCATGAAATATTTTTTAGATAGTGCCAAAATGGACGAAATTACCTATGCCTACGAAAATTACGGGATCGACGGGGTCACCACGAACCCCAAGCACATCCAAGCTAGCGGTCAACCCTTCATGGTGGCCGTGCAAAACTTGGCGGATTTTGCGGCCGACAAGCCCGATTTCCCCATCTCAATCGAAATCAATCCGCATCTGACTGAATCGGCCGACATGATTGCCATGGCCGAAAAGATTCATCAAAAGTCCGATAACTTTGCCATCAAGATTCCGGCAACGGAAAATGGCATCATTGCCGCTCGGCACTTGGAACAAGAGGGCATTCGTACCAACGTGACACTGATCTTCTCCGCCGCGCAAGCCATCATGCCCGCCAAGATTGGCGCCAAGTACGCCTCACCATTTGTCAACTGGAAGGAACTGAACGGTGAAGACGGCATGGGCTACGTCAAAGACATCGCCCAGATCTACCGCAACTACGGCTACGACACGGAAATCATTGTTGCCGCGGTCCGTAGCGGTCACCAAATCGTGGAAGCAGCCAAGGCTGGTGCCGACATCGTGACGGCCGGCTTGGACGTTTACCGCGACAGCTTCTATCACCCATACACGGATCTGGGCCTCAAGCGGTTCCAAGATGCGTGGGACAACACCCCAAAGGAGGCGTAGGCCATGAGTCTTGTTTATATTCCAGTCGTCCGGCGGAAATTCGACGCCGAACTGGCCCAAAAACGGTTTGAAACCACGCTGGCCACGCTCCAATTGATTGCGCCCGACATCGTGGCCCCGGATGCGCCCTTAGGCGAACCAGATGAGCTGTTGGCCTTCATTGAGAACCTCGCCGAAGAACCCACGGCCATCATCTTCCAGCAACTGACCTTCACCGGCCAAGAATTCGTGACGGAACTGGTCAAGCGCTACTCGGTCCCAATTTTATTACTAATCGAAAAGGAACCCAGCGTGCACGGTTGGCTGCATCTCAACGCCATGACCGGCCTGTTGAGCACGGCCAACTACCTGCACATGCACGGCCAAGTCTACCAACAATTCATTGGTGGGGTCGACGAGGCTGCTGGGGCGACGGCCGTTCGGCAATTTATCAGCTCGGTTGACGCTTACCACGACCTGCAACAGCTGACGGTCGGTGTGGTGGGGACGTTCCCACCTGGCTTCAACTTCTCCGGGACCAATCCCCAAGAACTGCGCGACCAACTCGGCGTGTCCTTGAAGCATTACAGCATCGACGAGGCCTTTAAGGCGGCCAGCAAATTGGCGCCGGCCGCATACGCCGATCAGTTGACCTATGCCCAGGACCATTTGAAGGACTTAGATCCGGCTGATCCCCGGGCAATCAAGATGGCTCAGTACGTGACGGTCATGCAAGACCACGTGCACGCCGATGGGCTGGGTGCCATTGCTTCGCGGTGCTGGCCTGATTTCTTTGACAAATTCGACAGCGCTCCCGGTGGCGTCTTCTCACAACTGACCAATCAAAAGACGCCAGTGGCCGAGGAAGGCGACATTCACGGGGCCGTTTCGATGTACGCGTTGCAAGCCTTGAACGGGCACCAACACCCCGTCTTCTTGGGCGACCTGTGCCGGTTGGATGAGACCGACAACAGTTTGACCATTTGGCACGATTACGGGCCATACGACCTGGCTAACCCGGATTATCCGGCCACGGCGGGCGTGCACCCGAACCGCAAGATCGGCGTCAGTGTCGACGGCTCCTTAAAGCCCGGCGAAGTCACTTTACTGCGGGTCCACTACGACACCGACGGCTACCATTTGATCAGCATTCACGGCAAGGCGTTGCCGGTCGAAAACCAATACAATGGCTTTTCCGGCAAGGTCCAAGTCGACCTGCCTATCACTGAATTGGTCGACGATTTAGCGCAGAGTGGGGCCGAATCTCATTTTGCCCTGGTCTACGGTGACTACACCACGGCCATCAAGTGGTTGGGCCAATGGCTCCGGCTGCCGGTGACCCAGTATTAGGAGGTAACCCATGCAAATTTGTTTAGACGGTGACCATTTAACTGTGCGTGACGAAGCCGTGCGCGACGACTGGTCGTTACGGTGGGCCCATCAACCCGACGCCAGTCTGCACAGCACGCGCCAACACCCCGCAATTGCGGTGGGGGATGGTCACAGCCAAGTGAAAATGAACCAGGGAAACTTCCAGTTGCGCGATACGCAGGTCGAACGCATCGACTTGCCCTACGTCAAAGACCTGACTAGCACGCTGAACTCGGCGACGCTGGACTTGGCGCCAGCCATCGACAGTCCCAGCTATTTGCGCGTGACCCTGCGTTACGTCAATCACAGCTGGCGGCTGCAGTTTCAGGCGTTGGCCGGCAAACTCAATCGTTTTTGGTTGCGATTGGTGGCCGAACCTAGCGACCGCTTTTACGGCGGCGGGGAACAGATGAGTTACCTGAACCTGGCCGGCCGGAAATTTCCAATTTGGACCTCTGAGCCCGGGGTAGGCCGCAATAAGCAAACGGCCATCACCCAAGCCGCCGACCGCAATAATGGCGGGGGCGGGGACTACTACACCTCGAACTACCCGCAGGCCACGTATCTGACCAGCCGGCATCAACTGGTCCACCTGGAAACGTCGGCCTACGCGGTGTTGGATTTCACTGATCAGCGCTTCACGGAGCTCAGTGCCTGGGCGATTCCGACGGCGGTCTGGTTGGGCACGGCGCCGACATTGGCAGGCTTAGTCCGGCTGACCAAGGACTGGTTCGGCACCCAACCCGTCTTGCCCGACTGGCTGGGCGACGGCATCGTGCTCGGTCTGCAGGGCGGCACGGCGGTGGTTCGCCAACGCGTCGCAGCCGCCCAACGCGCCGGCATCAAGGTTGCGGGCGTGTGGCTCCAGGACTGGGAAGGTCCGCTGATCACCAGCTTTGGTAAACGCCTGCACTGGGACTGGCACTGGGACCAAGAGTTTTACCCGGGCTTGGACCAATTGATCCAGGAGTGGCGCCAACAGGGGATTCGGTTCCTCGGCTACATCAACCCATACGTGGTCGACGACGGACCGCTGTTTGCAACGGCCAAGGACGCCGGTTACCTGGCGACCAAAGCCGATGGCAGCGTCTATCTGGTCGACTTTGGCGAGTTCAACTGTGGCGTCGTGGACCTCTTGAATCCTGCGGCCTACAGTTGGTATCAAGGCATCGTGGAACAGCGACTGATCGACTTTGACATGAGCGGGTGGATGGCCGACTTCGGTGAGTATTTGCCAACGGACGTCCAGCTCTACGGCAAGGCCGACCCGATGCTGGCGCACAACCAGTGGCCGGTGCTGTGGGCCAAGCTCAACCGTGATGCGCTCGAGCACACCGGTAAATTGGGTGAGGTCGTGCCGTTCTTCCGCGCTGGCGGTGCCGGCACGCAAGGCTATGCGCCGCTATTATGGGCGGGGGACCAAAGTGTCGACTGGACCCCCGACGATGGCTTGCCGTCCGCGTTGACGGGGATGTTGACGTCGGGACTGACCGGTAACGGGTTGAATCACCCGGACATCGGCGGCTACACCAGCCTGTTTGGCAACGACCGCACCAAGGAACTGTGGCTACGGTGGCTGGAACTCGGGGCCTTCACGCCGGTTATGCGGACCCACGAAGGCAACCGGCCAGCGGAGAACTTCCAGTACTACGACGACTTCGCCACGATGCGGCAGGTGGCGCGCTTGACACAGGTCCACCAACGTTTGGCACCGTACCTGCGCGCGGTCATGCAGGAAAATACAGCCACCGGATTGCCGGTGATGCGGCCACTGCTCCTCAGTGACGAAGAAGACGCACAGACCTGGGAAAATCAGACCAGCTACACGTTAGGCAGTGACCTGCTGGTAGCGCCGGTCTTAGCGCCAAATCAAACGGACCGGACGCTTTACTTGCCAGGTGGCGAGTGGTGCCATCTCTGGAGCGGCGAGCGTTTCGACGGCCACCAGACGGTCACGGTCGCGGCACCAGTGGGGATGCCTCCGGTGTTCTACCGCGCCGACAGTACCTTTGCGAACCTGTTTGCGGGGTTTCAGGACTGAGATTTAATGTAAAAGTAAACGACTAAAAGCACCTACCCGATAATCTGGGGGTAGGTGCTTTTGCGTGTGGGGGGCTTTTTTGCTTAAGGAAAGGCTTCGCGGATTATGAGTGTGTTTGACACACTGTCATTGATGCTGGCATTCGCCACATTGATGATTTTAGTCGACCGTCATCACGGCAATCGTCGGTAACTCAAAAAGCCGCCCCTCACTACTCTGATAGTCGGGCGACTCATTTGTCGTAACTGTCTCCGCTCACAAAGCGGCTTGCAAGGCCGGTGTTCCAGCGCCGGCCTTTGCTATGGCCTTAATATAGCACATTTTGGACAGAAGACTAAACAGAAGGCTTAACAAATGTTTTTTTAATGTGGCATCAATTGTAAGACGTCAAAAAAAGAGACTGTCTGTCTAAAGATCTTTCATTTATTAAAATCAGTTTGAAGACGCTTTAAACGCTGCAATGGCGGCGTTAACTATCCTGAATAGTGAATAATAACAGAAATAATATTTGTACAAAAAAATAAATTTTAAGTGATTGAAAATCCTGGATTTTTCGTATTTAAGCCACTTGTAGCAGCATTCGTAGTATAAATTTGTTAATATTCGTGTAATACACGAATCATTTGGCGTTGAACGTCTGCAACGAATATGATAATCTAACTTTATCGACAGGGTAAACTGTCGATAAAAAGCAACAGGAGGTTTCACAATGGAACTAAATGCAAAGATCATCAAACGTAGCTGCCTTGCTTTAATGGCCATCACTACTCTAGGGGCTACCACCGCTCATGCGGCCTTGGCTGGTAGATATAATTGGGGATTACACTATTCAACAATGGATGGTAAGCACGTTATCTCAGAAACGGATACGACTAGCTCACGGTACAAGACGTATGCTATTGCTAACAATGATCAACCGGGTAACAATGGTCGTCGAACGGGTCCTTGGGCATATGTTAATCAGGCATCCATTGCAAGAACTGTTCAAACAAAGCACCATAATAGGACCGGCTATAACTACAAATACTTAGGCGGGAAGAGTAGTGCAGATACTGAAGGTATTACGGTTATGCACAACTTAGACTAATCCTTTTAACCTGATTTCATCCAATCTTCACTGACCCCCATCAAGTATTTTTATTATGAAGGCTTGGTAAGCTCTACCAAGCCTTTTATCAAGGAGTTAAAATGACCAAAATTCGGAATATTGTGTTTGTAATCGTTGCTAGTTGTTTTGGCTTATTGTTGTTCAGTTTTGGGCAGTCAGTGAGTTCTCATGGAATTTCCAGTTTAAGAAAGCCTTTTAATATTACTGCGAGTTCAAACAAGTTTACATCGGATGAGATAAACAAAAACCTAGAAACATTTGCTAATAAGAATAACATTAATATTGTTAAAGAGTTCTCGGTTCCAAAGGTTGGTACCAAAACTCGTCAAGCCTACTATGTTTTGGGTAAGTCTCATCATTTTTCAAAAAGCCAAGTAATAAAATCGGATATGGCTACTCATTCTGAATTTTTGACTAGCGATCTTCGATACCCGCTATACGTTTTTGGAGATGTTAACCAAAAAATCGTCAGCCAAGAACTCAATCGCTTAGGGTTATCTTTTCAGAGAAGTTCTGATAATTGGAATTGGCAAGTAAGTGATTTTCTTGAAGATAATTATTTTGACGTCTTTTTAGAACTGATACTGCTACTTTTGTTTTTAAGCTTGATTGTTTTCAATTTTAAGGCGTTGAGAGCTTCCAACATTATGTATTTACAAGGTGTGAGCAAACTAACTATCTTTAAGAAGCGGTTTATTAAAGATCAGCTTGTATTCCTTTCTGGTTATATCGTAGCTTATAGTATCAATCTCATTGTGTTGTTTTCAACACATCATTGGGGAGTAGTCTGGTTAGTGACATATTTTGCCTTAATACTATATGCGACCCAATTAATCGTTTACCTAATTGCTGGAATTATCTGGTCTTGGTCCTATAATAGAGCCACTATTTTACCAACAATAAAGGGCTCGGCTAAGAACCGATTGACCTTAGTCATCGTCCTAGTCGTAAAAACTATAACTGAAGTTATAATTCTTGCTTCATTATTGACCTTGGGACAACAGCTAATTACTAATCAGGAAATCAAGGGCCAAGTTTCAACTTGGTCAAAATTACAAGAACGTTATAGCCCAAGTCTTTCCATGAATATTACTAGTGAGGAGCAGGATACAGAAGATAAGCAAACCTATAAGCTAGTGGAATGGACATCTAAGCATCACGGCTTAATTTCGAATTATGCTGGTTATAATAGTGCGGAAGGCTCCGGGCGTTTAAACTTCAATGATTATTCGGATTACTATAACGGTGGAAATGTTTTAGTTGTAAATGCGGAATACCTCAGACTCAATCATGTGATGGATGGGCATGGAAATGAAATGTCGTTTAATGCAAACGATGCTGTAACACATTTCTTATTTCCTGAAAAGTTGAAAAATCAGGCGAATAGATTGACCCAAAAATATGTAGAGCAGATGGGACTAAGTCATATGTTTAAAGATGGAAATGCCAAGGTGGCAGTCCACTTGGTCAAGAATAATCAAAATCGTCTGACCTACAATCCAGCGAGTTTAGATATGGGATATTATGCAAGCAGTGTTCCAGATCCAGTAATTATTGTTGTTTCGCCGGAATCACTCAACGGGTCAAACTCAGATGCCAACCGTTTATGGAATGCCATGATGTCTAACAATGCCTTTAGTTTTACCGATTACCACAAGCTTAACCGAAAGTTGGTATCCTTGGGGATGTACAAACATATTGGGGGATATACCAATATTAAGAGTTACGCTAGTAAAATATATCAAGAGCAACAGTCAAAAGTGATGCAGCTATCAATTATTTTAGGATTAATGATTGGGTTGTTTGTTTTTGAATGTGTATTGGCATGTTCTCTCTACTTTGGAATCTATCAGCGCACTCATGCAATACGCACGCTAATGGGGCAGTCCTTATTGAAAACGCACTATAGGTTTGGACTAGTTTTAGCTGCACTGATCATTAGTGAATGGATGCTTAGTCTGATTGTTAGTCATAGCTTGCATCTTACATCAGTGTATTATCTTGTCGATTCTCTCATTACGTTTTTGATTTTCTACGTTAAATCCAAGAAAAATGTTATGCACATTGGGGCTAGTCTGAAGGGAGACAACTAATGTTAGAAATATCAATGGCAGCCAAAGCTTTTAATGACCACCAAATTTTCGAGGACCTGAGCCTGAAGTTTGAGCCGGGGAAAATTTATGCAATTTCAGGTGCATCGGGTGCCGGTAAATCAACGTTGTTGAATTGCATTGCCACCTTAGAGAACTTAGATAGTGGAACGATTCACTTTCGAGGTCAGAACATTAGTGATATTAACAATCGTCGTTATTTGCGTGATTACTTAGGGTATCTATTTCAAAACTACGCACTCATTGATGATGAGACAGTAAAATCTAACCTAATGATTACGAAAAAGTATGGTTTAGAACAATTAGAGTTAGCGTTAAAGCAGTTTGGTTTAGATGGATTTTACTTGAAGCGAAAGGTTTTTACATTGTCTGGCGGCGAATGCCAACGTGTTGCATTAGCTAGAATGTTATTAAAAGATCCGCCGATAATTTTGGCTGATGAGCCGACTGGGGCTTTAGATGCTGAGAATGAAAATATAGTTTTGGATAGTCTAAGGAACTTTGCTCAGATGGGCAAGGTAGTCATCGTTGCAACTCATTCTCAGTCTGTGTTGGCAAAGTCTGATGAGATTGTTCATCTGAGCTAAGATTACAAGCAGATAGTAGTAAACATTCGTGGTACTTAATTGGTTGATGAAGTGGTGTAAGGCTTCTCAGAATGGTGCACAAGCGTGCCGATTATCACGAGAGACTAGAGTACTATCTGTAGGGCAGGTGGTTTAATCTGCCTTTACTATATAATCCTTAAGGGTGCATGATAGTTAAACTATCGTGTTGCCCTTTTTTGTAATGACGAATTCTTAGAAAGGTTAAGAATTTCATGAAACTAGGCAGCAAGGGGTGACCAATTGCCCGGGAATTTCGTTAGTAAAAATGTGTGGTTAAAAAAAACGAGGCCAGGGTCACGCCCCAGTCTCGCTTTCGACGAGTTACTTTACCTGACCCGTCGTGTTGTTGTAATAATTAACTTTGTATTGACCATCAGTGACGGTAAGCTTGGTGATGCTCCCGTTATCGACCGGCACGGAGACGTCGATGTCCGAATACTTGGAAACGATGCTGCGGATGGTCGTGCTGTGGGTGGCAATCAATAGGCGGTCGCCGTCGTTGGCTGCCGCGATGGCGTGGTCCAAGCCGGGTTGAACCCGGGCCCAGAAGGCGTCATTATCTTCGGCATCGCCAAACGGATCTTGGGCGTGGAACATGTCCTTGGTCTTTTCAATCGTCAGCTTGGCGATCATGGCATTGAAGGAATCCAAGCCGACCGGCGTGCCCAGCGTGTGCCAGGTCAAACCGGTGTCGAGGCCTTCGAAGTAGCCGAAGTTTTCTTCGCGGAAAGCGGGTTCCGTCGTCAGTGCAACGGGGGCTTGATTGGCGGCTAAGATGTTTTTGGCCGTGTTTTGGGCCCGCGTCGTGTCACTGGCATAAGCGGCGGCAAAGCCAATCTTGGCTAACCGCTCGCCGGCGCGCTTGGCGTCGGCGATTCCCTTCGCGGTCAGGGGGGAGTCGGACCACCCTTGGATGCGGTGGTACTTGTTCAAATACGTTTGGCCGTGACGCACCAAATAAAGTTCAACTGTTGCCATGTCTTTCTCTCCTTTGCTGGACGCCGAAATGCTGTGGTTGTGGGCAATCGGTGATGGTTGGGTAACCTGTTTGCAGGTTGAAATCGCGTTTGTTCTGAAGCTTGAAATGCCAGAGCCTGCGTTAAATCGGATGCTGATGGCAGCGCAGAAGTCGTGCGTATCAGTCATCTGGTGTGGAAATAAGTCCCACGGCTGATCTCATTGGGCGCGACGGTAAGGCGGCTGTGTTCGCCATTTGCCAAACTTCAGTTAAACGGTCTTTCACCAGTGTAACAGTTCTAATTCAGAATGCCTAGTTCGCGCCGAATTTCACGAGCGGTCTCGGCACTGCTGGTGAAGATGATGCGGTCATTGAATTTCAGCGTTGTACTTCCGGTTGGCCGGACAAAGTGGCCCTCGCGGAAAATCTGGCTGATGGTGATGTCTTTGACAAATGGCAGACTGTGAATCTCCTGATCCGTGTAGCGTCGGTTGCGCAGGGCAACTTCGTAAACGGCCGAGGTCGAGGCGGTCAACAGGCGCAGCGTGGTTGGGGCCTCAATCAGACTACGCAACATGGCGATGTTGACGTTGGGCGTGTTGTAGACTTCGATGCCCAGGTCAGTCAGCTCGTCTTCGCGGGCGTCCAAGACGTTGCGGTCCTCGAAGCGCACGATGACGCGTTTGACCCCGTAGGCCTTGGCCGCCTTGGCCAGTTCGTAGTTCTTGGTGGCATTGAAATGGCCCAGTACGACGATATCGGCGTCAAAGGCATCCTGGGCCTCCACCGCTGCGGTGTCCAAAGAATCCAGAAGTTTAGCGTTGACCTCCGAATTGTAGGTCTTGAAGTTGGCTTGTTTGTCGGTGTACATGGTGATGTCGTACCAACTTTCGGCCAGCTGTTGGGCCACGGGTACCGTGAGCAAATTGGTGCCGATGAAGTGGACCGTTGATTTCTTCAGGTCCTCGGGTTCAGCGGAATAGCCGGTGTTAAACAGCAACGGCCCCAGGACGCAGGTCAAGATGGCGGCCAGTAGGAAGGCCCCGGATTGTTGGCTGGTAACGACTTTCATGGATTTGGCCACCTGCAAGACCGCCAGGACCATGGTGATGGTGGCAGCGGAGATGGCGGTGCCGGCAAAGGCGTTGCCTCGTTTGAAACGTAGGCGCAAGATGCCGTAAACAGCGGCCTTGGCCAGCAGGTAGGCGACAAAGAAAGCGGGAATCAACAGGAGAGTCGCCGGGTCGGCCAGCAGGGTGCGCAGGTTCAAGTCGGCTCCACTCATCATGAAGAAGATGGGGATGAAAAAGCCGTAGCCAATCCCGTCGAGCCGCACCATGGTGTCTTCTTGGGGCTGCAGTAATTTCATCACGATTCCGGCCACGAAGGCTCCGAGAATTCCTTCGGCGCCCACGGATTCGGCGATGACCACCAGACTGAAGATCAGAAAGAAGGCCAGCCGAATGTCCAGTTGGGTGGTGGACTTATTGATTCGGTCAAAGAAGGTAAAAAACGGCTTGAACCGTCGGAACAGCACGCCGGCGGCTAGGAAGACCAACAACAGAAGCCACAGGGACTGGCTGTTGTTGCCAAAGATCGAGGCGTAAACGGTCAAAGAGAACAGGGGCACGATTTCCCCCAAAGCGGCGATCAATAAGATGGTCTGGCCAAAGGGTTTGCTCAGCAGCTCCTTTTCCTTGAGCGTGGCGATGACGATCCCTAGCGAAATGGTCATGAAGATGATGGCCGCTAACCACGGGTCCTTGAACAGCCCCGTCCACTGGCAAATGAAGCCCAGCAGTAGCGATGTGACCATGATGGCCGCGTAACTGGTCACCGCTAGAAAGACCGGCGAATACTTCGGCGCGCTGCCGGCCACCTTGGCAGCCAGTGGCGTCTGCGGTTTCTTGCGCCGATTAAACAAGCTAAAATCGATCTCCATCCCACTCAAGAACAACAGGAAGATGACCCCGGTGTTCGACAGTAAGGACAGGGTGGCATTGCTGTGGACCACGTTTAAGACACTGGGTCCCAACAGAATACCCACCAAAATCTCCACCACGGCGGTCGGCAGCACGGTCAGCTTGAATTTGGCCATGACCAGCGGCGTCACCAGGGCGGCAGTTAAAATAATTAATAAGGAAAATTGATCCATCTAATTCACCCCCGCAAAAAGTCCCCTCCATTATAGCAAAGATGCTGGTAAATAAGTGATTTAACGACGGGCACTTTACTTTATTTATAGTCTGAATGCGTGTAAAATGGTAAGTCGAATTATTGTGCTAAAACCTGTTACCACAGTCGTCAGTTGCGGTCTGTAAGATGGTATTTGCAGTGGCAATGTTGTTGCTGGCCGCCTTACCGTTCGCTAGAGATGAGTTGGAACGCTGAGGGCGGACGGAGCGAGCCAAAGAGCGGTCTCGCCGCCTCGCTTTGAGCCGAGAAACCCGTCTCAAAGACGCCAGTGCCCTAAGCGCCGAAAACCGCAAGGGCACTCCCACAGCTGAACTCATCTCTAGCGAACTATCGGCTCCGGTAGTGGTTGCCAGTGAAACTGTCGTGATCAACTCACTGAACGACTGTGCTTGTCCGCCACCTGTGACGCTTGCTGATGGCGTTACTCCATGTCTGGCCACGGCTAATCGCGCCGGAGGAGGCCAGGGGTGGAGCCAGCTGTGTCGACGGTGTTAGCTGAGGTTTTGTCTCAGCTTACAGCGTGGGGCGACTTGGAAGACTCGCGGGTCTTGCGAGGCTTGCAAGCGAACCGGAAGCCCGCTTCTCAGGCTGGAGGTGTCCCCCATAGCAGGCGGAACCCCTGGCAGCCGCAGGCAACTGGCGAGGCGGTCACACGGGTTTTAGCACCAGACTGATAATTCGCAGCAGGGTAGTTTGCCCAGTTATTTGAGGAGGGATTGGCTTGCCAGATTCAATCAAGGCCCACGAGCAAGAACATTTAGACGCGGTGGTCGCAAAGATCAAGACCGCCGAAAAGGCAGCTAAGGAACGGATCGACGTTGCCGAAAGTGACGAAGCCGGCATCCGCAAGAACTTCGTCAACGATTTGCGTATCAAGACGGATAGTTACGAAGGCTTGCTGGAAACGGCGCTGTCCGTGCGGCAGCAACAACAACTGTTGGCCGAACGGCAGAACAGTTGGCAACACGCCACCACGGAATTGAGTACGCTGCAGCGCCTGGAGAAGAAGGCTTACTTTGCCCGCATCGACTTTCAAGAAGGCCCCAAGGCCAAGGTCGAAACGATTTACATCGGGCTGGGGTCCTTTTCCGATTCGCCCGACCATTTCCTGATCTATGACTGGCGGGCGCCCATCTCAAGCATCTACTATGACGGTGAGCTGGGCAATGTCAGCTACCAGACGCCCGATGGCGAACAAACGGTTAACGTCAAATTAAAGCGCCAATTTCAAATCGAAGATGGCACGATCGTGACCCTCTACGATACCGATCAGACCGTGACCGACCAAATGCTGCTGTCGGCGTTAAGCGAACATTCAGACACCAAGATGAAGAGCATCGTCACCACGATTCAAAAGGAACAAAACCAGATCATCAGAGATACCGCCTCGGACCTCCTGTTTGTCCAGGGGGCCGCGGGATCCGGGAAGACGGCGGCCATTTTACAACGGGTTGCATTCCTGTTGTACCGGTACCGTGGGCATTTGAACGCGGGGCAGGTCATGCTCTTTTCACCGAACCAATTATTTAACGACTACATCGACCAGGTGCTCCCGGAATTGGGCGAGCACAACATGGTCCAGATGACCTATTACCAATACGCCGGGCGCCGCTTGCCGAAGATTGAAGTGGAAACGTTGGCGCAGCGCTTTGGCGAGACCAACACCCCGGCCCAAAAGAAGATCAACCAAATGAAGGGGAGCCTGGCCTTTTTCGACGCGGTCACGGGTTACGCGGATCATTTGGAAAGCAACGACATGGTCTTTCGCAACATCAAGTTTCAGGGTGAGGTCTTCATTCCTAAAGAAAAAATTCAAGAGATCTATTACAGCTTCAACCGCAACTACCACCTGGGCAACCGCCTGCAGGCCACCAAAGAGGCGTTGATTCGCATTTTGAACCGCCGTATCAGCAGTGAAATGAAGACGCGTTGGGTGGAAGACGCCATTCAGGACCTGAGCAAAGAGGAGTTGGATTCACTCTACGGAGATGACCCGCGGGAATTCGACTCGTCCGAAAAGGAAACGCAATTTCTGGCGCGGAAAATCGTCATGAAGGCCTTTGAGCCGATTCGAAAAGCCATCGTGCGGGCCCGGTTCTTGAGCATCAACAACCAATACGTTCACATGCTGCGCGACATGCCTAACCGCATCGACCTCAACGACTACCACATCACGGTGGCCGACTGGAACGCCAGTGTGGAGGAGACCGTGGCCAAATTACGCGACCATCACATGCAACTGGTCGACACCACGCCGTACCTGTATTTGTACGATAAAATGACCGGCAAGTCCGGCGAACGCGACATGCGCTACGTCTTCATGGATGAAATCCAAGACTACAACGCCTTTCAATTGGCCTTCCTGAAGTTCAGCTTCCCGCGCGCCCGGTTCACGATGTTGGGAGACCTGAACCAGGCCATCTTCACCAAGGAAAATAGCCGCACGCTCTTGCAGGAATTGAGCACGATGTTTGACCCCGACAAGACGCGCGTCGTGCAGTTGACGCAGTCGTACCGTTCGACGCAACAGGTCACCGATTTCACCAAGCACATCTTGAAAAACGGTGAGGCGGTCACGGCCTTTGCGCGTGAGGGTGAACTGCCAACCATGGCGGTCGCGGAAAATGAAGAGGCGGCCTTACAAAAGGTTATCGCCCAGATCAAGCAAAATGAAGCAGAGGACGAAACGACGGCCATCATCGGCAAGGACCTGGCCGATTGTCGCGAGCTGACCGACCGGCTCAAGGCTGCCGGTGTGGCCGTGACGCTGATCCAATCCGAAAACCAACGACTGGCACCGGGAACCATCGTGGTGCCATCCTTCCTGGCCAAGGGATTGGAATTCGACGGCGTCATCGTCTGGCACGCCTCGGCCAGCCGCTATCACGCCGAAGACGAACGTCAGCTGCTTTACACCATCTGTTCCCGGGCCATGCATCGCCTGAGCGTGATCGGTGTGGGCGAGCTGTCGCCCCTGTTGCGCGACGTGCCAGCGGATGAGTATGAGATGGTTTAACTGGGTGGTGTAAACTGGGTGTCCGCAACGTAGCGGAGGCTGGCCGCCTTGCCGTTCGCTAAAGTTTGTCAGTGAGGCTGTTGTGATCAGTCGACTGAACGACTGTGCTTGGTCGTCATCTGGTGTGACGATTGCCGAAGTTACGGTGACGTTTGAAGTACTGACAGTCGTGCCGGAGGGGGTCAGGAGTGAAACTATTTTCAGATTGACCCTGGCAAGAGGTGGCTTTACCCTGATCCAGTCCGCTTAAAAATTAATCATTTCCAAGGAGTAGCTTGTGGTCACAATTACCAGTGACCGGGCTACTCCTTTTTGTGTCATTGACCATTGGTGCGCAAAGCTGATGCTTTTTTGGCTATCGAGGTTAGCTAGACTAGCTGTTTCAGGGGAGGGCAGTCATTGACTAAATAACGGGGGACTATCTCAGTATCACTTGCAGCGATAGGGCTAAGCCAATTAGTTTGCCAACCACCAGTCGTAGCCGAGAGTTCGTCAACTATGGGCTCAGCTGTGGGAGTTCCCTTAGCGGCACGGTCCATGGCGCTTAGGGAACTGGCGTCTTTGAGACGTGACTTTCGGCTCAAAGCGAGGGCGAGACCGTACTTTGGCTCGAACGGTCCGCCCACCGCGTTCCAGTCCCATAGTTGACGAACGGCAGGCGGCCAGTCCCCACAATCCCACGTCGTTGAAAACTTATTTGGCCATAGCCCTATCTGCGGTATAATAGGACTTAATTGTGTCAGAGGTTGTGGACCGCAAGTATTCCCGGAGCCGTGAGTTTGCCGGCGCGGGCGGGGGCCACAACGCTGCGTAGTTAGAAATCAAAGTAGAGGTGTCTCCATGAGTGATCCCATTAATTACAATGCATTCACGCGCGCGCAGTGGCGGGCATTTTCCGACGACGCCACGTTGCCGTTGACCCAGGAGAGTCTGCGGCAGATCAAGGCGTTCAACGACCGCATTTCCCTGCAAGACGTTCAGGATGTGTACATTCCGCTGGTGCATTTATTACACTTAGAATTCGACCACTATCGGCAGTTGCAGCGTGACAAGGCCAGCTTTTTGCAGCAACAGCCGCGGCGGGTGCCCTTCATCATCGGCATCGCTGGTAGTGTGGCGGTCGGCAAGAGTACCGTCGCTCGGCTATTAGAAGTCCTGTTGAACCACTATTTCGAGGGCAAACGCATCCAGCTGATCACGACTGATGGGTTCTTGTACAGCAATGAGGAGTTGAAAAAACGCAATCTCATGACGCGTAAGGGCTTCCCGGAGAGTTATGACATGTCGGCGTTGATTCAGTTTCTAAACGACGTCAAGGCCGGTCAGGAGCTGATTAAGGCCCCGGTATACTCCCACAAGGTCTACGACATCGTGCCCGACCAGTTCGAATACATCGTGCACCCGGACGTCTTGATCGTTGAGGGCATCAACACCCTGCAATTGCCGACCAATGAACAAATTTATGTCAGTGATTTCACGGACTTCTCGTTGTACGTCGATGCCGACCCAACGCTGATTGAAAGCTGGTTTTTGGAACGCTTCGAGCTGTTGTTAGAGACGGCTTTTCAAGACCCGACCAACTACTATTATCCGTATACCATCGTCAGTCACGCCGAGGCTATCGCCAAGGGCAAGCAGGTGTGGCGCGACATTGATCTGAAGAATCTGGAAGAGTACATTTTGCCGACGCGCAACCGGGCGGATATGATCTTACACAAGACGTTCCACCACCGGATCGACCGGCTACTGTTGCGGAAATACTAGGGGGGTGAGCCGGTGCTGCGAGATGCAACGCTCGTGGATGCGGACGCCGTGGCGCTGTTGGTGCTCCACGAATTGGAACGCCGCCAGCTCCGGCGACTGCGCCGCGTCAGTAAGGAGCAATTATCACAAATGTTATTCGTGGGGGTGCGCCAGCCTCAATTTCGCTACGGCTATCCCCAGGCGCGCGTTTACCAAAATCAGGGCGTAGCAGTCGGGGTGGCGTATGGCTATCCGGCCGCCGTCGAGCCCACGCTGGACAATCGCTGGACCAATCTGTTTGCCCGCCAACAACTCACGCCGCCCCAACAAGACGTGGTGACGCCGCGGGCTTTGCCGGACGAATGGTACCTCGACTTACTGACGGTGCGCAACCGCTCCAAGGGCAAGACCTACCAGCAGAAATGGTTCGATGAGTGGCTGCTGGGTGACGCGATTCACCGCGCCCGGTTAACCGGTGCCCCCGTCATCGCCATGGACGTCCGCCCGGGCAGCGCGCTGGCCAAGTTGGCGGCGGGATTTGGCTTCGTGGCCACGGCCCGGCGCCGCTTGGACCGGCAGACCTATTACCATTTGCGCCTAAAGCTCACGCCCCAAATTGACTAACCGGGTAAACTGATTCTGGTGCGATTTGGGCCAAATAACATTGACCCGCGTGGCAGAAATCTGTATGATATAACCAATGTTGAAAAGAAAAGAAAGGGTGAATGGCTTGGCAAACGTTGATATGTCCAAATTCGATAAAATCATCGTCTTGGACTTCGGAAGTCAATACAATCAATTGATTACGCGCCGGATTCGTGACATGGGCGTTTACTCTGAATTAAAGGCGCACACCATGAGTGCCGCCGAAATCAAGGCTTGGGGCCCCAAGGGGATCATCTTCTCTGGGGGACCAAACAGTGTGTACGATAGCTCGGCCTTTAACGTCGACCCTGAGATCTATCAGTTAGGGATTCCAATCTTGGGTATCTGTTATGGTATGCAACTGATGGCTCACGACCTGACTGGCGGGAAAGTTGAAGCCGCCAACAACCGCGAATACGGGCGAGCAGAAATCACCGTCTTAAGTGATGATGCCAAGCTCTTTGCGGGCACACCGAAGCAACAAACGGTGTGGATGAGCCACGGCGACTTGGTCACCCAAGTGCCGGACGGCTTTGAACGCGTGGCGACGAGCGAAAACTGTCCAATCTCCGCCATGCAAGACGTTGACCGGAACTTCTACGGCATCCAGTTACACGCGGAAGTCCGCAATACGGAATACGGCAACGACATTTTAAAGCACTTTGCCTTTGACGTCTGCCACGCGGCAGCCAACTGGTCAATGGACGACTTCATTGACCTGCAAATTGCCCACATCCGCGAAACGGTTGGGGACAAACGCGTGCTCCTCGGCTTGTCCGGTGGGGTTGACTCCTCCGTGGTGGGTGTGCTCTTGCACAAGGCCATCGGGACGCAACTGACCAGCATCTTCGTGGATCACGGTCTGTTACGTAAGGGTGAAGCCAAACAAGTTATGGACAGCCTGGAAGGCAAGTTCGGCTTGAACATCGTCAAGGTCGACGCCCAGGACCGCTTCTTAAGCAAGCTGGCCGGCGTCACCGAACCCGAAAAGAAACGGAAGATCATCGGTAACGAGTTCATCCAAGTCTTTAACGACGAGGCCCAAAAGCTTGACGGCATCGACTTCTTGGCCCAAGGGACCTTGTACACCGACGTCATCGAAAGCGGGACCGACACGGCTCAGACCATCAAGTCTCACCATAACGTGGGTGGTCTGCCCGAAGACATGCACTTCCAATTGATCGAACCATTACGCTCTTTGTTCAAGGATGAAGCCCGTGAATTGGGTGAAAAGCTGGGGATGCCAAGCGACTTGGTTTGGCGCCAACCGTTCCCAGGTCCTGGCTTAGGGATTCGGGTCTTAGGTGAAATCACCCCAGAAAAGTTACAAATCGTCCGCGATAGTGACTTGATCCTGCGCGAAGAAATCAAAAAGGCCGGCCTCGACCGCGATATTTGGCAATACTTCACGGTCTTACCAAACATCAAGAGTGTCGGTGTCATGGGGGATGGCCGGACCTACGACTACGCCGTGGGTATCCGCGCCGTGACCTCCATCGAC
This sequence comes from Levilactobacillus sp., assembly GCF_022646225.1. Classification (NCBI taxonomy): domain Bacteria; kingdom Bacillati; phylum Bacillota; class Bacilli; order Lactobacillales; family Lactobacillaceae; genus Levilactobacillus; species Levilactobacillus sp. The sequence continues at coordinate 177,906 of NZ_JALCJA010000004.1, forward strand.
GGCATGACCGCTGACTTCGCCCGCATTCCGTGGGATGTCTTACAGGAGATTTCCGTTCGGATCGTTAACGAAGTGGATCACGTAAACCGCATCCTCTATGATGTGACGAGTAAGCCGCCTTCGACGATTGAGTGGGAATAGGATTTATATCCCACATAGATAGAGAGTGTTGAGAATCAAGGACTCTATTGAGTGTTAATACACCGAAAAGATAGATAAAACGACATAGTTGTTTGCCAAAGACCAACCGATGTCGACGTAAAAATGCTTCGTATCGTTTATTTTGATACGAAGCATTTTTTATATTTACATTTTTTGATATGCCTTTCAGTATGTAGACAGGCGAAAATCAAAAGTAGAAATGAAACTAAATCTGGAATTAGCCGAATATTAACGAAAATGGGCAAAATAAAACCGCCAAGCCGAGAGGGCTGAGCGGTTTATTGAGGATGTTCATCACAAATCTTCGGTTTCATCGTTGGATGACGATTCTAGTGCTATTCGGCGGTCTTTACGCAATGAGGATCAGCAGACTAATCAACAGATTTAAGCGCTTCTAGCATATCCACGCTTTGAATCTTGCGGTTCATCATGAACATCACGACCAGAGAAAATACGATTGTTAAACCGACAGAAATGATAATGTTGATCCAAGTTAGGCCAGGCGCGACCATTGCTGTTGCGGGAGGGAGAAGTGCCATAATGTAGGCGTGAAAAGCGTATCCCACCCCAATGCCGACGATGATTCCCGCACCGGTTAAGATATTGGTTTCACGGTAGATATACATCAGCACCTCCTTAGGGTAGAAGCCGAGCACTTTGAGTGTGGACAATTCGCGCACCCGCTCTGACACATTGATATTGGTTAGCGTGTATAACACGACCAGCGAGAGCAGCGAAGCACTAAGCACCAGGACAAGGATCAGGTTGTTCAGATTACTTAAGATGTTAGTGATTGTCTTCTTGGTTTCCTTAGACTGGACGGTTTGAACGGCCGCGGCTGTTCGGTTGAATTTGGCAGCAAAAGCATTCACAGATTTAGCAGTGGCATGTTTCAGCGTCACTAGATAGGCATTAGCGGTGACGTTAGTGTCGTAAACCTGATTATAATAGGCTTTGCTCATGTAGATGGCGTGCCCAGCATACATCTTGGTAATGCCGGCGACCTTTATTTTGTGACTGGTTCCATCAGTGTCTTTGATTGTGAATGTGTCACCAACATTCACATTTTGAAGCTTGGCAAGTTTTTGTGATACGATTGCCCCATTCTTGCTGAGGGTCATCTTCTTATTGGTCTTGTAGTCTCGCAATTTGATATATTGATCAAGTTGTGAGGCTGAACTTGGGACAATTAAAGAGATGTTTTCACGCGAGTTAGAGTCGCTACTTGTTGCGTAAACATTGGCAAAGTAAGCCGAGCTGTACCGCTTGACGGTGTTGGCTTTGGTAATGCTCTCTTGAGCAGAGGTAACCTCACTTTTTTTAGCATTAGGATTGTACACGGCTACAAGATCGTACTGGCTAATTTGACTGAACTGGCGGTCAATAATTGTATTGAGCGAGTCGCGAATGCCAAAGCCGGTGATCATCAGCGCAGTGGCCCCTGCAACCCCAATGATGGTCATGAGCATGCGCCCCTTGTAGCGGAATAGGTTACGAGCAGTGACTTTGTGGGAAAAACTCATTCTCTTCCAGATTGGCGTGATGTGTTCCAACAAAATTCGTGAACCACTGACGGGGGGCTTGGGCAACATGAGCTCGGCGGTGATTGTTTTTAGAGAATTGTGTGCGGCCAGCCAAGAGGCCAGGACCGTCGAGAATAAGGCAAGGGCGAAACCGGCAGCAATGAATCCCGGATGCAATGCGAGCTGGAGACTCGAGAAATTAAAGTTGGCGGTGTACGCGCGGAAGATGATCTTTGGCAACACGAGTAGGCCGAGAATACTGCCAAATACCGTCCCCGTAACTGCCGTGGTGATACTGTAAACGAGGAATTCGCGCATGACTTCGCCTTTGGTGTACCCTAGCGCGCGCAAGGTCCCCATTTCAATGCGCTTTTCCTCAACCATTCGCCGCATCGTGGTGAAGCTGACTAGAATAGCAATCAGGAAAAAGAATGCAGGGAAAGATTTGCCTAGTGCGTCAATGCGCTCTGCGTCCTCGCCGTAGTTGTTGTAGCCATCGTTGTAGTCGTTACGACTGGCGATGGTTAGGGACACATCATTGAGTTGACGCTTGGTCGCCTTCGCGTCGGCTACTTTCGCCTTTGCGGCCTTGAGTGCTTGCTTTTGCTTCTTTAATGCCGCTTGCTGTTGATCCAGCGCTTTTTGTTTGGCCGTTAGGGTCGTAATGGCGCTTGAAGACTGAGCAGCCTTTGCTTGGGCCATTTGGGTGTTTAATTGCTTTTGGGCGGTAGCTAGCGTTGTGTCTGCGTTGGCGATTGTCGTTGTGTTCTTAGCAATGCGCGTCTTGGCATCGTTAATTTGTTGGGTGAGATCTTTGCGCAGACTGGCTACTCGCGCGCGATTGCGTTGATTAAGCTTTCGTTGCAGTTTTGCCACTTGCTGGGTGGCATAGTGTTCATAGGCATTGGAATAGGCGGCACCCTTGACATTCGTAAATGCTAAACGGGCAACGTTGGGCTTGCTGCTAGAAAAAGCCCCAGTGGTGGTATAGGCAAAACCGTATAAGGTACCGCTACCAAGACTTGTCGAACCGAGGTTGTCCTTTTTTAGATACTCTGTTGAGGTCGCAAAGCCAACGATGGTAAATGTTTTGTGTGTCAGCCCAGTACTCCCATTAGACTTACCGGCGGCGACAGTAATATGATCACCGAGCTGGTATTGACCGCGGAGCTTGTCACTTAACACAATTTGTTTAGCAGTGGTTGCCTGGTGTCCTTTAGTGAGGGTCATTTTAGATAACGTTTTAGGATTGCTTTGAACACGTAGCACGTGCTTGGTGTTTTTAATGACGATGTCCGTTGTATGGCCAAATTCGGTCTTTTTGATGCCCGCAAGGTTTTCGATCGCCGTTCGATCTTTTGCGTTCAAGCTCACGGTTGATGTGACCTTAGCATCTGCCAGCTGCTCGGCATTGTAGGCGGTTTGCGCGGTTTTGCGCATATTTGGTCCGGTGACGTTCAACCCAATTAAGACGAAGACGCCCAGCATCAAAAGCGCTGATACCGAGACATACCTTGCGAGAGACATTTTGAACTCGCGCGCAATATTTTTGTTTAGCATTTTCATCAGTCATCACCTACCATTCTAGTTCGGCAACCGGAGTTGGATTCTCGTTGCGGGTATCTGCTTTTACTTGACCGTCAGCTATTTCGATGACATGATCAGCCATTGGTCGAATCATTGAATTATGGGTAACAATAATCACATTCTTACCGGACTTGCGCGTGAAATCTTGAAATAATTGCAAAATCTTTTTGCCCGTGTGATAATCCAGCGCACCAGTTGGTTCATCAGCCAATAATAAATCAGGATTCTTCGCAATCGCGCGGGCAATCGCGACGCGTTGTTGTTCACCGCCTGAAAGTTGGGCGGGGAAGTTTTGGATACGCTTCTCTAGGCCGACAGCAGCCAAGGCTTCTTCGGCTGGCATGGCTTGATCTGCAATTTCGGCTGCTAATTCAACATTTTCAATCGTCGTTAAGTTTTGCACCAGGTTGTAGAACTGGAAGACAAAGCCGACCTGTTTGCGGCGATAAGTTGTTAAGCCACGTGAATCGAGTTCGCTAAGCTCAACGCCATTCACATTAACCGTGCCACTGGTCAGATGATCCATGCCACCTAGTACGTTGAGTAACGTTGACTTGCCGGCGCCAGACGCACCGAGAATGATCGTTAGCTCACCAGGGGCAATTTCAAAGCTGATATTTTTGTTTGCGGTAACAGCGTGATCGCCACTACCATAGGTTTTGGTTTCATTTTGTACTGAGATGAAAGATGTCATTGATTTTTTCCTCCAGTCGATTATAATGGACAACGTGTTAATCAAACTACACGATTATTAAAACACATAGATTGCTGAATTCTATGCCCATTTATTTGAAAAGTGTCAATTAAATAAAGGAGGTTGACATGCCAACCCATCAAGAACAAATTGCGCAGACTGATGCAGCTATCTTGAATGCATTGGTTACCGCGGGGAAAACGAAATCACTAAACCAAATTACGGTGAGTGATTTAACCCGTCTTAGTGGTATTAGTCGCGGAACCTTCTATTTACACTACCTGGATAAGGATGATTTGGTAACAACTGTTGAAAATAGTCTTTCTTCCAAGTTTCAGTTGATGTTAGATACTGGCATTGACGGGACGATGAACTATCAAGATTTGAGTGCCGGTCAACCGTACCCTGTGATAGAAGATATTGTTGCTTTTGCGGCTGAGAACAAAGCAATGCTTAGCTTTCTTTTTGGCCCCAATGGTGATCCGGCTTTCGCAAACGCAATTACAGCCTTGCTTCAGAAATCAATTTTAAGCGAACTAAAGCGCGTTAAAGGGACTGCAAAATTTAGAAATGACTTGCCGCAAAAATATGCGTTGTGTATCGTCACTAATGCCATCATGTCAGTCATTCTTACCTGGCTGTCCAATGAGGATTCATTGTCGCAAAGTGAACTTTCAAAAGTAATCATGCGAACCTTGTATCTGTCACCGTATGATGTGCTAGGCATCAAAGGGCAGTAACTGCCATCGTGAAATCGTTGCGGTGTGCCAGCAGCATTGCGATTGGGTACAGTTAGTTGGTTATTGAATAACCTTGTTCTCAACTTAATTTGCGACTAGTTTATGCCTTGAAGAAAATCAACTAACACCAAGCGTGTTATTATCCATGGTTTCACGAAGAAGACTCAGAAGACGCCGGTGGCTGAACTTAATCATGCCAAAGAACTCAGGACAGAATATGACGATAATTTGGGAGGTAAATAACGTGGCAAAGAACATTCTTTTTTGATGATTATCTTGCTGAACAACTTGAAGACCCTGAATTCAAGGCAGGTTTTGATGCCGAATCTGCCAAACTTGAGCGTGTGGTTGCCTGATGAACGCGCGTGAACGCGCTGGTTTGACCCAACGGGAACTAGCAGAGCGGACAGATGTGCCGCAGTCGACGATTGCACGGATCGAGCAGGGCCAGAATACTAGTTTTGGCACCATGAGTAAGATTGCCTTTGCGCTGGGGAAAAAGCTCAAAGTTGAATTCGTTTAAGATGTAAAGATGTCCCAATGTTTGTTAGCGTCAGCTATCGGAACTTTCGAGACTGGCGCTTTTCTTTATATGATTGATACGTGATACTTGAAACATAATACTGACGAATCGAGGCTGTTTCATGAAGGAAGTAGATCAAAAAAGAGCTGCTACGGCTTTTGCCAAGCGTTGGCAAAAGCGTGGTAATGAACGACAGGATAGCCAGACCTTCTGGTTGGACTTGCTGGAGACTGTCTATGATATTCCTAATCCTGGTGAGTACATCAGTTTTGAAGACCGAGTAATGCTGGATCACACCAGCTTTATTGACGGTTTCATTGACACAACCAAAGTGTTGATTGAACAGAAAGGCCGAAACAAAAGCTTGTTTGCCGGCATACGGCAATCTGACGGCAGTTTGCTGTCTCCATTTGAGCAAGCAAAACGATACTCCGCTAATCTACCGTACTCCAAGCGACCGCGCTGGATTATCACGAGTAACTTCACCCAGTTCTTTGTATACGACATGGAGCAACCTAATGGCGAGCCGGCGGTGATCCAGCTTAAGGACTTACCGACTGAGTATTACCGTTTGGACTTTATAGTCGATCAGTTGAATCCGCATCTTGATAAAGAGATGGAAGTTTCAATGCAAGCTGGTGAGTTGGTCGGTAAGATTTACGATGAACTGTTCACGCAGTATCGTGATCCTACTAATGCCAGTAGTCAGCGTAGTATTAACGAGTTGTCTGTGCGGCTAGTGTTTTGCTTGTACGCTGAAGATGCTGGTATTTTTGGCCGTCACGGGATGTTTCATGATTATCTTAATGAGTTTGAGACGCGGCATCTGCGCACGGCTTTGATAGACCTGTTTCGTGTATTGGACACACCGATCGATGAACGCGACCCGTACTTGGAAGAACAACTGGCAGAGTTCCCGTATGTCAATGGCGGTATGTTTGCCAATGAAGAGGTTGAAATTCCCCAATTTACTGATTCGCTGCGCGCTTTGATTCTAGATCAGTCTAGTAAGGAGTTTGATTGGTCAGAAATCAGCCCAACAATCTTTGGTGCGGTGTTTGAGAGTACTTTAAACCCCGATACGCGGCGTGAAGGTGGTATGCATTATACCTCGATTGCCAATATTCACAGGGTTATCGACCCAATGTTCCTAGATGGTCTCCGAGATGAGCTGACTGAGATCAAGCAGATTAAGCAACGCAAGACCATGATTCAACGCGCAACAGATTTTCAAAACCGGCTTGGTAAGTTGCATTTCTTTGATCCGGCGTGTGGTTCAGGTAACTTTCTGACTGAGACATACTTGTCATTACGGAAGCTAGAAAATCAGGCTATCAGCTTAATTTATGGGAACGAAAGCATGCTGGCAATCGATGATGATTTGATTAAGGTGTCCATTCAACAATTCTATGGTATTGAAATCAATGACTTTGCTGTGTCCGTCGGTAAGACGGCGCTTTGGATTGCTGAATCGCAGATGATGGAAGAAACAGCGGCGATTGTCTACGCGAATATGGACTTCTTACCATTGAAGACGTATACCAACATCACAGAAGGCAACGCCATCCGTCTTGATTGGGAAAAGGTAGTCGGCGGCGACAGAATTACGTATATTATTGGCAATCCACCATTTTACGGTCACGAGAAGCGGACACGAGCGCAAGCTGCGGATATGGATATTGCTTTCCATGATTTTACCAAGTATGGCAAGCTGGATTATGTGGCGGCGTGGTACAACAAAGCGGCAGATTTCATTCAAGGTAAAACGACTGAAGTCGCCTTTGTTTCGACTAACTCGATCACGCAAGGTGAACAAGCACCAACGCTTTGGCCAAAACTATTTGAGAAAGGCATTGAGATTCAATTTGCGTACCGGACATTTCGATGGAGTAGTGAGGCTAAGGAAAAGGCACAAGTCCATGTGGTTATCATTGGATTCACCAGTTACTCACGCAAGGAGAGAAAGCGCTTGTATGAAGGCGGTCAGATGAAGCTGGTCGACCACATCAATGCGTACCTTACCGCGGGAGCGAATGTTTACCCACAGCCTCGGCGAAAGATTAGCGTGTCTGGTTCTCAATTTCCAGTGATGTCGCAGGGGAGTAAACCAGTTGATGGGGGTAACTTGATTCTTTCTCCAGCGGAACGAGTGGCGTTAATTAAGCAGTATCCGCAAACAGAAAGTTATATCCGCCGTTATGTTGGCTCCAGAGACTTCATCAACAACTTGGAGCGGTATTGCTTATGGCTGAAGGATGTAGCACCAAACAAGTTCCGATCCGTTCCGCCAATTATGACCCGTTTGTCGGCCGTGGCGGATATGCGGCGGAAAAGTCCGACGAAATCAGTACAGGCATTGGCGGAGACTCCGGCACTGTTTACCCAAATTAGACAACCGGATTCTAATTATCTGGTTGTGCCTGAAGTTTCCAGTGAAAACCGACGTTACGTGCCGATTGACTGGATGACGCCGGATATTATTGCTAGTAACACAGTTTATCTAGTGCCAAACGCAGATTTATTTATGTTTGGCGTGATGACCTCAAATGTGCATATGGCATGGATGAGGACAGTTACTGGGCGTATGAAGAGTGATTACCGCTATACCCCGTCGACGTACGCCAATTTCCCGTGGCCAGAAGTTGATGATAAGCAAAAGTCGAAGATTGAACAAACAGCCCAAGGGATTCTGGATGCCCGTAAGCTTTACCCGGATAGTAGCTTAGCTGACCTCTATGATCCGTTGGCGACGGTTCCAGAACTACGCAAGGCCCACCAAGATAATGATCGCGCCGTTATGCGGGCATATGGGCTGACAATTAAAGGCACTACCGAGAGCGACACCGTCGCCATGTTGTTTGAGCGCTACCGACAATTGACCGAATAGACTTGCGAGAAAAAGGACTACCTGCTTAGATTGGGACTGCTGAAAAAAACTAAACTAAATTGTTGTTTGGAGAAGCACCATTCAAGTCTAAAAATAGCCAGCAAAGTGGATAGTTTTCCTCCACTTTGCTGGCTATTTGACTATGTTTTTGGAAATTCAAGTTTATAAATCTCAGATTTCTGACTTCTTCAGCAGCGACCTTAGATTGGGTTGCCAACTAACTATGTTTGGTTCTAAACCGGCATTTCACGCTGTCATGTTTCATGATTTTAGGCATTCGAGACTGGTCGCGGTGATTTGAGTGGATTTAGTGCGGTACTCATCTTCAGGAATAGTGAGGGAATACTTATAGCCGACAACTTCATCGGTGTTAAATTTGCGGGGTGTGTCATCATTGTCCATGGCTTTGTTATCAGGATCATCGATATGTTCTTCTGTTGCTGGCTTTGGGGTGACTTCATCTAGTTCAAATATGTTGCCAACCTTGGAGCAGTCAAAGTCGCGCATGATTAGCATTTTATCCATAGTGTAATTTTCTTTCGCAGTTGAGTATACTTGTCTTTGGATATCTGCCTAAGCCGTTCACTGTTCAAGAGTGAGTGGTTTTTGCGAGTGCAACTTACTTGTCACTCAGACGAGTTATTTAGCTTGTCGTTGAATAGCGGCCAGCTGACGGTACTGTCCCTGCATCCAGGTCAGGTAAGTTTTTCCTTGTGGTAGGGTCTCAGTCACGTTTAGAACGGGGACTTGTTCCTGCTTGGCGAGGTGGACCATTGCCTTAACGGTCTTATTGCTGGCCTGCTGATTGTTGACGAGAAAGGCGATGCGGTGGTGGCGGAGATCCGCCTGCAGGCGCTTAATGGCTGCGGGGGCAGGGTCGGTGCCGTTCTCAATGGCCAGAGCGAACTGCTGATTGTTGCGCCGGTAACCGAGTGCCGTGAGGGCGTAGTCGAAGACGGGTTCGCTGACGTCCACGCGTTGTTGGTGGCTGTGTTGCTTTAAGGATTTGATTTGCGCCTGCAGCGGTGCGAGGCGGCGGATATAGGCCGCGGCGTTGCGTTGATAAGTCGCTCGATAGCGGGGCGCACGTTTGCCAAATTGCCGCGCCAGATAAGTTGCCGTCCGCGCCATCGTTTCGGGGTCATACCAAATGTGTTCGTTGGCCCCTAGCTTTTTATCCATGACGTCTTCACCCACGCGAATCAGCTGTGCCTGATGGTGATGACTCTTGACGAGCTTAGAAAGCCACGCGTCATACCCCAGGCCGTTGCCGAGAACCACATTGGCGCGAGCGACTGCGGTGGCATCTTTGGGGGTGGGTTCAAAATCGTGGGGGTCAATGCCTGAACTCTTGATAATGGTGGTCACAGTCCCGTGGTCACCGAGAACAGTGCGGGCGACTTCGCCATAGAAATCCAGACTGGCTACCACGTGAATCGGTTTAGTTTTGCTGGTTGTTGGCTGCGACTTGGTAGGGCTACAGGCCGTGGCTCCTAGTAATAACAAGCCCAGGGCCAAGGGGGTTAACAGAAATCGTTTAAAATGGGACATCATCAATTCTCCTCTAATATCTAAATAGTAATGATTACTATTTAGATATTACAGAAGTTATTTTCATTTGGCAAGGATAATTTGCAATGATAATAGTCAGCTCCAATCGCATCTGCCTGAAAAGCCACTCCGGCCTTAGTCGTAAAAAAAGGACAGTGACTAGCGAATTTTTACGGCTAGTAGCTGTCCTTTTATCCAAACTTTTGGGGGACTTGACAGGCATGTTAAAATTAATTTATAAGCACCATTAATTAGATATCCAAAATTAATTTCATCCTGAATACAAGTCTTTTTTTAATTAAAAAACGGCGGTAAGCTAGCTTTAACCAATTTGGTTGGGGCTAGCTTATTTTTTTGGGAGTGATGAGCACATGGAAGAGTTGGATAATCCATTGTTGAGCCGCCTGCAACGCTTGCAGGATCTGAAATTTCTGATTGACCGGGGGACGGACCACCGGCTGGATTATCACCGATTTCGGATCTTTGAGATTCAGTTGCCAACCCAGACGATTGACTTGGTGGCCGAGTATCAGGCCTATGCGCAGGACCGGACACTCAGTGAAGTCGCTGAGCTGATTGTTCAGAAGTATCGGCTATAGCTTGAGAATCTTCAAGATACTTTCGGCGATGACCTCGCGTTGCGCCTCTGGTAGGGATTTGAGATAGGCGATGAGCTCCAAGGTGTGCGCACCAGTCAACGGGTCATCGGCAAAAAAGTCGCCGAGGGTGAGGTGCAAAGCGGTGGCAATCGCCTGCAGCTTGTTGACGCTGATATTGGCCAGTTCCCCACGTTCGATTCGTGAGATTAAACTGACGGAAACGCCGGCTCGTTCAGCTAGTTGTTCAATGGTTAAGTCCAAAGCTTGTCGTTTCTGATGGACCAGTTTACTAATAACATTTTGCATGGTTGGCTATCTCCTATTGTGGTCTTAAAGCTAACCATAATGGAGGAATCTTATCTTTGACAGAGATTAAAAGACGTCTTTTTGTCTATAATAAGGAAAATAATCATTGTTTGCGGTATACTTTAGATTAGCATCACTTATATTAACGTAAGTGAAAAATGATAAGGAGGATTTTTGATGATTCAAAAAATACTGGATATCTTTAAGCAGCTATACTTTGGCTTAAATGCCCGCTTCTGGGTGACCCGGTACGCCATTTCAATATTTGGGGCCGTGGCCTTTGCCTACCTGAGCAAGGAAATGTTTGTGGGCGGTCAAATGCCATTTTACTGGTACCTGATTATCATTCAAGCGGCCATCTTTTACCCCATGGCTAACGGTTTTTTGGTCATCCGCGAGTGGGAGCATGGGCGGCAGGCCAAGGGAATCTTCGACAACGTTGCGGAAATGCAGGCTGCTGATTTCCGCAAGGCCCAGTTCCGGGCAGTCCGCATGATTAACGCGAACATGAGAGAACAATCTTTTGGCGAAACCAAAAATGCCATCAAGAGTGACGCGGCTGGCATGAAGATTATGTTCAAAATTATGGGGCACGTATTTTTATGGGCCTTCGCCATTTGGTTTGTCATTCTGGGGGGTGTCCGGTACTTGATGATTCTGGGACCAGAGGGCTATACGTTTAATTATCGTGAGGATGGCACGTTTATTGCTGATTCAGATTCGCAAGATCAATCATTATAGGAGGAATTAAATTATGAAGAAAAAGTTTTTTGCAATTGTGATCGCTATCACCTTAGTCATGATGGGCGGCGGCTTTCTGAACGCACCAGTGACGGCTAATGCCGCAGTCAAGTGGCAAAAGAAGATGCCCAAGCAGATTAGAGGGACTTATCGCACCAAAAAGGTCAACAACCATTTGCATGAACTGGGGATTGCCCAAAATTACATGGCTGATGAATACTTTACATACCACGCGAACAAGAAAGTTACGAAGAAGCTGCCAATTCTACTGATGTGGCGGGTGCCAGCACGCAAACTAAGTGCGCACCTCTATGAAGTTAAGAGCATTACCCGTTCCGGCAAGCATGTGCACTATTATCTCAAGACATTCAGCCATCACCGGTTAAAGCTATCGAAGACCCAATCCTTCGCACACAAAGCCTATTACCACAGAATTAAGAAGTAACATAGACCATTTCAGTTTAGGAGGAAACAAGTATGTCATTTAACTGGATCAGCAAAGCTACGACCGTCCTACTGAGTAGCGTCTTACTCGGCGGGGTCGTCACCACGACCATGCCCGCGTTGACCACCACTGCCCAGGCCGAATATCTGGCGGACGCGCCGATTAGCTACCAAATGTTTAAGGCTGATGAAAAGGCCGCTAAGCAGGCAGTCAAGCAGGCCAGTCCGGCAGTCAAACTACAGATTAATGGGGCATTTTTCAAGCGGATGGCAGCAAAACCGGTGAACGCGTATGGCGGGACCATGTCAGCGTATTTCACCCAGATCATGCAGTCGCTGTCATCCCATGCTATCAGTGAACTGGGCCGTAAAGGACAGGCCACCGTGGCATTTAAGAAAGACTATCACGCGATGCTGATGCTTTATGATCAATTTAAAGGGCGCTTAGAGCCCATCTATCAAAGTGAGATTAGTGACTATCTTGATGACGCTGATCAGCAAATCAGTAAAAACAAGGTGGACTCTGGGGTTATTAGTAATTTTGGCGATTACTTTGAGCAATACTTTAGAGCCGACATCCGGCCAGATAAGGTGACGGGGGTCCCCCGAGCAAAGAGTAAAATCACGAAGCTGACCGCCAAGAAGACGGCCTCGAAGAAGTACGTGAAAGTGAAGGGGACAGTCAAGCTAAGCAAGAAGGCCAACTACGCCAAAATCAAGACCTACAAGGGGACGCGTTACGTCAAGCTGAAGGCCCACAAGTTCAGCAAGAAGATCTACGCGCCCAAGGCCAAGCGAGTGAGCGCCACCGTTGGTCACTATGCGCACGGGCATTTTTCCCGGGTGACGGCTACTAAGTCGGTGCATGTGAAGTAGTTTAGAAGGCCATGAACAACAATAAAAAACACGACCGCCATCAAGGTAGTCGTGTTTTTGGGCTGCAATGAATGAATCATCACTGTTCATGGGTAATCTCGTTAGCCCGTTCGATCAGTGAAACAAATTGCAGGATGCTTTCGACTTGTGAGTCGGTCAGTCCGCCCATCTTGAAGGGAAGATTGTCGGAGACCCCCAGTAAATAATCAGCAGAAGTGTCTAAGATTGCACAGATTTTAACGAATGTCTCCAACGAGGGGTAGGACAGTCCTTGTTCATAGGCGGAAACTGTGCCCTTACTTACTTCTAATCGTTGGGACAAGTCTAACTGTGTCAGGCGTTTTGATTTACGGACAGCTTTTAGCCGTTCGCCGAAGAAATCAATGCTCATATGTTCACCCTCGATACAGAATAGCAGAGAAGCGTGCCTAAAATACTGGTACTAAGTAAACGTTATATTGACACTTAAGAAAAACTTTACTAATATTATCAGTATAGAATACCAGTATTAATTGTACTTTAACGTCAAGGACAAGTGGGTGAATCTTTCTTCTTAAAAAAGGTTACAGCCGTCTTAATCACTGAGTGTGAATACTGGTTTTCAGTAACGAAAGCGAGGGTGAGCAGTCGTACATTTAAGCAATAGATTGGTGAAATATATAGTGACAGTGTAAATGGTCAGTTTAGTCGGTGACAGAACGAGTGGTGTGGTATCACGAAAGGCGTCATCGCTGGCCGCTTTTTTTAACTGACTAATGCGGCCAAATTTGAGGTGACCATAGCAAGTAATTAGGAGATGACAAATTGGATGGCTTAAAAGATAAGAATGGTAAGTTAAAGAAGAGCTGGTTGATTGGCGGTATCGTTGTTCTGGTGATTATTGTAGGATTGATTGTTTTGATGCCGCGACATTTAAGCGGCAAATACTCGCACACGACGAACCTCCTATTGTCTAAGTCGACCGATACCCTGGAATTCAAGGGAAGTAAGGTCACAGAATTTTCTGGCAATAAAAAGGTTAATGAAGGTACATATCAGTTAAAGGGTGATCAGCTCACCATGAAGATCAACGAAACCAATATGACCGCAACGTTGGCTAAGGACAAAAAGTCTTTTGTCGTTGACTCTGCGGATGGTCTGGCAGACTTGGCTAAGGGATTCAAGTACACGAAGAGCGCAGATTAATTGAAGGAATGGAGATTGGTTAAATGACAAAGGAAGAAATCATCAGTTACCTGACGGATAAGCAGCAGTTAACGGCTAAGGTTCAGGACTTGCGCCATGACATCTATGTTTTACAGACACAGTCAGATGGGGTATTTAACAAGTATAAGAAGCATCGGAACATTTTCGTGGTGGTCATGTTGTTTATCTTATTTATGGTGGATAACGTTGTGGCTGCGGGGATTATTTTGGCAATCTTGTTAGGTGGTTACATTTGGCTACGGATGCAGCGTTCGGCGGCTCAAGGAAAGCTCAATACGCAAATCGATCAAGTCAATCAACAAATCGCAAATGAACAAGCGCAGCCAGACTACCTGGCGGGATTGCAAGATTTTCCGCGGGAATTTTACAGTTACTGGACGATTGACCGCTTAATTCATTTAGTCCAAGAAAATCGAGCAACGACATTGCAGGAAGCCTTTAACGTCGCAGAAAATCAGAATTTCCAAAACGATCAATTGGCCTTGCAACAACAGAATCTGGCTGTTGCCGAATCAACGAATTCAGCTGCCAAAGTTTCTGCGGCTGCCAACGTCTTTACGGCAATGAATACGCGGAAATAGGAAAAGACTGAATCACTGAGGAGACAATCATGATGCGTAAATTAAGCAAGGGGTTACTACTCATGTTCGTCACGTTCGGCGCGTTGGTGCTGGCAACGGGCACCACGGCCGACGCTAGTACCTGGCATCAAGGGCTACCCAAGTTGGTGCGGCAACATAAGTTGTGGGCTGGCAAGAAGGGCGCCAAGTTTGGGTCCGCTAAGCAGCTCTACTCCCGGAATTACATTGAAATTGGGAAGCTCACCAAGGGCAAGTGGAAGAACAAATACTACTTCGCCGACGTTTTACGTTCATACTACAAGAACGGTAAGTATGAGGACACATTCGACGAGGTCTTGATCAACAACAGTCGTTACGAAAGCGACCCGGCGACAGCCTACAAGAAGATGGGCAAGCATACCTACCAAATCAAGTCGACCTTGAAGCGTTCGGGCTATCCCGACCAACGCTACAAGGTGAAGTTCTCCAAGAAGAACAAGCGGATGACCGTTTGGCAAAAGCGGTTGTGGAACCACATTGACCCGAATAAGGGCATGAACCGAAGTCAAAAACGCTGGCACAAGCTGGGGCAGTACCATGGAATTAAGACGGTATCTGATGATAGTTTGTGGAAGAGAGATCCGGTCCGGAAGTAAGTAGTTGAGCGGGTTTGTTTGGAGGATGATTTAAATGAAAACAAAGTTAGTCACAATAACGGTTGCGCTGGCGGCCGGATTGGTGTTGGGCGGATTGGCGTTGCCTAGTAGTACCGCGGAAGCCAAGATTCACCATACCACGATGCCCAAGGCACTCAGAGGGACTTGGGTCCACCGAGAAAAGGATAATATTGGCGGTGATATATACAAGTATCGTACAACGATTAAGGCTACGAAATATGTTTACAACTATAAGTATGTGGTGAATGGAAAGACTATCACTAAGATCAGGTGGTCTGGTAAAAAGAAGTCGCCTTTCTACAATCACAGTGATTTGAATGTGAAGAAGCTGAAGAAGGGTCGTTGGCGGATTAGCTGGTACAAGATGAACAGTGATATGGCAAGGACTTACAAGCGGGTTAAGCATAACGGTAAACCAGCAATAGTCATGCTTGATCACTATTTAGATGGGCGACCGATGAAAATTTACTACTACAAGCAATAGAAAAATGACAAAGGGGTATTAGCGATGAAGATGAAATGGTTGGTTTCAATGATGGCAGTTACCGCTGGATTGGCGCTGGGTGGAAGTGTCGCTCCGGAGACCACGGCGCAAGCACGGATTCACTACACGACGATGCCAAAGTCGTTGAGAGGAACGTGGATAAGTGCTGACAACGAGGATCCCCAAATGAAGAATACGTTAAAGATTACCAAGTACGTTTACCACTATAAGTTTAATAATCATGGTAAGAAAGGAACTTTGGTAAAGTGGTCTGGAAAAAAGAAATCGGATTACTATAATCATAGTGACCTTAGCGTCAAAAAAGGAAAGAAAAAGGGCACTTGGCGCGTTGGCTGGTATGGCATGAATAGTATCTTTAATGAGACCATCAAGCGAGTGAAGTATCATGGCAAAACCGCACTGGTCTTTCTTGATCATTTTGGAGATGGCACACCGCAAAGGACTTACTTCTATAAGAAGTAACCATATCGACGTTGAATGGTGGTTGCTAGACCGAAATAGCAGATTACCGTATGGCAGTGCCAAGGCCAAACATTAGCGGGTTGGACGTTAAGTGAAAGCATATGCTTCGGTTGCGCGCGGACAACACGCCAGACGCTGGCATGTGGTATCGCGCACTGATGCCCAAAACAGCGAAATGATTATTCTGCCGACACACAAGACGGAGGAGCCAGCGGTGGTTTTGGCAACCCCGAAGTAGATTGGTTTGAGCGAAAAAATCTCGTGGCCATCGCTTTGAAGAAAGCGGCCGCGGGATTTTTTTCGGTTAAAAAAGGCCGGCCCGAGGTAATGTGAGCCAGTTACGGGACGTCCTAACAGTCTAATATTCTTGTCACCGCTCTTAAAACGGTTGGCGTTGGTTGGTGCGCAAACGCCGTTGCCCTCACGCGTAGTAGCAGGACACCGGCAGTTGGGCCAGGTGAACACCAATAGGGTAAAACGCTAAAAAGTCAGCATATGACGTTTACCACCACCCAACCTGATTAATTGAAAGATGCGGGCCGCTCATCTGAGAACAATCGCCGGTACCGTGGTAATCTAAGGATGTATCAAATACATAATCCGAGGAGCGGTTCAGATGAAGTTGAAACAAATCGCAACGATTTTACTGACAGTAGTTACGTTAGGACCAGTCATGACAGTGCCGGCTAATGCCAGTACTAAAGTATTGCCCAAGAAAATGCGGGGTACGTGGGTCATCAAGCCACAATACAATAGCCCACACCACGTCAAAAAGAATATGTGGTGTCCCAAGTTGAAAATGCATGTTTACAAGAAGTCCGCGACGTGGCAGATGAAGGGATATTTACCCGATAAAATGTACGATCACAAAACGCATAAGGTTCATGTGGTTAGTTACAGTCATGGGTCAGCACTCTTAGGCGGAGACACGCTTTTTACCAAGCGGAACTTTTTCTCGATTCGTGGCAAGACATTGGACTTGGGTTGGGAACATGGTGGCGATATGTTTTTGCATCGCGCTAAGTAATTTTCAAGGGACTGTGAGCGCACAGTCCTTTTTCTTTACGACAACTGACTACGCTTTTACTATAAGAATCCCCCACCCAAGGTGTAAACTTGACCTAGAGAGAAAAATCCAAGCACAGGGGGATTTTATATGGCAAAACAACTGATTTTATACTTTTCGAATACCGGACACACGCAGGCGGTCGCGCAGAAGATTGCGGCCGTGACCGGGGCCCAGCTGGTGGCGCTGCAGGCCGAACAGCCGTATACGGCAGCTGACCTGGACTGGCATGACGCGACGAGTCGGACGTCGCTGGAGACCAACGACAGCACGTCGCGTCCCGGCATCGTGGTGCCAGACAAGCGCTTGATTGCCCAGGCGGACACCATTTTTCTGGGCTCGCCGCTTTGGTGGGGCCAGGTGCCGCGCGTGATCAACACTCTGTTGGAGACCGGACTGTTTCGCTGCAAGGACGTTCGGCAGTTCTGCAC
This sequence comes from Levilactobacillus sp., assembly GCF_022646225.1. Taxonomy (NCBI): domain Bacteria; kingdom Bacillati; phylum Bacillota; class Bacilli; order Lactobacillales; family Lactobacillaceae; genus Levilactobacillus; species Levilactobacillus sp. The sequence continues at coordinate 195,446 of NZ_JALCJA010000004.1, forward strand.
CTCGGGGTCGACGCCCATCGCCAAATCCACGGCGACGCTGAAGACGGCTTATCCGGCCATCAATTGGGGGCCCAGCCGCCGCTTTACGACCGCGATTACCGGCCAAGAGGTGGAGGCCTGGCTCAAAGCCGGGAATCAGTAATTTCCCGCGTCATTCGTGGCGTTGCAGAATTAATTGTCGTATAATGGGTTTATTCTAAGAATTTAAGGAGAAAACTATGGCAGAATCCACACATTTTTATGAATTATTCCAACCATCACATTACAACGTGTTTCTCGATATCAATCGGGCAACCAAGCAAATTTCGGGGACGTCGACCATCACCGGTGACGCTAAGGAAACGGGGATTGCCATTCACCAAAAATACATGACGATCAGTGCCGTCACCGCTGACGGGCAGGCCGTGCCATTTACCTTTGACGACGAGACCGAAGCCATTCACATCGAACTGACCAAGACCGGTGAGACCACGCTGGCCATTGACTTCAGCGCACCGTTGACCGATAGCATGATGGGCATTTACCCGTCTTACTACGAACTGAACGGCGAAAAGAAGCAGTTAATCGGGACCCAATTTGAAACGACCGCCGCGCGGCAAGCCTTCCCGTGTGTCGATGAACCTGAGGCCAAGGCCACGTTTGACCTGGCCATCAAATTCGACGAACAGCCGGGCGAGACCATCATTAGCAACATGCCCGAGGTGAAGACGGAAAATGGCGTCCACTACTTCGATACCACGGTGCGGATGTCCTCTTACCTGATTGCCTTTGCCTTTGGCGACCTGCAAAGCAAGCTGACCACGACCAAGAGTGGCGTGCAGGTCGGCGTGTTTGCCACCAAGGCTCACCAGGCCAAGGAACTCGACTTTGCCTTAGACATTGCCAAGCGTTCGATTGAATTTTATGAAGACTTTTATCAAACGCCATACCCGCTGCCACATTCTTGGCAACTGGCCTTACCGGACTTTTCTGCCGGGGCCATGGAAAACTGGGGGCTGGTCACTTACCGGGAAGCCTACTTACTGTTAGATCCCGACAACACCGCCTTTGAAACCAAGCAACGTGTGGCCACGGTCATTGCCCACGAACTGGCTCACCAATGGTTCGGTGACCTGGTCACCATGAAGTGGTGGGACGACCTCTGGTTGAACGAAAGCTTCGCCAACATGATGGAATACGTGGCCATCGACGCCATCGAACCGGATTGGCACATCTGGGAAGCCTTCCAGACGGGCGAAGCTCCCATGGCGCTCCAACGGGATGCCACGGATGGCGTGCAATCCGTCCACGTGCAAGTGGAAGACCCGGCTGAAATTGATGCGCTCTTTGACAGTGCCATCGTCTACGCCAAGGGTGCCCGGATGTTAGTCATGGTCCGGGCCTTGATCGGCGACGACGCCTTACGGGCGGGGCTGAAGAACTATTTCGCCACCCACCACTATGGCAACGCCACCGGGGCCGACCTGTGGGCCGCCCTCGGTGCCGCTTCTGGCATGGACGTCGGGGCCATCATGACGTCTTGGCTGGAACAACCGGGCTACCCCGTGGTTTCGGCTCAAGTCGTGGACGGCAAATTGACCATTCACCAACAACAATTCTTTATTGGGGATGGCAAGGATGCCGGCCGGCAATGGCAAGTGCCGTTGAACAGTAACTACGACGCCGCACCGGCCATTTTCGCGGATACTGACGCCACGTTAGGCGACTACGCTGAGCTGCGCCAGGCTAGCGGCGAACCGTTCCGTCTGAACGTCGGCAACAACTCGCATTTCATCGTGAAATACGACGATACCCTGCTGCAAGACATCTTGGCGCACTTAGATGACCTCGACGCCATCGCCCAATTACAGTTGCTCCAAGACCTGCGGCTGTTAGCGGAAGGCCAACAAATTTCCTACGCGGACATCGTGCCGTTGTTACCACGGTTTGCGGCCAGCCATTCGGCCATCGTCAACGACGTGCTTTACGGCGTCGCGGCCAACCTGAAGAAATTCGTCAAGGAAGGCTCCGCCGAAGAACAACAATTGCGCGCCTTGTTTGGCCAATTAAGTGGCGACCAAATCGCCCGGTTGGGCTGGTTACCGCGGGCTGGGGAAAGCAACGACGACCAGTTGACCCGGCCAACGATCTTAAGCGCCGCCCTGTATGCCAAGGATGACGCGACTTTGCAAGCGGCACACGACATCTTCACGGCCAACCAGGACAACTTAGCTGGTTTACCGGCGGCGGTGCGGGTCTACATTTTGGCCAACGAAGTCGAAAACTTCGGGTCCGCTGCGCTGTTTGACCAATTGCTAAATGACTACCGCAAGTCCAGCGATGCCAGCTACAAGGCTGACATTGCCGCGGCATTGCCAACCACGCCAGATAGTGACCTGGTGGCCAAGCTGATTGGAGTCTTCGAGGATGCTGATACCATCAAGCCCCAAGACTTACGGGCTTGGTACCGCGGTGTGCTGGCACACAAGGGGCAACAAGCCGCTTGGGACTGGATCCGCAACGACTGGCAATGGCTCGAGGACACGGTCGGTGGCGATATGGAATTCACCACGTACATCACCGTGACGACCGGAGTCTTCCACACGCCAGAACGGTTGGCTGAGTTCAAGGCCTTCTTTGAACCGAAGATCAACACGCCGGGCTTAACCCGGGAAATCAACATGGACACCAAGGTCATTGCGACCCGCGTGGCCCTGGTCGAAGCCGAAAAGGACGCTGTCAACGCGGCAGTGGCCCAAACGGTGAAGGACTAAATCACTTCGCATAAGTCTATTGAGAGCTTGGAATAATTTCTGAGCTCTCTTTTTGTACTGTAAAATCGTTGCAATGGTAGACTAGTAGCGGCTTAAAACGATTTTGCTATACAACGATGGGGTGAAGCGGGTATACTGACTAGACCAGAGGCGATAGTTCATACTAGCGAAAAATGGCCCATCAGGAGAGATCCTCCCAATGGGCCATTGACTAAGCAAACGATTAGTCGTTTAAGTTGTAGCGTAACTTCATGTGTTCGGAACCAAAGGTCACCATGTCGCCCAGTAACTTGGTTTGACGCGTGAAGGATTCGTTGGATAATTTTTCGTTGGCATCCTTCAAGATCTTCACGTCGGCACCGTTTTCGATTGCGGCATCGGTGTCGTTTTGAATCTTGCGGTAAGCGCCCATGGCTTCCAGAGCGAAGGTGTTGCGGAAGTCGACGTACAGGTCGTAGTCCGTGTCACCCAGCAGTGCCGTGGTGCAGCTCAACCAGTACATGTGGTTCAAGTTGAAGGTACCGTCCGCATCCTTGTAAGCGGCTGGCGTGTCGTCCACGTTGGCGTAGAATGGTACGACCGTGTTGAAGGTGTTGGCGCCAAAGGCTAACCAGTGAATGCCGGCGATGCTGTCAGGAACGTTGTTACGGATTTGCAAGATGTGCACATCGTGGTTCCGGTTGATACCGATTGGCCGGAACTTGGTCTTGTCAGCTTCGGAGCCGTCACCGTAAACGTCGTACTTGGTGTTCTCAAAGTGTGAGCTCAAGACGTATTTCACGTCTTCGATGGTAATCTTGCGGTTAGCATGGCAAATGAATGGCAGGTCTTGATCTTGAGGGTCGTGTTCTACGTCTGGAGTGAAGTACTTTTGACCGAACCAAGCCCGGGGGTTGTTGTAGACCGTGTCCTTATCGGTGGCACTCCCGAAGATGTGGCGCAGGTTGACGCCTTCAAAGTCGGGGTTCAGGTTGTATTTGGCAATCAGGTCCTCGAGGTCGTCTGAAGCCAGCGTGTCATCGGCGTTGAAATCAAAGTCGTCGATGTTCATCCGGTTGGGCGCGACAACGTAGGCGTCGTCGGGGATCCGCTTGGCTGCCCAGTGGTGACCGCCGATGGTTTCTAACCACCAAATTTCGTTGTTGTCAGAAAAGGCGATCCCGTTAGGTTCGTAAGTCCCGTATTGGGCGAGCAAACTGCCTAGGCGTTGGACCCCTTCCTTGGCGCTGTGGATGTAAGGCAGCACCAAGGTAACTAGGTCTTCTTCACCCAAGCCGCCAGCCACGTAGGGGTCAATGCCCATGACGCGCGAATTGGTCGTGATGGTTTCGGTCGCAGACATGGCGACGTTGTCACTGTTGATCCCCGCAGCCGGCCAGATCCCGTTGGTTAAGATTGAATTGGGGATGGACGTGTAGCGTAGGGGATTGTCCGGCAACTCGACCTTGACGCCACTGATGACGGATTGATAATGCCGTGGTTGGTCAGCCGGATTGATGACGACAAACTTTTCAGGGTCGAGGGCTTCGTGACCATCGTCGTTCCGCGAAATAATCGTGGAGCCATCGATGGAGGCCTTTTTCCCCACTAAAATAGTGGTACATGAACCTTTAATGCGTTTTTCCATAAGTACAGCAACTCCTTTTAACCCGTATTATATCATTGCCGGCTAGGAGAAGAGAAGTAGTTCAGCAAGAAGTGGTGATTTCGGGCAAAACGCCGGCACGTTTCGGCTATGTGGCGGATATAGACGTGCTCCTCGGCTCAAAGCGAGGCGGCGAGACCGTCCCTTGGCTCGGCCCGTTCGCCCCAGCGTTTCAACCCATGTTGGGCGAATGGTAGGCGGCCGGTTCGCATTGTGAGGCTGAAAACGACTATTTTTGACGCCATTAGTTACTTATTTTTGACCTGATCTTGGAGCGTTTCCACTAGCTGGCGGAGTTCTTGATTTTGCTGCTCGATGTTTTCCAGATGTTGTTCTAGCCGGTGGTAGTCGGTGGCGGATTCGCGATTGGCGAAGTAGGTGGTGATGGTACTGGTCAGTGCGCCGATGAAGCCGATGCCGACCAGCATCAACACCGTGGCCGCCACCTTGCCGACGACCGTGTGCGGGGCCACGTCGCCGTAACCCACGGTCGTGGTCGTCGCAATCGCCCACCACAGCGCCTCGCCCCAGGAGACGTGTTCGGCGTAGGCGTAGAGGGTGGCCGCCAGAATCAAGATGGCCATGCACGCCCAGAGCAAATAGATGAAGCCGTTGGTCTTAAGAAATCGCTTGAGCACGTGCCGCAATTTGCCCAGAAAGCCCACTAGCCGCACGAATCGAAAGAGCTGCGTCAGGCGGAAAAGTTGGGTGAGCCGGGCCAGCCGAAAGAAGTTGAAGAGGCTGCTGAGGGGGATGATGGCCAGCAAGTCGAAGATATTTTGCCGAAAAAAGCGGCGTTTGTCAGGCGCGCGTCCCAGTCGAATCAGGTAGTCGAGAGTGAAGAAAAGCAGGATGCCTTGGTCGTAAAAGAGCCATGGCCGGTGGGTCAGGTCGATCAGCCGCGAAAAGTCCAAAATCGTCAGGACAATGGAAGTCAGGGCCAGCCCCACGACGCTGATAGTATAAAATTTGTGTAGGCGAGACATCGTTGCACCCCCAGTCAATCACCAGTCTTTAACACTAGTATGCCAGGTTGCGGCGGTAAGTGAGTGGCAAAGGCGTCGGTATTGGCGGTGGCTGAATTAACGGCGGATACATAGATGGCTGACGATGCTGATCGTACTGGTCGCCTTACCGTTCGCTAGGGATGCGTTGGAACGCTGAGGACGCCGGTCCAAGCCAAAGAGCGGTCTTGGACCTCAACTTTGAGCCGGTAGCCCACGTCTCAAAGTTGCCAGTTTCCTAAGCGCCATGAACCGCGCCGCTAAGGGAACTCCCACAGCTGAACGCATCTCTAGCGAACTCTCGGCTACGGTGGTGATTGTCAACCACTCTTGCTTAGACGAATACTAGCGATAACGTCTTCTGTGGTGTTAGTTAGGCAGTGCACAGCTGCCTGAACTGGTCAATCTTGTCGGAGGCAGGTAGGGGTGGAGCCAGCTGTGTCGACGGTGTTGGCTGAGGTTTTGTCTCAGCCTACAGCGTGGGGCGACTTTGAAGACTTGCGGGGTTGGCAAGGCTTCAAAGCGAACTGGAAGCCCGCTCCTCAGGCTGGAGGTGTCCCCCATAGCAAGCGGAACCCCTGGCTGACGTAGGCAGCTGGTTTAGCCAAGAACGGTAAGGCGACCAGCACCAACCGTGTGGTCAGACCAACGAAAAAAGGCCCGGACCAGCGTCCAAGCCTTGAAGTGAATTTTGATTTAGTCAGCAGGCGTATCGGCCGCTTGCGGTGCCAGCATGGCGGGTAATAGTGCGTCGATGATGCCTTGCGTGGGGGTGGGAAAGGCCATGATCAGTCGACTCAGTGCCGTGCCGGTCAGCTGTTGGTCGATGATCAGTGTCAAGACGTTGATCAGGTCAGGCGCATCCAAGCCATAAATGGCCGCACCCACCAATTGGTTATGGGTATTGAGCACAGCCGTCAGTTCGGCCGTCGTTTCGTTTTGGTATTCGAACGCGAGCAATTGGCCGAACGGAATGGTTTGGGTGTGGTAGTCGCTGGGGTGAGCGGCCGCCTGGTCCGTGGTTACGCCGACCTGGGCTAAGCGGGGCAGGGCGAACAGCACGCTCGGGATGGCCGGGTAGCTGATGGGCGCTGTGTCACCGAGGATTTGGCCAGCGATGTAGTTGGATTCAAAGGTGGCCGTCGGGGTCAATTTAGGTTGGAGCTTGGCCACCACGTCGCCACTGGCGTAGATGTTAGCGCCGTTGGCTCGTAAATGGTCGTCGACCACGATACCGAAGTGGTTGGTGTGGATGCCGGCATTTTCCAGGCCCAGGTGGGTCACGTTGGCTTCGCGACCGGTGGCGTCGACCACGTAATTGGTGTCAACGCAAAGGCCGCTGGTCGTGGTGACCTGGTAGCCGTCCGTGGTCACATCCACGGCCAGGGCGGTCTCGCCGAAGTAGAAGGTGGCGCCGTCGTTTTCCATTTGGGTGATCAATTTACCGACATGTTGGGCGTCAAAGCCGCGCGCGGCCCGGTCGCCGTGTTCCAGAATCGTGACCTGGCTGCCCAGTGCCATGACTAATGAAGCAAACTCCAGCGTGATGATGCCGGCGCCGATGAAGGTGATGTGCTGCGGCAGTTCGGGCAGGTCCAAGAACTCACGGCTGTCGTGGAGAAATTCCTTGCCGACGATACCTAAGCGTTTGGACCGTTGGCCGGTGCCTAAGACAATGTTAGTCGCTTGAATGACCTGCTTGCCCACCTGAATCAAATGGTCGCCCATCAAAATGGCGCTACCTTGAATGACGTCGATGCCCAGTTGGTCGAACATGCCGGCCATTTGGGTCGGTAACGGATCGATGACCTGGTGCTTGTAGGCCATGAATTGTTGCCAATCCACGTGGGCCGTGGTGTCGACGCCGACCGTGCTGTAACGGCGTAAGCGGGCCAGCAGTTCGGCCGGGCCGTCCAACAGGATCTTGGCGTCACAGCCGTAGTTGGTGCAGGTGCCACCGAGCAGGTCCTTTTCGATGATAACGACGGACTTGCCGGCTTGTTTCAAAGTGACAGCGGCGTGCCAGTTGGCGTGACCACTCCCGATAAAAGCAACATCATATTCTTGAGTCATATAAGTTAGAGAACCTCTTTCTAAAATTAAGTCGTGAACGATTGGTTTAACGAACGCAAAATGACTAGGGTAACAAACGTTGGAGTTGGGTGATGAGCTGTTGGTTGAGCTGCAGGGCCGTTTGATAGTCGTGCCGATTGAACGGTTGGCGCGCCACGTAGGCTTTCACGGCCGTAAAAATCTCAGGCTTTTGTTGCAGGGCCCGGGGGGCCAGGCAAATGATCAACTGCCGCCGGTCACTCAGGAGCGCTTCACGCGTCAACCACCCGTTGAGTTCCATGCGTTTCAGCAAAGGCGTCAGGGTGTTGCTCCCAAAGTCCAACCGATCACCCAACTCATGCAGGGGCAATCGATCATTTTCCCACAGAACTAGCAAAACGAGGTACTGGGGATACGTGAGCGAAAACGGCTGAAGTGCTTGCTGATACAGTTTGATCAACAAGCGGCTGGCGTGGTAAGTTGAGAAGCAAAGTTGATTTGCCAAGGTTAAGTCGTCTTCTGTCAAAATGTCATGCCTCCAATTGAATTGTGTACGATGGAATTTACTATAGTCGAATTTATCCCACCTGTCAACTATATTCGGGCGAGATTGTGAAAATTAATTATCACGTTGTTCGGTTGTAACCGAACCCGAATGCCAGTAGAATAGACTTATTGAGATTTTTAAATTGGCTCAAAAAATGATTAAAAAATTTTTTCGAGTGGGGGAGTAATCCCCGAAATAACTCGGATTTTTGCCACTTCGGGGTGGCGGTGACACGTGCTTACCGGCGTGGTAAATGGCAAGCAAGTGTGGCGGTATGCTGACCAAGGTCGGCACACGAACAACCCGAAAAAAGTTAGTGAAAAAATGACTAAGGAGCGACTCGATGGATCTGACGGCAGCGCAACACGTTTTAAAACAGGTCTTTGGCTATGATGCATTTCGACCAGGGCAACAGGCAGTAATCGAACACGTCTTGGCCGGGGAGAACAGTCTGGCCATCATGCCCACGGGTGGCGGTAAGTCCCTGTGTTACCAAATCCCCGCGATGCTCTTTGACGGCATTACGGTGGTCGTGTCGCCTCTGATTTCCTTAATGAAGGATCAGGTCGACGCGTTAAACGATAGTGGGATTCCCGCGACCTTCATCAATAGTTCGCTGGAATGGCCGGACATTCAAGAACGGCTGGCCGCCCTGCACAACGGTGAATATAAATTACTCTATATTGCGCCTGAGCGGTTGGATTCGGCTGCCTTTATCCAGTCCTTGGCAAGCCTGCCCATCGACTTGCTGGCGGTCGACGAGGCCCACTGTATTTCGCAATGGGGCCACGACTTTCGGCCCAGCTACCTGGCGTTGAGTACCGCCATTGAGCAGTTGCCGACGCACCCCCAGGTGTTGGCGTTGACGGCGACGGCCACTGAACAGGTGGCGACCGATATTCGCCAACAGCTGCGAATCGACGCGGCCAACGAGGTCAATACCGGCTTTGCGCGCGACAATTTGAACTTAACGGTGGTCAAGGATCAGGATACTGACCGCTACATTTTGGATTACCTCAAGGTCAATGCGGGTGAGGCGGGCATCATTTACGCCAGTACCCGCAAGGAAGTCGACCGGGTCACCAAATTGCTGCAGCGCCACCACATCGACGTGGCGCCGTACCACGCGGGATTGGCGGAAGAGGTGCGGCGGCAAAATCAAGAAGATTTCTTATATGATCGGGTCCAGGTCATGGTGGCGACCAACGCGTTTGGGATGGGCATCGACAAGAGCAACGTGCGCTTCGTGATCCACGCCCAAGTGCCCGGTACACTGGAAGCATACTACCAAGAAGCCGGTCGGGCGGGGCGGGACGGCCTACCTAGTGAGGCCATTTTGCTTTACCGCGCGTCTGACTTGCAAATTCAGCGGTTCTTTATCGACCAATCGGAAATGGATGAGGAACACCGCCAGCGCGCCTACCGGAAATTGCAGGTCATGAACCGCTACGCCAATACGCAGGGGTGCCTGCAGCAATTTATCCTCCATTACTTTGGGGAGGAGTCGGCGCCGTGTGGCCGTTGTAGCAACTGCCTGGATGACCGTGAAGCTCAAGACGTGACCACCGATGCGCAGAAAATTTTGTCTTGCGTGATTCGCTTGCGGTCGCGGTACGGCAAGGCCGTGGTCGCCCAAGTGCTGACGGGCGCGCACAACCAACGTGTCTTGGAACAACATCTCGACGACGTGGCGACCTACGGCATCATGCGTGGCCAGCGCCAAAAGGCCGTGGGTGAGCTGATCGATTTCTTGACGGCGGCTGGTTACCTGGCGAGCGTGGGCGGCCAATACCCCACGCTCAAGGTCACGGCGGCTGGCGGGTCAGTCCTGAAGGGCGAGACCCAGGTCTTCCGCAAGATGGCCCGCCAAGTGAAACGCCTGGCCCCCGAAGACGACGAACTCTTCGAACAGCTGCGCGCATTGCGGCGTAGCCTGGCCGAAGCTATCGGCAAGCCGCCGTTCGTTATTTTCTCGGACAGAACCCTGCACGCCATTTGTGAGGCCCTCCCCGTTGATGATCAAGCTTTCCTTGACGTGAAGGGCGTCGGCCAGAGCAAATTGGACAAGTACGGCGAAGACTTCATGGCCATTATTCGGGAGTTTGTGGCGAATAAGGGGCAGGATGCGGACGAGTCGGCGAGTTAATAGCTATAAAACAAAAGGGCTTCAACGCCTAACCGCTCAGTGCGGTAGGACGTTGAAGCCCTTTTATTCAGAATTGCTTACTTAACCTTGATCCGGAACATATTCCAGGACAAGGGTTGTAACGTGGTCTTGAGAACATTGTCGTCCAATGTGACCTGTTTGTTGGGTTGAATTGCCATTTGTTGATCTTCGTTGGTCTGCTTGATGTCGTAGCCATAGAATTGTGTGGCTTCGATGATGCTATCAGCCTGTAAATCGCGTAGATCAGTGGTGAAGTCCATGGCATCTTCGCCTTTGTTTTCGGCAAAGACCACGACTTCAGAGGCATCTTGGTTGTAAACGGCCAGGCTGTCGAGGTAAGGTACATCCTTGAAGTCCTTGCTGTCGTAAGTGTCAGCCGTCTGCTTTGGTGTCAGCGCAATGCCCCGACCGTACTTGGAGACCTGCATGAACGGGAAGAAGATGGATTGTAGCCAGATACCTTGATCATCGGTCATGATTGGCGCGATGACGTTGACCAATTGTGCCAAGCAGGCAATCTTAACACGGTCGGCGTGCTTGAGCAGGGTGATCAGCATGGTCCCAACCATCAAGGCGTCTTCAAAGTTGTAGTGGTCTTCCAGCAAGTGGGGGGCGTTTTGCCATGGGGCGGTTTCGTCGTCTTGCTGATTAGAGTGGTACCAGACATTCCATTCGTCTAGCGCAAGATTGATGGTCTTTTCACTGTGTTTACGTGCTTTAACAGCGTCACAGACCGCAACAATACCACTAATAAATTCATCAAAATCAATGGACTTTGCTAAGAAATTGTGAAGGTCATTTTCCTTATTATCGTAGTAACGGTGAAGAGAGAGATAATCGACATCATCATAAGTATGGTCGAGAACGGTTTCTTCCCAGCTACCGAATGTTGCCATTTCACGGGTTGAGCTACCACTAACAACTAAATCGATATCGGGATCGACTAGACGCATGACTTTAGCAGTTTCATGGGCTAAACGACCATACTCTTCAGCAGTTTTGTGACCAATTTGCCAGTCGCCGTCCATTTCGTTGCCCAGGCACCAGGTTTTGATATTGAATGGCTTTTCGGCGCCGTTCTTTTTCCGCAGGTCACTCCAGTAAGTGCCGCCGGGAAAGTTGCAGTATTCAATTAAGTTGCGAGCGGCATCAATGCCTCGGCTACCTAAATTGACTGCCATATCGGGACGAGTACCCGTCTGATCAGCCCATTTCATAAATTCATGCAGGCCAAATTGGTTGGTCTCAATGCTGCGCCAAGCCAAGTCTAGACGAGTTGGACGGTCTTCCTTTGGGCCGACGCTATCTTCCCAGTTGAAGCCGGAAACGAAATTACCACCAGGGTAGCGAATCAAATCAATATTTAAGTCCTTGACGGCTTTGACAACATCCTGACGGAAGCCATTTTTATCTGACTTAGGATTACCAGGATTGTAAAGGCCGTCATAGACAGCACGGCCTAAATGTTCAATTAGAGCACTATAAACACGGTCATCAATTTTAGAAATTTGATTATCGAGATCAACAGTTAAGTTTCCTTGCATGAAATAACCTCCTGATTGTATGTAAGTTGCTAACACTAATATTATTCGTAATTATATGGCACTGGCTTGCCGAAGTTTGGCGTTCCGTCATCATTCCAAGTGAATGGTTGAACCATGGTGTGACGGTTTGGATCGTACAATGGGTCACCCTTGATGTCGGTGTAGTTCCGGCAGTGGTAAACTAATATATCGGTCTTGTCATCTTCGGCGACGGTGAATGAGTTGTGACCGGGACCGTATTGGTGAATTGGCATGTTGCTTTGGAAGACAGGGGTCTTGGACTTGGACCAGTTAGAAGCATCCAAGAGATCGGCGTCTTCTGGTACGGTCAACATTCCCATGGCGTAGTTTTCGTCGGTAGCGCTTGCAGAATAGGTCAAGAAGAAACGACCGTTGCGGTGAAGCACTGCGGGACCTTCGTTGACCCAGAAGATCTTGGTTTCCCAATCGTATTCCGGCTTCGTTAACATCACTGGCTTGGTCTTCAACGTCCATGGATTTTCCATTTCAGCGATGTAGATGTTGGAATTACCCTTGATGGCAGGATCTTTTTGGGCCCAGACGTAGTACAACTTGTTTTGGGCTTCGAAGACCGTAGCATCTAAGGCGAAGGTATCCAGTGGTGTTTCGATTTGACCATGTTCGATCCAGTCGGCTTCGTCGCGCATTGGGTCTGGGTTGTCACATTCGATGCAGTACATCCGGTGTTGGAACATGCCGTTGTGATCGAATTCCTTGGTGTGAGAAGCAGCGAAGTAGATGAACCATTTGCCGTCGATGTAGTGTAATTCAGGAGCCCAAATCAATTGGCTCATGGCACCGCTACCATCTGGGTGTTTACGCCAGATAGTCCGGGGTGCGGCGTTGGCTAAACCGTTCAAAGTTTTGGCCCGGCGAATTTCGATTAAGTTGTAAGCTGGAACAGAAGCAGTGAAGTAGTAGTAACCATCCGTGTGCTTGTAAATGTATGGGTCGGCCCGTTGGACAATCAATGGGTTGACGTAATCTTGTGCTTGTACCATAGGATCGATATGCTCCTTTTTAATATTTGTAAGTACCTTAAGAAAATACATTTCAAATAAGTGCTAATAAATACGTACAATTGAAATATACAACCGTATGAAAACGCTGTCAACCCTTTTGAGGGTCCCTAGTATATTTCTAGAAGTGATGTAAAAAGTTTGTCTGATCAAAAGCCATTCGAGTAGAATCCTAGATAGACCGGCAAGTTAGAAATCCGGCACGATACATCCTAATAAATTTTAAAAATATTGAATTTATCAATGTTTTTGTGCAGGTTTGACAAAGTTCATATCAGTTTTTGGTCACTATTTGCTTTAAATGAATGCGCTTTCACAATATACTAAATACAGATAAACTTGAAAGGAATGTTATACATAATGGCAGAAGTTAACCTAGAGCATATCTACAAGCAATATGATGGGGCAGAAAATTATTCTGTTACTGATTTTAATTTGGATGTTAAAGATAAAGAATTTATGGTTTTCGTTGGACCATCTGGTTGTGGGAAGTCGACGACCTTGCGAATGATTGCCGGTTTGGAAGATATTACTAAGGGTAAGCTGGTCATCAATGGTAAAGTTGCTAATAATCTGGCACCAAAAGACCGGGATATTGCTATGGTCTTCCAAAACTACGCTTTGTATCCTCATATGACCGTGTACGGAAACATGGCCTTCGGGTTAAAGATTCAAAAGAAAGCAAAGGAAGATATTGATAAGCGCGTTAAACATGCTGCGGATATCTTAGGCTTGACGGAATACTTGGACCGTAAGCCAGCTGCGCTTTCTGGTGGTCAACGTCAACGTGTTGCGTTAGGTCGAGCTATTGTCCGTGATGCACCCGTATTTTTGATGGATGAACCTTTGTCAAACTTGGATGCTAAGTTACGGATTTCAATGCGGGCACAAATCGCTAAGCTGCATCAGGATCTTGGGACGACTACGATTTATGTCACTCATGATCAAACGGAAGCAATGACTATGGCAGATCGGATTGTTGTTATGCGTGATGGGAAAGTTCAACAAGTTGGTACACCATCCGAAGTATACGACAAGCCTGTAAATGCGTTTGTTGCTGGATTCATTGGTGCTCCAGCCATGAACTTCTTTAACGTCACGTTGCATGATGGTATCGTGACTGATGAAAAGGATGAATTACATCTTCGTGTTCCAGAAGGTCGTCTGAAGAATTTGGTTAAGCATGGTTACAATGGGAAAAAGTTAATTTTAGGTGTTCGTCCCGAAGATATCCATACAGAAAATGCGTTCTTGGAGGCATTCCCTGAAAATGAGGTTGATGCTGAAATTATCGTTTCTGAATTATTAGGAGCTGACTCACAACTTTACAGTAAGGTTGGGAATACTGAATTTGTTTCTAAAGTAAATGCACGTGACTTTGAAAAGCCAGGTGCTAGCGTCAAGATGGGCTTTGATTTGAACAAGGCACATTACTTCGATCCTGAGACTGAAGTTTCTGTAGATTACATGGAATAGATAATAAGGTTAACTAAAAATAGGACTCCTTAGCGGGAGTCCTATTTTTAGTCATTGAAAGGTCAACAAGTAACAAAAGAGTAAGTCGTCCATATTTCTTAGATTAAACCCAGTTGTCTCTTGAAATTTCTTAATGCGGTATTGGAGTGTATTTCGGTGTAGAAACATTTTTTTAGCTGTGATACTGATATTTCCACCATTTTGATAAAGGATGGTGACCGTCTTTTTAGCATCAGGCATGTTGAAAAGTTCCGAATGACTCTTTAGAATAAGTGGATCCTGGCTCAGTTGCTTCTCGAAGTAATACTTTAAGATGCTATTTGAGATGGAGAAGATGCGTTCACTGGTGTTTTGCTGTAACTGGAACTTGAATAGTTTCCGTTCATGAGAAAATAGTTGCTCAATGGTGTCATCGTTTTGCCAGTACTGACCAATATATAACTTGGATGTGCAGTAGAAATCACTGTCTAGAGCCTGGCTAACACCCAAAAAATTTTCGTTATCATACATTTTGTCCTTTAAGGCTTCAATAACAATGGCCTCGTGGTTGTTAACCAGAAAGGTATCGACGAAAGGTTGCTTAAACATAGTCCTAAATGCACGTAACCAGTTATTAACAGGCATTGTGCTGTCATGACTAATTAAATTGATTTGGATAATTCGGACTCTTGATTCTGTTGCTTGTTTTTGAGAGCATTTCTCGCCTAAAAATAGCCGTCTGAACCAAGTATGATCATTTGCAGAATTCACGTTCTGCAGAGGCGTTTCATCAATTATGAGATTTAAAAGGGCTCTTTCTCGAGAAGAAAGGCTTTTCCGAGGGAGAGTTAACCATTTTGAGTCAATGGGAAAACTTAAGGAATTTTCGTCAGATGTAGGTGTATCTTTAAGCTCGGCATTCGGGAAAATACTGAGCAACTTATTAATTTCCATGCTATGCTTATTCCCCTTAGTATGATGATCCATTTATTTTAAGTACAATTAAATATTAACGCAAAGGGTTCTTGCAAAACTAGTCGGAATGACAAATTTTGCAAGAACCCATTTGGTGTCTTACGGTGTGGTAGATCACTTATTCGTGTTTACCTGTAGAGTAACAACGCTCATTGGTGGAATTTGAGCCTTCAACTGGTGGGGTTGGAAACTCGTCGTGGAGAATTCTTCTGATTTGACTTCGTCTGGATGCTCGAAGTCATTGTGATCATCCATTCGTAATCCACGAAGCACGGTACCACTCACAGATTTAATCGCTGTATCTACGTCTACGGTGATGTCGTCGGGAGCACTTAATCCAAAATTACACAGTGAAATGAAATAGCCATCAGCGTTTTTGGAGACTGAAGCACTGGTTGTATCTGAAAGGTTATCAAAAGTGTCCATGGCGATTGCCTCTTGGTGTTTGGTAAACATTTTGAACACATAGTAGGTTGGCGTTTTAACCAACTTAGTACCATTCGTGAGTAACATAGCTTGTAGAACATTTACCATTTGGGCAATATTTGCCATTTGTACGCGGTCAACATGTTTTTGGAAAATGTGTAACGTGATTGCCGCAATCATTGCATCACGAATCGTATTTTGTTGATATAGAAAGGCAGGATTCGTATCTTTTTCGGCACGTAACCAAGAACCCCACTCGTCGACGATTAAGCCAATCCGTTTTTGAGGATCATACTTATCCATGATGGTACTGTGCTTGGTAATAAGTTCATCCATCTTTTGAGCACTCTTAATTAATGAGAACCATTCACTTTCAGGGAAGTCCAGCGCAGGGCGCTTATCCTCCCAAGCAGAGGCTAGTGCATAATGGTGAAGGCTAATACCGTCCATATATGGTGCAGCATTCTTCATCAGGACATCCATCCAGTGATAGTCATCCACGTTAGGACCAGAAGCAATCTTATAGATAGGCGTATCAGCGTCGTAGGAGTTAATGAAGGTCTGATACTGGCGGTAGAGATCAGCGTAGTATTCGGGGCGCATATTACCGCCACCTCCCCAGCTTTCATTACCTACACCAAAGAATTTAACTTGCCAAGGATCCTTGTGCCCATTAGCAGTACGTAAGTCAGCCATTGGAGACGTGCCATTAAAAGTCATGTATTCAACCCACTCCGACATCTCCTGAACAGTTCCACTGCCAAGATTACCGTTGATATAGGCATCCGCACCAAGTTGCTTTAGGAGTTCAAAGTATTCGTGAGTTCCAAAATGATTATTTTCAACGACACTTCCCCAACTAGTGTTTACGATTCTTTTTCGCGTACTGGCAGGTCCAATGCCATCTGTCCAGTGATAGGTATCAGCAAAACATCCACCAGGCCAACGAAGGACAGGGACGTTAATTGCACGTAAAGCACTGACCACATCGTTGCGAATGCCATTTGTATTGGGAATATCAGAGTCTGGACCCACCCAAAGGCCATCGTAAATCCCGTGACCGAGGTGTTCAGAAAATTGACCGTAAATGTATTTGCTGATTTTGCCGCGTTCTCTTTGCGAATCGATTGAAATATAAGACAAACTATTACCTCCATGAAAAAATATAGAAGAAACATGAATGTGTCTCGGCGAAATGTTTTTTGTTCGGATAACATTATTTACTTGAACAATACATCTGAACAAATATTACCCTATAAAACGCTTTCAATCAAGCGGCAATGTTATCTGAAATATTTAAGTCTAGGTAGTACGATTGAGCGTGCCTAAGAGGTGGGGGATCGGCTAAGCCTAGCTGGTGACGCAGTTGGGATTAATAATGCATGCGGAGCAATTGCTAATGATTGTATCAAAAAAGCATTAAACAAGAATAGAGCCAGTTGATTTTTTTAAGATTGAGAATTTTATAGTACAATGTGAGTCGCTTTTAGTCATAATGAAGAATATGTCTTCTTTCTTACGAAAGAAAAGAGATGATATTCAGATGATAAATTAAAGAAAAAAAGGGAAAAAATCAAAATTGTTCCGTATAACTATTGTAATCGCTTACAATTTATGCTAAATTTGTACGTGGATAAGGCAAGGGAGTTAGATAGAGAATTAGGAATATGAAAGTATTGCTAGTTGTTCTAAACCCAGGAGTTGCTGGGGCTAACTTATTGCTGAATCGTTTGTTCATTGAACAGACTAGTGAGGATAATTGCAGTTAATCTATTGAACGTTAATGCGCAGGCGATCACTGGATTAGGTGTGATGACTATCATACCTTGTGATTTTATTCTCAATGAGTTGACTAGTGTTCAATGGCTGTATAGATGAAAGGGGGTCCTTCAATCGAGTATAGCAGTTCAAAAGTTCTAATATGGTAGTGGCATTGCGTAAAGTACGGTCATTATTCTAAGTACATAATAAAGAGTTGGAGTATCTCATATCATTTAGGGGTTAGTAGATACTTGGATTCGAGAGCGAAACCACTATCATTAAGTACGGTATTGGAATTAACTACTAATCATAGAGGTGTAAATCATGAAACATGGCTTAATTAAAAAGCTTGGTGTTGTCGCTGCGATTGCTGCAGCCGGACTTAGTTTAGCTGCATGTGGGAGTAACAGTAAGTCGAGTAGTAGTTCTTCAGGGAAGACAACGACTATTACTTTCTGGAATGGGTTCACATCAACCGATGGTGACGTCCTAAAGCAGATTGTTAAAGATTATAACAAGACAAATAAGGATCACGTTAAGGTTAAGATGGACATCATGACTTGGGATAACTTCAATCAGAAGTTACCAACGGCCATCACAGCTAAAAAGGCACCTGACTTTGTCGCTATGAATTATGGTGACATGGCTTCCTACGTTTCTAACGGAACAATGAAGGAAATGGGTGACTTCTACAACCAAAGTGGCGTTGACAAGTCAAACTTCCAGTCAACTGCACGGAACTTAGGGGTTATCAATGGTAAGACTTACTTCATTCCTATGCAAGTGCAAGGTATGTATCTCTACTGGAACAAGAAACTCTTCAAGAAGGCCGGTTTGAATCCTAACAACCCACCTAAGACTTGGGCAGAATTAGCAACTGATGCTAAGAAGATTTCTAAGTTAGGGAACAACACCCAAGGGTTTGCAATGCCTAAGGATGGTAGCGCTATCATGTACAACTTGTTACAGGATAACGGTGCTAAGTTAATGAACAGTAGCGAAAAGAAGTCTGCTTTGAATTCTGCAGCTACTAAGAAGAGTTTTGATTACCTGCAACAATTAATCAACAAAGATGGCGTTGGTCCTAAGAACATTTCTGGTGCCGAAGCTGATAACTTAATGCTTGCCGGTTCTCTTGGGATTTACATCAACGGTCCTTGGTTAAACTCTGGTTTGAAGAAGAACAAGATTGATTATGGTATCAATACCTTGGTTCAAGCTAAGCAAGGAGACCAGAAGGCTATCTTGGATGGTGTTGGGTTTGGTATTCCAACCAGCACTAGCGATGACAAGACTAAAGCTATTTACTCATTCGTCAAGTACTGGAACACGACTAAGATTGGTAAGAAGTGGAGCCTTGAAAACAAGTGTGCACCATACCTGAAGTCTGTCGCAGCTAACAAGGATATCAAGGCTGATAAACTTGTCTCTACGATGTACAAGCAAATTGGGTATGCTAAGCCATACTACCCAGGTAACAAGAACATGAGTAACATCACGACTAACGTGATTAACCCATCTATTGAAAAAGTTTTAGCTGGGAACAATACTACGAGTGTGATGAAGTCTGCATCTAAGCAAATTGATAGTACATTAAGTGGTAATTAGTTTGTAAGCTAGTTAATGTGAATCATAAAAAAACAGATGTTAATTTCAATCTCGGTTGGAATTAGCATCTGTTTTATAAAGGAGTCGAGTTAAATGGAAGAGATCGATACATCAGTTAACAAAAAACGTTCGTTCTTCCGATTCTGGAATCAACCGAAGCATGCTGCCTACTTATTTATGGCACCATCTATTATCATCCTGCTATTCTTCATGGTGATTCCTTTGGTCGGGACCCTGGGTCTCAGTTTCTTTGACATTAATATTTTCTTCACGGGAACAAAGTTTGTTGGTTTGGATAATTTTATTCAATTCTTCCATGATCAACGGGCGATTAACTCTATGTGGCATACGGTATACTTCACGCTTCTGGAAACACCTACACAGGTTATTGTGGGGACTATTGCTGCCGCTGCACTGTCACGGACAACCTTATTCAATCGCTTTTCTCGGTCCGTATTTTATGTGCCAGTTATCTGCTCTTTGACAACTAGTGGGATCATCTTCTCAATGTTGCTCGATCCTAACATTGGTTGGATTCCTTATGTGTTACACCAATTTGGCATGAGCACACCTCAATTCTTCCGTGACGCCTCGTTGGCAATGCCTTCAATCGCTGTCATGACGGTTTGGAAGAACTTCGGTGTTACGATGACGATCATGTTGACAGCCATCCAAGCAATTTCGCCTAGTCTGTATGAATCAGCTGAAATGGATGGGGCCAATAAGAAGCAACAATTCTTCCATGTTACGATTCCACAAATCATTCCTTCATTAGGTTTTTGTGTGATGACTAACTTGATTGGGTCAATGCAAGTCTTTGACCAAATCTATGTAACTACTGCTGGTGGACCAGAGTTTAAGACTGAATCAGCTGTTCAGTACATTTATAGTCGAGGATTTTCTGCGCCATATCAATTGGGTTATGCGTCATCTGTTGCAACTATTTTATTTGTGATTATCGCGGTTCTTTCTATTTCCGCTAACTTGTACATGAGTCATAAGGAAAAGCAAATGCGGTAAACCCCAATTTGACTAAAAAGTCCTTTATGGTAGGCGACTTTAAATTTATTTGGTCCGTAGAGGACGCGAAAGGAATGAATCTGTATGGAAGCACGAACAGCTAGTACGACTGAGCTGGTTGACTCTGGTAAGAAGAGTAACTACCATCGGAGTCGGTTAATCAAGTCAATCATTTTCAAAATTGTTATGTCATTGTTGATTTTAATTGTTGTCTTTCCGTTCTTATGGTTACTGTTATCCTCATTCAAATATGAAAAGGATATTATTACCTATCCACCGCACATCTTTGCTGGAAAGTATACGTTCCAAAACTACATCAAAGTTTGGGATACTATCCCTCTGTTAGGGTATGTCAAGAACACCGTTGTCTTTGCTGGGGCAACTATGATTATTTCCCTGGTCTTAGACTCAATGACGGGGTATGCATTAGCACGAATGGAATTCAAAGGTAAGACGATGTTTTACTACTTCGTCATGGTTACTATGATGATTCCATTCATGGTTTACATGATTCCTCTGTTTATCGAAATGAACAAGATGAACTTGTTGGATACCTATACTGGGTTGATTATTCCGCGGGCAACGACCGCATTTGGGATTTTCATGATGCGTTCTAATTTCGTTGGGTTACCACGAGATCTAGACGAGGCTGCTCGACTTGATGGATTGAATGAGTGGCGGATCTTCACCAAGATTATGCTACCATTGTCCAAGCCAACTTTGATGGCACTAGCGGTCTTCACTTTGACTAACAACTGGAACGACTTGCTGTATCCATTGATTTTGACGACGACTTCCAGCATGCGGACGTTACCAGCCGGGTTAGCACTCTTTACGGGTCAACATATTTCATTCTATGGTCCTGTTATGGCTGGTGCCGTTATTTCTATGTTGCCATTATTCATCATTTACATCTTCGCTCAAAAGTACTTTGTTCAAGGTTCAGCAATGTCTGGTATGAAGGAATAGTTTCAATATAGATAAGGAGGAAAGCTACGCATGTCACGGATTTTTAACAGCCGGCTATATTTGGGCTTGATACCGCTGACAAATTATCTGATTCTTGGGGTATTTGCAACGATGGGGTTTGCGACGGTTTTCTTTGCCTATCCAATCATTAGTGCATGTATTACCACTGCAATTCGGATCTATGGTCAGGGTAATGAAACGATTTTGAGAAAGTTTTTTGAAGAATTGAAACGTCACTTTTGGACAAAATTGGGAATTGGGTTGGTCACTTCAACAATGGCCATTCTATTCTATTATGTCTACATGAAGGCGTTTACGCGGGTAATTGTGCCAATTCGTGTAAGTCTGGTCATCTCATTATTTCTGTTTGTTTCAGCGTTGTTTTACATGGTACTTGAGGAATATTCGATGAGAGATGAATTTCATTTTAGTCGATTCTTTCAGAATGCGATGATTGATATCGTAATTGAATTACCGATGACCTTAGCATTTGCGGCAATCATGTTCATTATGATTTTATGTGCGATGGTTTTCCCAGTCACTATTTTCTTCAGCTTAACTTTTTTGAACTTTATCTTCGCCTCTTTCTATCATAAGAGGTTAAATACAAAACTTTCGAGGTTTTAGTCTATATGGCAAAATTAAATTTGTACAATGAACAACGATTTGATGTTCGTCCGCGTATGTTTGGCTCTTTCCTAGAGCATATGGGAACAGTCATCTATACTGGAATTTATGAACCGGGACATCCTTCAGCAACTCCTGAGGGATTTCGCGGGGATGTACTGCAATTAGTGCGTGACCTTGGCGTGAAAACCTTACGTTATCCCGGCGGAAACTACACGTCCAGCTATCACTGGGAAGATACAATTGGTGATAAGACGACGCGGCCTAAGCGAATGAATATCGCTTGGCAATCGTTAGAAACGAATCAGTTTGGTTTGGATGAATTCTTCCAATGGATTCAACAAGCGAAGGTGGATAACCCGATTTTAACGGTCAATTTAGGTACTCGCGGTATTGATGATGCTCTTCACGAATTAGAATACGTGAATGGCAAATATGATACCGATTGGGCTAACTTGAGACGGCAGAATGGACATGCAGCTCCCTACGGTGTTAAGTATTGGTGCCTAGGTAATGAATTGGACGGTCCTTGGCAGGTGGCAAGCAAGACGCCAGAAGAATATGGCCTACTTGCAAACGAGACTGCCAAGGCGATGAAACTGATGGACCCAGATATTGAAACCATTCTGGTTGGAAGTTCAACGCCCCGGCTTGATACGTATCCTTCATGGGATTTCAAAGTTTTGATGGCTGCGTATGACAATGTTGATTACATCGCGATGCATGATTATATCGATCGTGATCAATCTGAAAACTTAGACCAAGAGTCTTTGCGTGCGTCTGACGACCTACCAACGTATTTGGCGCGGTCGCTTGAGTTCGACAAGCAGATTGAAGAGGTTGAAACAATTGCTGATGCGGTGAAGGCACTGAAACATAGTGATAAGACTATGAAGATTTCGTTTGACGAATGGAATGTTCATCATTTCTCGCAAAAGAAATCACAGCCTTGGAGTGAGCACAACCCTGTGGATTGGTGCTACTTCAATTTGGCCGATACGTTACTGTTTGGTTCAATGGCGTTGGCAATTCTTAGACACGGTGATCGGGTCAAACTTTCGTGTCAAGCCTTATTGGTTAATACGATTCCATTGATTTTGACCGATGAAGGTGGTAACGCCTGGGCTAATCCGACTTATTATGTTTTGCAATCGATCTTGCGTAACTTATCAGGGACGTCGAGTGTCGTGAAAACAGCAATGGTGGATGGCAAGCGTTATTCAACAGAGCGGTATCAAAATGTTTCAAGCGTGGATCAAGTTGTGATGGATACGGGTTCTGCGTTTGTTGTATTTGCGGTAAATCGAGAAAACGAGAGTCAAACTTTCTCAATTGATTTTCCAAACGTAATAAAAGATGGTCATATGGAACACATCGTAGGTAAATTAGAGGATATGAACACACGTGAGCATCCCGAGACACTAACGCTTCAATCGTGTGAGACTACTATCAATAGTGGCAGTAGCTCACAAAATGTTACATTATCGGGATATTCATGGAATGTCGTAACCTTTAATTACTAGACGGTACCTGGTGATTCCACCTGATGATCTGATGTTCACTAAAGCGGCAGTGAGAGTTGAAATTGAAGGCAAATTTAAGCAGTATGTGAGCGTTTAATGTACTGATTGTATTTTGAATCATCTGTCACTTAAGGAATGAGAAGAGATAGTGTCCTCAAGACTTGAGGGAACTATCTCTTTTTGGATAGAAGATTATGGACACCACTTTTTGGGTTAACGATCAGGTTAAAGCGTGAGACAAAAGAGTTGTCTAATAAATATATTTATTTCATAATTTATTTGTAAACAAGATCGAAAACCGGTAAAATGGGACCATTGATGAGGTGCTAACATGGAGAACAAATATCAAAAAGTCAAAGATGGCTTAAAAGAAGATATCATCTCGGGAAAATATCAGGTGGATGAGAAGTTGCCTACTGAGTCCGAGTTAATGAAACAGTATGCGGTCAGTCGCTATACGGTTCGTCGTGCAGTGGGGGACCTAGAAAGTGATCATTTTATTTATCGCATTCAAGGTGGTGGGATGTTTGTACAGGATTGGCATAAGGACTGGTCTACGCCAACCGATACCAAGCTGATTGGTGTTATTACTACCCACATTGCGGATTATATTTTTCCTAATATTATCTCGGGAATTGATCAAGTATTATCTAAAGCGGGCTACTCTATCCTTATCAGTAACACGCACAATACGCATGATAAGGAACGTAAAAGCCTAATTAATATGTTGGATAGTAAGGTTGCGGGATTGATTATCGAGCCAACTCAAAGTGCCTTACCCAACCCCAATGAAGACTTGTATCAGGAAATTAAAGACGACGAATTGCCGACGTTATTTATTAACGCGCATTATCCGCGGTTAGACTTCCCGTATGTAGATACAGATGATTTGGGTGCAGAGCAACGCATGATGCAGTATTTATTCGATTTAGGACATCGGAGTATCTTAGGGATCTTTCAAGTTGATGATATTCAGGGTGTCTACCGGATGAATGGATTTGTTCGTGCCTATCAGGAGCATCCAGAATATTCTTATTTGAGTAATATCATCATGTATCAATCAAAGGAATCAGCTGATAAAATTTATGAACGAATCAACGGTTACTTACAACAATCAGAGGCGCCAACCGCGATTGTTTGTTACAATGATCAGCTAGCGATTCGCGTGATTGATTATTTGAAGTCGAAGGGTATTCGAGTGCCTGAAGATATTTCAGTTACCGGATTCGACAATTATCAGCTTGGTGAGTACTTTACGCCGTCGCTGACAACCATGAATCATGAGAAAGAACGTATGGGAGCCGACGCCGCTAAGGCAATTATCAAGCTGTTAAATCGTGAGGCAGTTGAAAACGTTACTTATCAACCTGATATTGTCAAGCGACATTCGGCTATCGAGTTAAAGAACCAATGAAGGGAGGGCCTGGTGTATTCCAGGCCTTTTTTGTGTTGGAGGTGACATTATTACAAACGAAATTTGACCGGATTTTGTATCTGGGATCCATAAAATGTAAAAAATTCTTAATGACCTGATGTGAAAACTAATGGATGAATTCGGAAGGCTTACGAGAGTGTTCGACAATAGCACTCAGCTTACGAATGGTTTTTAAGCACAAGCCTGTAAATGAGCATTTTAAGGGTGAATTTAAGAGAGGTCCTACTGCAAAGACTATTTATCCGGATAACATTAAAAGAGGGTTGTTCCACGGAAAAAATAATGGTTGCGGTTACATCGCTGTGGTGACAACAAATATGGTCTTATGAAGGCTGAAAAATAAAAACCAATTATTAACCGAAAAAATTGGAATATAATACGGACAAATGTGTAAAAGCTCTTGATTTGTACGAACAAAAATTGTACAATTCTTATGTTGAGTCATAAGTTATAGAGATTAATTGAGCTATGGAGGTTTATCGCATGAGTGCGGATAAGATTATTCAGGATGTTGAAAGCGGTAACATCTCGCTGGGGATTGAATTAGGGTCCACGCGGATCAAAGCCGTCTTAGTAACGCCCGACTTTAAAACGATTGCTTCCGGCAGTTACGTTTGGGAAAACGAATTGAAGAATGGCATTTGGACGTACAGTTTAGATAACGTCTGGGCCGGGATTCAAGCCAGTTACCAAGCCATGGCCGCGGAAGTCAAAGATAAATATGGCGTGGCCCTCACCAAGATTGGTTCCATTGGGGTCAGTGCGATGATGCACGGTTACATGGCCTTTGATGCCAACGACCAACTGCTGGTACCTTTCCGGACTTGGCGGAATAACATCACGGCAGAGGCCGCCGATGCGTTGACGGATTTGTTTGATTTCAACATTCCCCAACGTTGGAGCATCGCCCACCTGTACCAGGCCATCCTTAACCAAGAAGACCACGTCAAGGACGTCACATTCTTCACGACGCTGGCCGGTTACGTTCACTGGCAATTGTCCGGCGAACGGGTCATCGGTATCGGCGATGCGTCCGGGATGTTCCCGATTGATAGCGACACCAAGGACTACAACGAAAACTTATTAGACAAGTTCCGTAACGTGAAGTCCGTGCGCCAATATCATTGGGACATCAAAGACATCTTGCCCAAGGTCCTCTTGGCTGGGCAACCAGCTGGTAAGTTGACGACCGACGGGGCCAAATTACTGGATCCCGCGGGCAACTTGACTGCTGGTAGCGTCATGGCGCCGCCAGAAGGGGATGCCGGGACCGGGATGGTCGGCACCAACGCCGTGCGTGAACGGACCGGGAACATTTCCGCTGGGACGTCAGCCTTCTCCATGGTGGTCTTGGACCAACCGATGAAGGCCGTTCACCGCGACATTGATCTGGTCACGACGCCTACCGGGTTACCTGTGGCCATGGTTCACACCAACAACTGTTCTTCCGACATCAACGCCTGGGTCAACCTGTTCAAGGAATTTGCCCAAACCATCGGCGTTGATCTGAAACCCGACGAATTGTACGGGGCACTCTTCAATAAGTCGACCGAAGGGGATGCCAATGCCGGGGGCCTGTTGAACTACAGCTACCTGTCCGGTGAAAACATCACCAAGATGACGGCTGGCCGGCCCCTGTTTGTGCGGACGCCAAACAGTAACTTCACCTTGGCCAACTTCGTGAAGACGCAGCTCTATGCCGCATTTGCCCCACTGAAGATTGGGATGGACATCCTGGCCAACGAAGAACACATCCATTTGGACTCCTTGATCGCCCAGGGTGGGTTGTTCCGGACGCCAAAAGTGGGCCAACAAGTCTTGGCCGATTCCTTGAACACGCCAATCACCGTCACCAACAATGCCGGCGAGGGTGGTCCTTGGGGGATGGCCGTCTTGGGCTTCTACGTCACCGATAAAGATGACCACGAAACCTTGGAAGACTTCTTGGATCACAAGGTCTTCGCCAATCCTGAAAGCACCACGCTCGCACCAGATCCCGCTGGCGTACAGGGCTCAAATGAATTTATCGCCAACTACAAGGCCGCCTTACCGGTTGAAGGCAAGGCCGTCGATGTCTTGGCTGACTAACACTGATTAAAAGGAGAAATAGCATGCTTGAAGATTTAAAACAAGAAGTTTACGAAGCGAACATGCGGTTACCAGAACTTGGCCTGGTTTCATTTACCTGGGGCAACGTTTCTGGGGTTGACCGGGAAAAGGGTCTGTACGTCATCAAGCCTTCTGGGGTTCCTTACGATGAGCTCAAGGCCAGCGACATGGTCGTCGTGAACTTGGCTGATGGTAAGGTCGTTGAAGGGGATTTGAACCCATCCAGCGATACGCCAACGCACACGTATTTGTACAATCATTTTCCAAAGATCGGTGGTATTGTCCACACCCACTCACCTTGGGCTGTGTCCTTCGCCGCAGCCAAGATGGATATCCCAGCCATGAACACCACCCACGCCGACACCTTCTACGGCGACGTGCCGGCTGCGGATGCCTTGACTAAAGAAGAAATCGAAGCCGACTACGAAGGCAACACGGGTAAGACCATCGTTAAGACCTTCAACGAACGCGGCATCGATTACGAAGCCGTTCCCGCTGCGTTGGTCAGCCAACACGGGCCATTTTCTTGGGGTCCGACTCCCGACAAGGCCGTTTACAACGCCAAGGTGCTCGAAGTGGTTGCCGAAGAAGACTACCACACCTTGCAACTGACGCGGGCCAACCGGGAATTGCCACAATACCTGTTGGACAAGCATTACTTACGGAAGCACGGCGCCAACGCCTACTATGGTCAAAACAACGCCAAGTCCAAGGAGCACGCTGCGCGCGAGTAGTCATTTAACCCTGTTAAAAAATTAATTTAAAATCTCTTAAAGGAGTGTCACTTATGTTATCAGTACCAGATTATGAATTTTGGTTCGTTACCGGTTCCCAACACCTGTATGGTGAAGAACAATTGAAGTCCGTTGCCAAGGATGCCCAAGACATCGCCGACAAATTAAATGCCAGCGGCAAATTGCCTTACAAGGTGGTCTTCAAGGACGTCATGACGACCGCTGAAAGCATCACCAACTTCATGAAGGAAGTCAACTACAACGATAAGGTTGCCGGGGTTATTACCTGGATGCACACCTTCTCCCCAGCCAAAAACTGGATCCGCGGGACGGAATTATTGCAAAAGCCATTGTTGCACTTGGCAACCCAATACTTGAACAACATTCCTTACGCCGACATCGACTTTGATTACATGAACTTGAACCAAAGTGCGCACGGTGACCGCGAATATGCTTACATCAATGCCCGGTTACACAAGAACAACAAGATCGTTTACGGCTACTGGGGCGACGCTGACGTGCAAGAACAAATTGCCCGTTGGGAAGACGTTGCGGTTGCTTACAACGAAAGCTTCAAGGTCAAGGTTGCCCGCTTTGGCGATACCATGCGTAACGTGGCCGTCACTGAAGGTGACAAGGTTGAAGCCCAAATCAAGATGGGCTGGACCGTTGACTACTACGGTATCGGTGACCTGGTTCAAGAAATCAACAAGGTCGCAGACGCCGACATCGACAAGGAATACGCTGATTTGGAATCTCGCTACGAAATGGTTCAAGGCGACAACGATGCTGACAAATACAAGCACTCTGTTCGCGTACAATTGAAGCAATACCTCGGGATCAAGCGTTTCTTGGAAAAGGGTGGTTACAGTGCCTTTACCACCAACTTCGAAGACCTTTGGGGCATGGAACAATTACCTGGCTTAGCCGCACAACTCTTGATTCGTGACGGCTATGGCTTCGGTGCTGAAGGTGACTGGAAGACCGCTGCCTTGGGTCGGGTCATGAAGATCATGTCTCACAACGACCGGACGGCCTTCATGGAAGACTACACGTTGGATCTGCGGAAGGGCCACGAAGCCATTCTCGGGTCTCACATGCTGGAAGTTGACCCATCGATCGCTTCCGACAAGCCACGGGTTGAAGTGCACCCATTGGATATCGGTGGCAAGGCTGACCCAGCACGGTTGGTCTTCACCGGTTCCGAAGGCGATGCTATCGACGTGACCGTTGCGGACTTCCGTGATGGCTTCAAGATGATCAGCTACGCCGTTGATGCCAACAAGCCAGAAGCCGAAACGCCTAAGTTGCCAGTTGCTAAGCAACTCTGGACGCCAAAGGTTGGCTTGAAGACCGGTGCCTTGGAATGGATGAAGGCCGGTGGTGGTCACCACACCATGCTGTCCTTCTCCCTGACCGAAGAACAAATGGAAGACTACGCTACCATGGTTGGTATGACCAAGGCTTTCATCAAGTAAGCTAGTCAGTAATGAAGTGGCCACTCGCCAGTATTCGGCGGGCGGCCGCTTTTCGTTTTAAGAAAGTATTGCGTTGGCTGGCCGCCTTGCCGTTCGCCAAATAGGGGATGGTGTTTAATGATGACGTGGCCTCACCCTTTAACCAAAACGGAGGAGTACTGTGCGTCGTTGTGTGAACTGGTGGCTGTGCGGGTTGCGCACCCTGACTGAGTGTTTGCTTGCGTAATAACCAGCTAGTCAGCTGCTGAGTGCCATGAGAATTTAACAGTGATAGATCTGCATTGGAAAGAGGAGAAAACCTATGCCAAAGACTGAAAAAGAAAAAATGATTACCGGTGAACTGTTTAACGTTTATGATCCCGAATTGGTCGCCGAACGCGGTGTTGCGCGTGACCAGGTGGAGGCGCTGAATGCCCTGGGGGAAAGTGATCCTGAGGAGAGCACCCGTCGTGTTAAGGCGCTGTTTGGCGCCACTGGGGATGCCGTGGAAGTGCACGCGACCTTTCGCTGCGACTACGGCTACAACATTTCCGTGGGGGAGGACTTCTTTGCCAACTATGACTGCACGATCTTGGACGTTGCGCCAGTGACGATTGGCAAGCACTGCCTGCTCGGGCCCAAGGTGCAGATCTATTCGGTCAACCATCCCGCTGACCCCAAGCTGCGCCGTAACGGGGCCATGGGCATTGGCAAGCCGGTCACGCTGGGCGACGACGTCTGGGTTGGTGGCGGGGCCATCATTTGTCCCGGCGTGTCTCTGGGCAACAACGTTATCGTGGCCGGGGGCGCGGTCGTGACCAAGTCCTTTGGCGATAACGTGGTCCTGGGCGGTAATCCAGCGCGGGTGATTAAGGAATTGAAATAGGATTGATTAGTGTGGCTGCCTGAGAGGGTGGGTGCGAAAACCCCAATCAAAAAGTTGTTCAAATAAAAAACGGACCCAGCCCAATCAGCCGAGTCCGTTTTACGTTCAAATTTGTGTGTCACGAATCTACCAGCAACCCATGCCCATAGCGGTGCTCCAGCTCCCCAAGCTGAGATAGCCGCCTAAGACGATGAGTCCTAATGCGACTACCGTGAATACCCCCAACAATGCGACGGTATCCTTATCATGGTTAGTTCGCGGAATTAACCGTGCTAGTAGGAAAATAATTAGGACAACACCGGTCAATAAGATTAAACTACCGGTCAACCAACTGCCTGGCATCATGTGAATCTCCCCCTTTTTGTTTTCCATTATACAGAGTTTTGGCGGGAATGGGGGAAATAGCTCCCGAGAATTTGTGGGCTATGTTAAAATGAGACTTAATTACAGGTGTCGTTGGGGATGAGAGGTTCTAAACTTGACGATACCAACTTTATGGCTGAAACGGGTGTCAAAGACAATGGGTTTCGCTGAACCCTTTTTTGGCCCACGCTAGCCGCAAAAAAATTGCAAGGGGTGACGACAATGATTGATCGAATTGAAGCAAGTGCAGACGCGCTGTGGGTAACGCCCAATGAAGACGGACTGATGCGGTTAGGGTTTGCGGATGATGGTCGTGAACTGGTGGGGCCCGTGACCCACATTTCGTGGTTACTCACCAGCGGTCAAGTGAAGCTAGGGACCCCATTTATGATCGTTCATGGCGAACACGAAGACCTGACGTTGCGGTCACCTTTTGCCGGGCGCATCCAAGCGGTCAACGACGCGTTGGCGGACCATCCGGAGCGGCTGAACAACCGCAACGATGACTTGGATTGGATGATTGATTTAGTTGATGAGTAGAGGAGCGAACACAGCATGGAGTTAAGTTGGCAGGTAACCCGTCCCGTCACCAGTTTGAAACGATTCTTGAACCAGCAGGGCGTCAGTCACCGCGTCTTCAGCGACCTGAAGCGCGATGGCAGCATTCGCGTCAACGGCCAGACCGTGACGCCGGCCGTGGATCTGCAGGTGGGGGATGCCGTGACGGTCGTCTTACCGGCCGAAGCCGCCGATCCCGCCGTGGCGACCAGTCGCGAACCCATCACCGTGTTATTTGAGAATCGCGACTGGTTGGTCGTGGACAAGCCAGCGGGGCTAAACGTGGTGCCGGGCCCCGCTAACCGGACGGACACGTTGGTCAACCGCATCAAGGGCCATTGGCTGGCAGAACAAGCCGAAAACCAGGTGCCACACATTTTGACGCGGCTGGACCGCTTCACCAGTGGGGTGGTCTGGGTGGCGCGCCATCGTTTGGCCAACAGTCTGGCGAGTCAGCTCCAGGCGGCCCATCAGGTGGACAAGCGTTACTTAGCCGTCGTCAGCGGACAAGTCGCCGACGACCACGGCATCATTGATGCGCCACTAGCTAGCGACCCAGCCGGCTACAATCAAATGGTCTCACCCGCCGGCAAACCGGCTAAAACCGAATACTGGGTGGTCCAACGGTGGGCCAACGCCACGTTGGTACGGGTGAAATTGCACACGGGACGGACCCACCAGATTCGCGCGCATTTTGCGTCACTGGATCATCCCCTGATTGGTGACGCACTGTATGGCGGCCCGGCACTCGGCGGAATGACCCGCCAGGCCTTACACGCCCAAACGCTGGCCTTCACCGACCCATTTACTGGTGAAGCCCGTCAGCTTAGTAGCGAGCCGCCCGCAGATTGGCAACAATTATTACGAAATTTATCCAAGGAGTCCTGAGAGCATGCCAGAGCACACACAGATTACCTGTTTGGTCGATGGCGCGCCCCTGTCGTTAGAAACGAGTCTCCAGCTATCCGAGCTAGAGGTGGGGTTGCGCAACCGCATTAAGCGGGATTACCCGCAAAGTCAGCCGAGTGACTACATTTGCGGCCATCACCTCTTGAAGTATCGGCTGGATCACGTGGACGCGATGATCAATGCCGATTTGAAACAGACGAAAAAGATCAATCACAAATTAACCAAGGCCTTACAGAGCGATGATTACGATATTATTGATGTGAACGACAGCTTGAAGGAAAGCCTGACGTTTGGCCAAAAGGTCTCCGACGATGTAGCTCGGTTTGGCGGTTCTTGGGGCTTTATCTTCGTCTTCCTGTTCGTTTTAATTGGTTGGATGATTGTCAACGGGCTACACGTCTTTGGCGTGGACTTTGACAACTACCCGTTCATTCTGTTAAATTTAGTATTAAGCTGTGTCGCAGCGATTCAGGCGCCCATCATCATGATGAGTCAGAACCGCTCCGCAGACCGGGACCGGATGATGGCCGAAAACGACTATCACGTTAACCTCAAATCCGAACACGAATTGCGGTTACTTCACGCTAAGGTCGATCACTTGGCGCAGAACCAGGTCCCCCATACCATGGAGATCGAACGATTTCAGTTAGAAATTTTAGGTGAAATTCGTCAAGAACTCGCTGAACTGCGGGAAGCCAAGGCAACCGCTGATTCAGCAGAACGAAGGGAGTCTCACCATGAGTAAATGGATCACCGCTAGTCTCTTATTTGCCGTCGGGTTGGTCTTTGGCCAACGCGTCGCTGAGCGTACGGCCCATTAATGTCGACCCAAGCGTCACCGGCCATCAAGGCCACCCACAGGTTCCGTTGCCAGTCACTGGCAGCGGGGCCTGTTTTGTTTTGGCTACTTGGTGATTGCTGACCGCCTACCGTTGCGCGAAAATGGGCTGGAACGCGGCGGGCGGACCGGTCGAGCCACAGTGCGGTCTCGCCCTCGCTTTGAGCCGAAAACCACGTCTCAAAGACGCCAGTTCCCTAAGCGGGTAAAGACCACCCACTAAGGGAACTCCCACGGCTGAGCCCATTTTCGCTCCACTCTCGGCTCCGGTGGTGATTGGTCAACGCAACTGGTTTGTCCCCGCTTGCCAATAACTGGGGACAGGGGCTGGCTCCAGTTGTGATGCGGGGTCCCATTTCACCTGAGGCTATCGGGAAAATTACCGTCTATCTGTTCGCCAAGTATGGGCTGGAACGTGATGAGGGAATTTTCGGCTGCACTGATGGCAGATGACAGTCAGATTGGTTACTACCTACAAATCTGATTGGCCGCGATTGGTCTGAGCGATTGCCGTTGATGAGTGACTACCTTGCCGGAGGAGGCCAGGGGTGAAGCCAGCTGTGTCGACGGTGTTAGCTGGCGTTTTGTGCCAGGTTACAGCGTGGGGCGACTTGGGAGCCTGGCGGGTTTTGCCAGGCTTTCAAGCGAGCCGGAAGCCCGTTCCTCAGGCTGGAGGCGTCCCCCATAGCAGGCGGAACCTCTGGCAGCCGCAGGCACTGGTTTCTGTTAGTTATAGTTAAGGCACCCGACATGGTCAAACAGCAAATGCTTTGACAAAGGCGCGCGGCTCCGGTAGGCTTAAGGAAGAACTAGAAATGGAGGATTTTTTGTGATAATTCGTGAAGCTCGACCAGCGGACGCACCGCAGATAGCGCCGCTGATGAACTTGATCTACGACGAAATGGAATTGACCGACCTGGAAGACGTTCCAGGCCCCGACTTACTGAAGGTCATCACGGCGGCGTACCGCACGCGGACATACTTGTCCGGAGCGGCAACCACGGTGGTGGCCGAGGCCAATGGCCAAGTAGTGGGGGTGGCGTTTGGCTACCCTGGTGAAAATGAAGACGTTGTAGATGACGTGATGACTCGCCTAGCAGCTCAAAGTGCCGCTTTCGACGAACCATTTGATTTAGATTCAGAGACCGCAGCCGGTGAATGGTATTTAGACTCATTGGCTGTCTCGCCGGACCATCAAGGGCAAGGGATTGGCCGCCAGTTATTGCGGGCGTTACCAATTTATGCCCAACGGGATCGGCAAGCAGTGATCGGCCTCAACGTTGACTTCGAGAACCCCGGCGCCATGCGTTTGTATGAGCGGATGGGCTATGAAGTCACCGGTAAGCAGATGATTGGGGACCACGAGTATTACCACATGCAACTCGAGATTGGGAAGCCAATTCGAGTGACCAACTAAGTTGACTTTTAATGTGGGGACCACCTGACTGGCGTTGGGTGGTCTTTTTTTGACGAAAATTTTTATTGCAAATACAATATAATGACGTTACACTAGATGTTGCCATCAGGAGGTGAGTGACGTGACAGAGATTTTACGACCCATCGGCAATATTTCCCGGGCGCTGGACGCCATTGCCAATCGGGAATTTCAACAGGTGCAGCTGACCAAGGGCCAGTACCTGTACTTGGTCCGGGTGGCCGAGCATCCCGGCATCATCTTGGAACGCTTGACCGAGCTACTTAAGGTAGACCGGACGACGGCTTCCCGGGCGGTCCAGAAGCTGACGACCGCGGGGCTATTGGAGAAGCGGCCGGATGCCGTGAATCACAAGATTAAAAAATTATTCGTGACGGCGCGCGGCGCTGAGATTTATCCGTTGGTGCAACGGGAGAATCAGTATTCCAATCAAGTAGCGCTACAGGGATTTAGTTCGGCCGAGGCCCAGGCACTGGCGGGGTATCTACAACGGGTGGAACAAAACGTGGCCGCCGACTGGCAGGCCGTTAAGCAGGGACACTCACGCGATTATTAAGGAGATGCAACATGACGGGAATCATCAAGCCTTGTACAGAGGCAGAAATTTTACAACTACAAGCCGTTTGTCGTCAGACGTTCACAGACACGTTTGGGGCGGCCAATACACCGGCGGATTTAGCGGCATATTTGGACACGGCCTACAACCCGCAACAGCTGTTAAGCGAGTTGCGGCAGCCAACTACGACCTACGAATTGATGTGGGTCGGCACGCAGGTGGCGGGGTATCTCAAGTTGAACTGGGGACCAACCCAATCGGAGCCGCGGGGGAACCAGACGCTAGAAATCGAGCGCATTTACATTTTGCCCGCCTTTAAACGCCAGGGGCTGGGCCAGCAGTTCTATCAACACGCCGTCGACCGGGCGCGGGCATTGGGGCTGACCTCGGTGTGGCTGGGCGTGTGGGAATACAACGCGGCCGCACGGAAATTCTACCAGGCCATGGGCTTCACCCAGGTGGGCGACCACGTCTTTCAACTGGGGGCGGACCGGCAACGTGATTTAATTTTGACCAAGACGCTGGTATAATGATGACTAAGTTGCCAGTAGACGGGAGAGCCCCAAGCTGGCGCGTCTAGGAGGAAATTAAACGATGAAAGACAATATTCAACTCGGTGACACTGAATTTGCTAACATGATGTTGGTCTTAAAGCAACCGGTCACCCAAGCCAACCACAAGGAATTCAAGTTCTTGGACGGCACGGAGACGGGGGAGATGCAAGAGATTGCGCCCGATATTTGGGCGATGCCCGCTTACATGCAAGCCGACGATGACTTCACCATGTTTTTCTTGACCACGCAAATCGAATCCGGCGAGACCGTGATGGCTTTTGCGACCGGCGAGATGGCGGACGGCGACTTCCGGCTCAGCCAACCGATGGTCACGGGGGCTGGCCTGAACCTGTTACACGACCAACAACCGGACCGGGCCAAACGGGTGTTGAAGTTCTTAAACGACATTTCCAAGGCCGACGAGGGTGACTGGCGGATGGTTGATTAACCGCGATAACCTTCGGGTGATTGAGCTACTATCATGACGATTGGTTTAGCGGTCAAATGGCCGGATGGCTAAAAACGATTCTCAACAAAGACCGTTGACCTGCCTTGACGGACTGGGTATACTAAATGAAAACATGTTCCTTTAACGTTGTCCCGTGAGGCAATGAAGGGTGCACACGTCGACCAGCGTCGGGCGAAGTCTACAGTGGGCACGTGCGTTTCTTCACGGGAACGGCGTGTCCTTTTTTCTATCTTGAGAATCTGGAGGCTTGCGTTCATGAAAACACCGTCGCGTTACCGTAATCCGGATGCACTGATCGACATTTGGGAGCGCCCCAGCTGGGGTCAGTGGTTCGGGTTATCGCTACAGCACTTATTTTCCATGTTTGGGTCGACCGTTTTGGTGTCCATCCTCGTCGGGTTAAACCCCGGTATCGCCCTCTTCAGCTCGGGCGTGGGGACCCTGATGTACATTTTGATCACCCGGGGCAAGATTCCCGCTTACATGGGGTCGAGCTTTTCGTTTATCGTGCCCATGGTCGCGTTGATGAAGACGACCGGTTATCCCGGCATCGCGCAGGGAACGCTGGCCGTGGGGGCCGTCTACCTGGTCGTGGCCCTGATTGTGGCTTTGATTGGGTCGGACTGGATCAATCGGGCCTTGCCGCCAATCGTGGTCGGTCCGATGGTCATGGTCATCGGGCTGTCGTTGGCCGGTAGTGCGGCTCAAAAGGCCACGGTCGACAGCGCGGGGACGTATCACTGGCAATACTTTGCCGTGGCCATGGCGACCTTACTGTTGACGATTGGCTTCAACCTCTACCTACGCGGCTTTCTGTCGTTGGTGCCCATTCTGCTGGGAATCGTCGCGGGTTACCTGATTGCGGCGGTTAGTGGCCTGGTGAATTTTAAACCGGTCCTCGCAGCGGCGTGGTTTCAGTTACCTAGCTTTGAAGTGCCCATCTTGAGTTATCCGCTGCATTTCTACTGGGGCGCTATCGTAAGTCTGGCCCCAATTGCCTTCGTGACCATGACAGAGCACATCGGCCACATCACGGTCTTAAACGAACTGACCCACCGCAACTTCTTTGAAGATCCGGGGTTGCATCACACGCTGGCCGGGGATGGATTGGCCTCAATCATGGCTAGCTTCGTCGGCGGCCCGCCCGTCACGTCCTACGGTGAAAACGTCGGCGTGTTGGCCATCACGCGGGTCCACAGTGTGTACGTGCTGATTGGCGCGGCCGTGTTTGCCATCATCTTCAGCTTCGTGGGCAAGTTGAGCGCCCTGATTGAAAGCATCCCCAATCCGGTCATCGGCGGTGTCAGCTTCCTGCTATTCGGGGTAATTGCCTCCAGTGGGATGCGCATCCTGATCGAAAAGCACGTGGACTTCAATCGCAAACGTAACTTAATGATTGCCTCGGCAATCCTAGTCATCGGCATCGGCAACGCGTACCTCAAGGTCGGCCAATACGAGTTCTCCGGCTTGGCTGTGGCGGCGGTACTGGGCATCGTATTGAACCTAGTGTTACCGGATAACGATTAAAGTGGCCGCCTACCGCGGCGCGCCAGATGCGTTGGAACGCTGTGGGCGGACGCACCGAGCCAAAGGGCGGTCTCGGTACTCGCTTTGAGCCGAAAGACACGTCTCAAAGACGCCATTTCCCTAACCGACTTCGTCGCTAAGGGAAATCCTACGGCTGAACGCATCTGGCGCGCCGCTCTCGGCTACGGTGGTGTCTGGACAACGTAACTGATTGTCCCTTTCTGTCAAAAACGGTAAGGGGATGCCATCAGTGGCGAGAACGCTGGTATGACCGGAAGAGACAAGGGCGTTTATCCATTATCAGGAAATTACAACAAGGTTAAGTCTTGCGGGTTTTGAACAAAAAATGCCAACCATTCAGGAAGGACTGGATGGCTGGCATTGTCGTTTGATGGTGTATTTGGGGGAGTGTTGTTATTGTTTCTACATCTGGAGAATAGGCTGCAGAAATCAGCGAGATAGCCCAATGACGGACTAAGTCAGTGGGGATGGACACCACCGTTTTGGCAGAACAGTAGACGACATCAGTGGTTGACTGCCACAACCGTAGCCGATAGTTCGCTAGAGATGCGTTCAGCTGTGGGAGTTCCCTTAGCGGCATGGGCCACGGCGCTTAGGAAACTGGCAACTTGGAGACGCGATTCATCGGCTCCAAGTTGAGGGCCAAGACCGTCCTTTGGCTTGGCCCGGCGCCCTCAGCGTTCCAACGCGTCTCTAGCGAACGGCAAGGCGCCCAGCAACCACTAAAGTTGCCAGATTACACAATTAGCCACCAATGGCGAAGTAGCGCAGGACGGCCATGGCCATGATGCCCACGACCACCACCATCAGCAGGCTTTTGGTCAAGATGCCCGCCAGCGTCGCCGGAATGGCCGCCAGACAGTTGGCAACGTTGAGGGTGGCCAAGTGACCGGCGTGGGCGACAAACAGGCTCTCGCAGCACAGCGCTGTCATGATCGTGATGGGGACGAAGGACAGGAAGCTAATCAGCCAGTCCGGCATGTTGAGGGATTTAACAAACGCGAAGGGTAGCACCCGCGACAACACCGTAATGGCGCCGCAACCGAGGATGACCCAGAGTTCCGTAAGACTTATCGACATTTTTTCAGCTCCATTCCAAATAAACAGCCGGCGACGGTCGCGACCATCAACGCAAAGTTTTGGCTCATGACCCCAATCAAGAAATAGTAGGCCAACGCGACAAATACCATGACAGTCAGCTGGAGTGACATACCGAGGTGCTTGTCACTGATCAGTTGGAGGTAGACCAGTCCGATGAACATGGCGGTCAACGCGAAGTCAAAGCCCAAGCGTGTCGGGTCAGCAATCAAACCGCCCAGCATGGCCCCAATCACGGTCGCTGCGCCCCAGACCAGGTAGGCCACCAGATTGGCAGCAGATTGCCAGGCGAAGCTCAGACGGCCCTGGGTCTTATTTTGCTTATTCATGGCCAACGCGAAGGTCTCGTCGGTCACCAGGGTGCCAATCAACAGGTTGCGTAGTAGCGATTCGTGTTTGAAATACTGCGCCAGGCTGGTACTCATCAGAATCATCCGCGAATTGACCAGAAATGTCGAGATAAAAATTGCGGAAAGCGGGTCATGTAAGAGCAACATGCTGGTAATGATAAATTGGGCAGAACCGGCGTAAACGATAAAAGATAATCCGGCGACCACCAATAAACTGAGGTGGCTGGTGTGGGCGACGATGCCAAACGCCAGGCCGACACCAATGTAGCCGAAAACGGTTGGTAAAACGTCACGAACGCCGGTCTTAAAGGTCAGAGAAGGCCCCATGGACAAACTTCCTTTCTAAACTCTAATGGGATTTTAATCTCCAGTTTAGCGCTAACTTATGGTGACGTAAACCCGTAATTTATTCGCTCAAAAACACTTGAATTTTCTGGGCGGAAAAGGTTGCATTTCGGTAAAGGTGGTTGTATGATACTCTCATTGATAACGAATGAAAGTGAGGGTACGGGCGATGAAGATGAACTTAACTGAATTGGCAGCATCTGCACACGTAGACGCGAGCCGCATTGAGGATTACGTTAAGAATGGGCTGTTAGGTAAGGACCACTCCGCAACGGAATTCGATGATTCAGATTTGTACTGGATCGACATGATTCAATGTTTTCAGGATAACGGGACGTCTTTAGACGACTTGTCCGGGTTGTTACCACGCTGCCGCAAAGGCCAAACGCAACTAACCCAGGTGAACTAGTTAAGGTAATGAATCGGTAAAATGACCCACTCAGCAGCTCCACGGATTCCGGCCGTGAGCTGCTTTTTTTCGGCAATTTTTTGGCCGTATTGCAACGGCAACGGGGGCTGGGCGCCTTACCGTTACGTGAAATTTTAGGCTGGAACGCTGGGGAAGGACGGTTGGCGCCAAAGAGCGGTCGCCAGTCTTGCTTTGAGCCGAACCCCACGTCTCAAAGACACCAATTTAGTAGCCAAGAATACTACTAAATTCCCCGGCTGAGCCTAGATTTCACTTCACTCACGGCTAACCGGTGTGCGTACCCGCAGCGGGCGAAAAGAGTCGAATGGTCACTGACACGGTGGGAAAGGTTGCTGGCGAAATGGTGCCGATGGCCGGGGGTGTTCTAAGATAGTTGTTGGTAGTAGCCTAACAGTCGATTTGTGGTGGGGGCCTGCGGTTTTAGCGGATAGCGTCGTTAACCGTCTCTGTAGCCGGGAGTGGCACAGAGCCAGGTTCAGCAAGCCACGAGACCGCTTTTCAGGCTCGGGGCGGTCCTTCCCCAGCGTTCCAGCCAACGGTAAGGCGGCCAGTTCCCCCAAATCTCGTCGGCCATCCCCCCCAAGCCACAAAAAAACAGGCCCCATCACCACCAATGACGGTAGTGACGGGGCCTGTTTGCGACACGCGGTTACTTCTTGACCTGAGCAATCAATTGCTTCATTGCTTGGGCTTGGTAAGCAGCGGTGGCTTGTTTGGTGACCTGTTTTTGTTGCGCAGCGGACATGCTAGGGTTCTTGGTCATGGCAGCCATGACGGCTTTCTTGACGTAGGCCGTAGCGGCCGTCTTTTGTTTAGCCTGGAAGCTCTTGGACTTGGTTAAGGCTTGGAGCTTCTTGGCTTGGGCCGTACTCAAGACGGTCCAGTTCTTGTTGATGTAAATGGTATTGGTTTCCTTCACGTACTTGTGACCGTTACCGGACAGACCGAACCAGAACTTGTAGGCGCCGTTCTTGTATTCGCGGTACACCTTCTTGGTGACGATCCGATTGGCACCCGTGGTCCGCTTGACGACGTTTTTGGTCGTGACCTTGGCCCGGGTGTGTTGGGTCTTCTTGGCGTTAGCACTGGTCTTGTAAACGTAGACCTGGTGCTTGTCGGCCGTCCCGATGGATTGATAGATCATCATCGGGAGTTGTTTCGACGGGGAAGCCGAGTAGATCTTTTGCGTCGACGTTTGGGTGACTTCGTGCAGGCCGTAGTGGTCATGGTCATTTTTCACCATGAAGAAGATACTGGTCAGCAGGCCGATCACGGAAATAGCGGTGAGAATGTTGCTGAGGGGCCGGTTGGCAATGTAGACGTTGCAAACGAAGGACAGGACAGCAAAGATAATCAGCGTAAAGACGATCATTATGCGGCACCTCCTTCAGTGGCTTTGTTTTCTTCGGCTGCGCTCTTGTCAGCTAAATGAATCGAGCGGTTGCTACCCTTTAAGAAAAAGGCGACGACCAAGGCGACCACACAGAAGCCAACAGCAATCCAAAAGGCGGCGTGGTAACCAGACAGCGTGGCGTTGATGGCCCCGTTGGCGTAGCTCAGTGGGTCACTCTTCAAGATGTGCTTGGCTGGCATTTGGCCCTTGGTGACGTTGGTCAAGACACTGATCAAGATGGCGGTCCCCACGGAACTGGCCACTTGCCGTTGCGTGTTGTTGACGGCCGTCCCATGAGAGATCATGTTCAATGGTAAGGCGTTCATCCCAGCGGTCGTGGCAGGCATCATGACCATGGCAATCCCAAACATCCGCAGTGCGTAGAGCAAGACGATGTACAGCGTGGAAGTTTCCTTAGTGATCCAAACGAATGGTAAGGTCCCAACGGTCAGTAAGAACATCCCCATCGTGGCTAAACGCTTGGCACCGAAGCGGTCAAAGGCCCGACCGGTAATCGGACTCATGATCCCCATCATCAGGGCACCGGCCAACAGCGTTAATCCGGAGTGGAAGGCGGACATGCCCTTGACCATTTGTAGGTACAAAGGAATGACCATTTCAACCCCGACCATGGCCATGTTGACCACGGAACTCAGGATAGCAGAGACGGTAAATTCAGCGGATTTGTAAACCCGGAAGTTCAAGAATGGCTTGTCCATCTTCAGCTGACGCCAAATGAAGAGGCCCACGAAGATGAATCCAATGGCTAAGGTCGATAGCACGATCGTACTGCCCCAGCCGTCGTCACCTACAGAGGAGAAACCGTACAGCATGCTCCCAAACCCAATCGTGGATAACACGATGGATAAGAGATCCAGCGGTTCCTTGTGCGTTTCCAAAACACTGTGCATGATCCAGAAACTGGCAATGACCACGATAGCCACGATTGGAATAATCATGCCGAACAGGTCACGCCAAGTCCAGTTGTCAATGACCCACCCAGACAGTGTCGGCCCAATCGCTGGGGCTAACCCGATAACGATTCCGGCCAGACCCATGGCAGTTCCCCGTTTGTTAGCTGGGAAGATGGTCAGCATCAACGTTTGTAAGAGTGGCATCGATACCCCGACACCCACGGCTTGAATGAGTCGGCCAATGAGTAACATGGGAAAGCTCACGGCAGACCAACAAAGAATCGTTCCTAATAGGAAGGTCGACATCGCGCCGATGTACAACCACTTGGAGCTGATGGTCGTCAGCAGCCAAGCGCTAATTGGGATCATGATCCCGTTGACTAACAAGAAACCAGTCGTCAACCATTGAACGGTGGAGGTCGAGACATCAAAGGCCTTCATCAAGGTTGGATAGGCAGTACTTAAAATGGTTTGGTTCAGCACCGTACAGAAAGTCCCGACCAGTAGCAAGACGACCAGTAGCGTCCGGCTATAGGACTTTCCATTGGTATCAATTGCAGTTCCCAATGTATATTCCCTCTTTATCCATAAAATTAATTCTGGGACTACTATACGCAGATTTAGGGTCCTTGTCAACTAGCTTGACATTCTTTTTAAAATATCTATACTGGTTGGAGAAAAGGATACAATGATAATAGAAGAACTCATAAATTTCACAACCGCTTTCATTTACACAATACCGGGTTTTCGGCGTAAGGGGAGCAGAAAGGTGGGAGGTACCCATGATGGACGAAGATGCATCAAACTTATTAAAGAGAATGCCAATTGAAGATTTGATTTTGGGCATTGGCGACGTGGCCGCGGCAACGGGGGTCTCACAGAGTCAGATTCGCTACTGGGAGAGCAAGGGCTACATTCACAGCGAGGTGGCGACCGACGGGAAAAACCGGAAGTTTTCCTATAAGACGGTGCTAAAGGTCCAGCAGATCAAGACGTACCTGGATGATGGCTACACCTTAGTGGGGGCGGCCAAGCGGTCACAACGGCGGTCCAATTACTTCGACACGTTGCGGTCATTTTTCGAGGGTCGCTTCGTCAATATGGCCATTGATGAGGACAATCAGCAGGCCAGTATCGACTTAGGCCCGTTCGATCCGGAACCCGGCAAAAATTTGGTCGCGCAAAGAATTGACGGCCACTGGCACTTTCAGCTGATTGATACCAAGAATTAGGGCGATTTGATTGTTTATCGCCGGTAACAATGGTAATCTGAAGTCACGGGAACATTTCTCGTAGGTGGCAGAAAAAACTTTCGATACCAATCGATCTTCTGGCTGGATTGGTGGTCAATCATGTTGTTGACGTGTTGTGAAACCAGGCGAATAACCATTAGTAATAGCGCGTTTATCTTGCGCATGGACTACGTTGGCAATATGTCAGCGTAAGCGATCGTGAAACTAAAACGACGTGTTTTCTGGAAAATTAATTGTGATTTTTCTCTCGCCGCCTACCGTTCCCGTGGGGCTCACTCAAGTTTAGAAAGTTCTTGGGTGGGTTTTTTATTTGGAATTAATGCAGATGATTTAGTTGCTGAATTACAGAAGTTTTAAAATATAAAGTCGATGAAAACAGTAAATTAGGATTGAACTATCATAACTCATAGTTCAATCCTAATTTTTATTGTATTAAAAATATTGACTTCTCAGCCTATCAAACAAGTATCTTCTTTAATTCGGTGTGACTATTTGTTGATGCTTATCTATTTCAAATAGTATCTTTATCAATGTCAAGCACGTCGT
The DNA here is from genome assembly GCF_022646225.1 of Levilactobacillus sp. Lineage (NCBI taxonomy): Bacteria > Bacillati > Bacillota > Bacilli > Lactobacillales > Lactobacillaceae > Levilactobacillus > Levilactobacillus sp. Next base: position 238,742 of record NZ_JALCJA010000004.1, read on the forward strand.
TGGATGATAACCGTAAAGCTAATACGATGTGGTTTATATGATTATTGAGAAAACGTTTGGATAACAACATTCATAAAACTACATTAGATTGACATGACTGCTTTTCCCGCAATCCAGATTTGTTGAATGTCTAAGGTGGCCTGAATATCTTCAAGTGGATCATTCTTCAATAAAACAAGATCAGCTCGCTTGCCACTAGCTATAGTCCCACGATCAGTCGCAAAGTAATCAGCTGGCGTCTTAGTTGCTGCTAACAAAGCTTCAGCGTTAGTTAAGCCAGCTTGTGTCAGCAATTGTAATTCATGATGAAGGCTGGCACCGTGTGCTAGTCCACCTAAGTTAGGTGCTGGTTGCGATACATCAGTTCCTGCCAGAATAGCAACGCCACGGTTATGCAATTCTTTTACATTAAGCAGTGATGCTTGAAAGTCCATATTGGTAGCTGTACCGAAAGTTCTCGCTAGGTTTTCTTGCCATTCAGGTGCCAGTTTTGACATGACACGTTGATCTTTAAGCAAATTGGTTGGTAAATTTCCCGTCAATGAAGCATTTAAACTTAAACATGGTGTGACAAAAACGTGGTTTTGCGCAATTGCATCCAAAATTGCGGGCGTCTTTTCATCATGTTCTAAAAACAAGTGTGCTAAGCCATCGACACCCAATTCGACTGCTTCCAGGGCAAAATCTTGTGACAAAGCATGGGCAATAACTAACTTGTTTTGACGGTGTCCTTCATCGACAGCAGCTTGTAAAACTTCACGCGGTAAAACTGGTAAAGGCGCAGCATTTTCATAACGACCATCATCAAGCATGATTTTAACATAATTAGCACCATTTTTAATCTGTGCATCAACAAAATGCCGGGCATCTTCTGGCGTTTCAATGCTACCATTTTTCCCCTGAGCTTTTTTATGAGCTTCGATAAAGGCATTACGTTCTAATTCAGTCATTGCAGCCATCTCTTTTAGAACGCTGGCTGGGATACCGGCACCTTTTTGTAATTCACTAGGATGACCACCTTTGGCTGTGACCCCCATTCCGGCTGAACGAACATCTGCCATCAGTTGATCTGCATCTGTATGTTTACGCGAATTAGCTCGTCCCATCATTTCTAATTCAGTGGTAACACCAAATTTTAGTGAAGTCGCTAATCCATCTTGACTAGTATGGGTATGTGCATCAATTAATCCTGGAATCAGATAACCACATTGACCATCAACAACATCATCGTAATGATCATCTTGGCGATTAGTTACAGCAATTTTCTTGTCATCAATAACGAGATCCGTCAAGGCTGTATTTTGGCCATCCTTAAATAAGTGAATATTTTTAATTAATGTTTTTTTCATGATCATACCAACTTTCTACATTTTGATTTTGCAGTTAATTGTTCTTAATAACGACTTAAAATTATTATTTTTTAGAAGGTAAGCACCCAAATATGGTAAAAACAAGGGCACCTACTACAGGAATGAAGTCCAATCCAATCAGCCAATGAGACAGCTTAAGATCGTTTAATCGTCTAATCTTAGCCCCTAAGAGTCCACACCAGGCGATCATAAAAATCACGCGACCGGTCAGCCTTAACGTAGGTAATTGTAGGGCAAAGATAGCTGACCAACTATAACCAGCCTGTAACGCTAATAGGATTAAACATATTAAGGCCAATCCATAACTAGCCGAGACAAGTTGCCAAAATTTCGCGCGATTCAGTCGTCCTTTAAATCCTAATTTTTTTATTTTTAATGTAAGTTGCATTTTTACACCTCTTTCAATAAGTACTGGTCTGGTGAATAATAAGAATGCTAACTCTTAGATATCTAATTGTCAACTGTCGTATATAAAAAAGAGGCCTATGAAGGTCTCTTTTTGAGTTTAATCAGTAAATTTTATTTTTTTTAGTAATGTGAGCAACTTGCTAACTTCTAAATCATCCATATTCTCTACGAGCTTCTCTTCAATGGTTTTAAAAATGTCATCCACTTCAGTGATAACTTGTTTACCTTTTTCCGTAATATATAACACCTTTGTTCGGTCATTAGTAGGTGATCGTTTTCTTTCAATATAACCATCACGTTCTAGATTTTTCAACATGTTAGAAATACTAGCACCGCGGCGTTTAAATGCATCAGCAACATCGCGTTGAATTGCGCCAGGATGTTTATCGATATACCCAATTGTCCGCGCTTGTTGACTGGTGAGATTAGTTTGCTTCACGTGTTCAGTAAAATAATGTTGTTCGTCAATTAAAATTTCTCGTAAAAGCCTATTTATTTCTTTGGCCATATTTTCTGACATATTATTACCTCATTATCTTTCTAGTTGAGTTATTCAGTATCAATAGACTGTAAATAAACTAATTGATCGGTTGAAATCTATTCATACAACTTTTTCCCATTGTATCTGAATAATGCTTACTGCTGATTTGATTTTGAACAAATGTATACGCCTACTGTATGCATTATGACATTCATTCCTTTCAAGACATATCTATTTTATAGATTACTATATTGTTAGTTGCCTATCAATATCGCCATCTAATTATATGCTTTAGAAACAAAAACAACTTCTAGACCATGTTGATTTAGCATGGCCTAGAAGTCAAAACTTACAATCTTATTTTAAATCGATTTTTTATTTGGAAAAGAGTGCGCCAACAGGCGGTTAGCTGGCGAGCATTAAGGCTGATAACCGAATAATCCCGGGCTTGGATTGTTTGGTTATCAGGTTTAAGCGGAACCAGCTGCCTGTTGGCGCACGTTTCGGCTATGAGGCAAGCGTGAGACACAACTGTAGCCCCAACGTGCCAACCCATATCTGGCCAGCAGCCAGCGCCCACGACACCACTGGGACCAATCAGCTTGTCGTATGAAAACAACCGACCGAAAAATGAAAATCACTTGAGAATGTGGCAGAAAAAATGTGAACGTAAACGCCGTGATGGCGGGCTTTCATCATCTATCCGAAAAATTTTTAGCGAAAATCGCGTCGCTTTGGTTGTAATCTCTGGCGAACGTGTTAAGATTACAAAATCGCTTTAAAACAAAATTAAAAGGATGGTGTTAACACATGCTGTTACGACAAGCTACTATGGCTGACTTACCTCAAATTGAATCGATTATCCGTGATGGCCGCGAGTTACTGGCGGCGCAAGACATTGATCAATGGCAAGGGTCATACCCCAACACGGCTGTCTTAGTCGACGACATTCACCAAGGGTGGACCGTCGTGCTCGAAGAAGACAACGAAATTTTAGGAACTGCTGCATTGATTCCCGGAGAGGATCCGACCTATAAACAGATCGACGGTCAGTGGCTGACGGAACAAGCGCCATATTTGGCCATCCATCGGGTAGCTGTGTCGAGCCACCATCATGGTCGCGGATTAGCGGGGGAATTGTTCCAACGCTTATTCGCCCAAATCGACCACGCGGCGTCCATCGAAAGCATTCGGATCGATACGCATCCCCACAACATGGCAATGCAGCACGTCATCAAGAAGAACGGCTTCACGGAAACGGGCCGGATCGACTTGGCGGCTGCCGGCATGCCGGGCACAACCGATTTCGCTTACGAACGGTTGACAGCCAACGCTAAATCAGCGCACCTGACCGCTACGCCAACGATTAAGTCACTGAACTAGGCAGGGTGGTTAGCGATGATTGTGCCATCCGTGTACTAGCGAATGGCGCGGCCGCCTGTATCGGGCGTGTTGAAAGATCGGAACGCACTGACTTTCAATCAATCAGATTGAATCAAAATCTACTATAGTATAAGGGAATTGGTTTCGCTTTCAAGCGAGGTCGATTCCCTTTTTTGCTAGGCGGACAAGTTCGGTCACCAAGAAATCGATGAGGTTTGCCGAAAACTGGCTTTTCATTCCCCCTAAATTCTGCGATAATAGACCTAGTTAGTATTGGGGGCGGGACAATTGGAAAAGAGTCTCTCGGGGAGCCGGTTTTTGCTGGTGACCGTGTTAAATGTGGTTATTACGATTTTTGAATTGTTAGGTGGGCTGTTGTCCGGTAGTCTGTCGTTGCTGTCGGATGCCTTTCATAATCTCGGGGATGCCTTATCCATTGTCCTCAGTTACGTGGCCCATCGCATCGGTGGCAAGCGGCAAACCCGTAACAACACCTACGGCTACCGGCGCGCGGAAATTTTAGCGGCCCTGCTGAACGCGGGCGTCCTGATCGTCATTTCACTGGCGCTGGCAATCGAAGCGATTCGGCGATTGCTAAACCCAGAGCCGGTCAAAGGGGACATCATGTTGGTGGTGGCCGTGGTCAGTTTCCTGGCCAACCTGTTTTCGACGATTCTGTTAAATCATGGTGCCCAGCACAACCTGAACATTCGTGCGACGTATTTGCACCTGTTGAGCGACGCGCTGGCCTCGGTCGGCGTCATCGTGGGGGCTATTTTGATCACGGTTTGGCAGATCAGTTGGGTCGACCCGACCATTACGATTTTAGTGGCCGGCTACATCAGCTATGAATCCTGGCCAATTATCAAGCAGACCTTTGGCATCTTGATGGAAGCCTCGCCAAAGTTGGACTACGAGGGAATTGCCCACGACCTATGTCAGCTGCCGAAGGTCGAGGGGGTCCACCACATTCATGCGTGGCTGATTGATGAAAATAACATCGCGTTTTCGGTGCACGTGAACATGGACAACCTGCCACTCAGTGAAATCGAGCCGATTTACCGGCAAATTGAAACGCTGCTGTGCCACAAGTACGGCATCAATCACGTAACGATCCAAGCAGAGTGTCGGCGGGGGAAGAATGAAGATTTGTTTTTCGATCAAAACGATTGGCGACACGACTAGCCTTGCGTTTTGCCGCGATTCGCGGTATAAATGAGGCATTATCTAGATGAGGTGAACAGTGATGACTCCGATGAAGGAGGATTATTTAAAGATTATTTTTGAGCTGGGTGGGAAACAGAAAAAGGTTTCCAATAAGCAAATTGCCATCAGCTTAAATATTGCGGCTGGCTCCGTGACCGAAATGGTTAACAAGATGGCCGCAGAAGGTTTGGCGGAACACACGCCCTACGCCGGGATTTCCCTGACCAGTAAGGGAATTCGGCTGGCCGAGGATTTGGTTCGTAAGCACCGGATCTGGGAAGACTTTCTGGTGGAAAAGCTGGATTATGACTTGCCAGACGTGCACGATGAAGCGGAGGTCTTGGAACACGTCACGAGTGCCAAGTTGGTCAACGCCTTAGACGACATGCTGGGGAACCCCACGCATTGTCCGCATGGCGGCGTGATTCCCGACCGCTACGGCCACTACCACGAAGATTCTCACACCGTGCTCAATGACGCGGCCGATGGGGATATCGTTTCGGTCGATCGGTTCATTGACAATCACGATCTGTTGACGTACTTGGGTGACTTGAAGTTAGACATCGGTGACCAATTGAAGGTCATCAAGCACGATCCGTTCGAGGGGCCAGTGACGGTCCAAAACCTGACGGATAACGCCGAGCTGATCGTCAGTTACAAGGCAGCACATTATATTTTTGTGAAATAGATCGAGTAGGAGAATGGGCCAAAAGGCGATTAGCCGGTTGCCTTTAGGCGCACGTTTCAGCTATGCAAAGGTGACGTGAACGAGCCTGGGAGATTTTGTCCTAGGTTCGTTTTTTTTAGGCAAAATGAGCTGAATTTAAACGCTTTCATGATATTATCAATAGTGAAGGGAGCGGATTATCATGTTTCGACAAAAATTACTGACGGTGTTAGCCGTGGCGACACTCGGCGTTGGGGCCACGACGGCCTTACAACAGCCGCAACCAGCCGCCGCAAAGCAAAATATGTATCAGAAGATTCCCAAGGCCTACCGGGGGACGTGGCACTTGAAACACTCAACGGGTCATCTGAAGAAGGGCCTCAAGCTCAAGATTGGCGCCCGGTCCTTCAAGAGCCATTTCGGCAGCTACCAGAAAAAGCAACTGGGTGTACATATTGGCAAGAAGAAGGTTTCGGTCTTTCAAATCGCCAAGGGCCAGCAGGTCGGGAAGTACAACGTCTTGCGCAAGACCCAGTACAAGGGAAAGCCAGCTTTGAAGTGGTCGTTTGACACGGTCACGTCGTATTACGTTAAATGATGGTGAGTTAAACCAGGAGGCTGTGTCAGTTGTCGCCGACTGAGTAGTTTTTAAATTCGATTGACTAAGACTAGGGTCCAGGGCCGTCTATTCGCCTTGGGCCTTTTGATTTGTAGTGGGGGATGGCCTCGTGTTTTGAAATGGATTTATCGGTGAAGCGTCGGTTACCGGGGGAAGACCAACCGATTTATCCGTCTGATGTTAAGGCCGATTGAACGTTGAGGCTGGTCTAACACATCGTAGATGGATAAGCGCTCACCCGCCGGAGGCAGCTGGTTTAGCCAATCTTGGTGGTTAGAACCTTCCCCAGCGTTCCAGCCCAGAATTTCACGCAACGGTAAGGCGACTGGAGCGGATTAGATTCACGGTCAAATTTGAAAAGTTTTACGGAAAAAGCTGATTGCGTATTTCCCCGGCCGGTGGCATGCCGTATAATGAAAAAAACACGTGCGAGAAGAGAGGGACGGAGATGAGTAGTCAAAAGAAACGGGATCAGCTGATTTTACACACAGCGTTGACTGCAGGGCGCATCATGATTGAAAATGGGTCGGAAATTGAGCGGGTCGAGGACACGATGACCCGAATCGCCCACAATGCCGGGGCCCAGACCAGTCAGTTGTTCGTGATGATCACCGGGATCTTGATGGCCATCAACGGCGAGGTGGGCGCGCAAATTGAGCCTGTCAAGCGTCGGACCTTTGACTTGGAAAAAAATGCGGTCGTCAATGACCTGTCGCGGCAATACGCCGACCATAAGATCAACTTGCGCCAGTTTGCGGACCGGCTGGATCACTTGGATAGCGTCAGTCGTTATTTTCCCTTTTGGCTACAACTGGTGGCTGCGGCGCTGGTCAGTGGCCCGTTGGAAGTAGTCTTTCGCCACAACCTGCCCGACTTTTGGATCACCTGTCTAGTGGGGATGCTGGGCTGGTGGGTCTACTACATTTTGAACAAATACATTCAGATTCGTTTCCTGTCCGAATTCACGTCGGCCGCGGCGATTGGCGTCATGGCGGTGGTCTTTGTCCATTGGGGCCTGGGCAACAGCGTCGATGATATTATCATCGGTAGCGTCATGCCGCTGGTACCGGGGGTGCCCATCACCAACTCGGTGCGCGATATTTTAGCGGGCAATCTGGTCAGTGGACCGGCCCGGGGCGTGGAGGCGTTGGTCAGTGCGGCGGCGATTGGCTTTGGCATTGCCATGGTCTTGCAATTTCTATAGAGAGGAGACGCTGGGATGTCTGTCTTAGAATTTATCATTGAGGTCGGCGGGACCTATGTGGCGACGATTGCCTTTGGAATCCTGATCAATATCCCACGGCGGGCGCTCAACGTGGGCGGCTGGATCGGTGTGTTGGGGTACGTGTTGTACCGCTTCACGGTCCTATGGGGCGGCGGCTACGTAGTCGGTAATCTATTGGGCGCTGTAGCCATCGGGGTCGCCTCGCTACAGGCGGCTAAAATCAAGAAAATGCCGATGATCCTCTTCAACATCCCCGCCATCGTGCCACTGGTGCCGGGCGGGCAAGCGTATCAAATGATCAAGAACTTCGCGCTGGGGCAAAACTCGACGGCCTTCGTCTTCTTACTCCAGGTTGTGATGATCTCCGGCGCCATTGCCTTTGGCTTCTTGCTGTCAGAATTGGTCAACCGGATTCAACGCCGGTTTTGGCGGCACCACAAGCGTTTATGAAAGTGTTAATACTGGCGGAAACGCTAGAAATTTGCCCCCGGGGTGGTATACTCATTGCTAGGGGTTTTCCCAGAATCGGGTATGACGAAAGGAATAGTTAACTATGATGTTATTTAATCGGGACCGGGACCGGCCGTGGAAATTTACCTTGGCAACGGCCTTGTTCTTGGTCGTGGCCATCTACATAAAGGCGCAAAATGCCTACGTCGAGTTCTTGGATTCGTCGATTGTCGACGTGATCCAGAAGAATCAACCGGAGTGGAAGACGCTGCTGTACCGCGGGGTGACGAGCCTGGCAGAGCCTAAGTTGGATATCATTTGGGTGCTGATCTTGGCCTTCCTGCTGTGGGGGTTCAAGTTCAAGATTCCCGCGCTGTGGTGTCTGGCGACCTTAGCCGGCGGGGATGTACTGGCGTCGCTGGTCAAGAACCTGGTCAAACGGGCCCGACCTTCGACCCACTTAGCCATTGACGATGGCTATAGTTTCCCCAGTGGTCACGTCTTCGGCACCTTCCTGTTGATCGCGATGATCTGGGTCATCTTGGTACCAATGATTGCGGCGGCATGGAAGGCCTGGATCGTGCGCATTCTCTTGATCGTCTGGATGGGACTAGTCATGATCTCACGGGTCTACTTAAATGCCCACTTCCCAACAGATACCATCGGCGCCGTCTTACTGGCTTACCTGTGGTTACAATTTGCTGAAGGGCTCTACATTCGCTTGGCGCCGGTCATGCAGAACTGGCCGTTGCTCAAGCGTTCAGAAATTTAAGCGTCACACCAAAGGGCTTGGGATTTTTCCGGGCTCTTTTTGATTACCTAAAAATAAGAGTGGGCCAACAGGCGGTTAACTGCCTAGCGGTGTTAAGCAGAACCAGTTGTCTGTTGGCGCACGTTTCAGCTATGCAAAGGCGATCGACGCGCTGAATCGACGCAAAAAAAACGAGGGCCCACAGACAATGACTGCCTGCGAATCCCCGCTCCATTTCATTCAGTTAAAGGTTGAACCTAAAATTAATGCGTTGAACACCGTAACAGCGGCGCTCTGACACTTGAGATTGGTGAAACCAAGCGTCTGCGTCAGCCAGAGTTCCGCCTGCTCTGGGGAACACCTCCACCCTGGCTGCCTCCGGCAAAGTTGATGGCTATCAGCAACACTGTACTAGCTGAGAGCTAACTGACAAATGGGTTACTACCAAGGGTTAAGCCGATTGTTGTTGGTAAGCACTTTTGTAGCCGAGAGTTCGCCAAATATGGGTTCAGCCGTGGGAGTTGCCTTAGCGGCGCGGTTCTTGCCGCTTAGGCAACTGGCGTCTTTGAGACGTGTTTCTCGGCTCAAAGCGAGGCGTCGAGACCGCCCTTTGGCTCGACCCGTCCGCCCCAGCGCTCCAACCCATATTTGGCGAACGGTAGGCGGCCAGTTCGCATTGTGAGGCTGAAAACGCCATGGATCGCACTAATCCAGTTCATGCAGCCATTCTTCGGCGAGGTCCATCCAGTGGGCCACGTGAGGCAGGTTGGTGCCCGGCTTCCAGGCGGTGACCTGGTTGGCCAGTGCTAAGCCGTGGGGGCCTTGGTGGAAGACGTGGAGTTCGGTGTCGACGTGATTGGCGATTGAGGCCTGCGCGTAGGCCAACGCATTTTGAACGGGGACCAGGGGATCTTCGGCCGTGACCCAGATGAAGGTGGCCACGTTGCGCGGCGTGACGCGCTTATCCGCCGCGATTTGGTCGGGGTCATCGGTCCACTTAGCCAGGGTCTCGGCGTCGGTCGGGTAACCGGCGGCCGGGGTGATGACCGGGTAGCTGAGGATGACGGCACGCGGCTTGATTTCGTATGGCGTCGTGCCGGCCAACTGGTTGAAGTCGTCGTCATGCCACAGGTCGTTGAACAACGCAGTGATGTGGCCGCCGACGGAAAAGCCCGCCACGAAGATGTGGTCGGTGTCGATCAACCAGGCACTGGCGTTGCGCCGCAAGAGGGCGACACTCTTGGCCAATTCCACGACCGGTGTGGGTAGGAGCGGGGCCTTTTCGCCGCTGAACGTGTAGCGCAAGAAGAAGGCTTGATAGCCCCGTGCCGACCAGGCCAAGGCGAGGTCTTCGGCTTGTTGTTCAGGAATGTGGGTGTAAGCCCCACCCGGAACGATGATGATGGCGGGGTAAGTTCCCGTGTCGGTTGCGGGCTGCCGCAGATAAGCTTGTAAGTAAGCTGGCGAGTTCGGTGCCAGTGGCAAAGTGATTGTTTTCAATTGCGAAACCTCCTGAAATAAGTCATGATAGGATTTAACGGTTTTGACAGCGGTGGGCCAGCCAGCAACTGGGCTGCGCTGTCCCAGGCCGCTACGGCCAATGGAATGGTGCCCACCGCTGTATGGTTAAAGTATAACGCATTTAGCGGGGAACTGGAAAAGAGGGAAATGGGAATGGAACGAATTTTAGAAACAGCCCGGGTCCGGCTACGGCCACTAACGGAAAGCGACTTGCCCGGCTATCAGCGCCTGTTGACGATACCCGCGGTGGCGGCGGCTAATGGGTCACCGGCTGACGTATCCTCGGCGCAGATCAAACGTTGGCTAGCGGCCGACCGTCAAAGTCCCTTTGCCTTTACGATTGAGGACAAGAGTACCCAGCGGTTCATGGGAACGATTTTATTTTACCAGCACCAAACGGACACCGGGGCGCCCAGTGATGACGCTTACGACCTGGGGTATTTCCTAGATCCCGTTGACTGGGGGCAGGGCCTCATGCCCGAAGCCTTGGCTGGAAGCCTGTTGTTAGTTCAACGGGCAAAGCAACGCCCGCAGACGGTTTGGGCGACGTGCTTAGTGACCAATCACCGTTCACAACGGGTGCTTGAAAAGCTTGGTTTCACGGTGGTTTTACCGCATTTTGAAGCCCCAACGATTGGGGGTCAAGCGGCGACACCTGAACGACTTTATCGCTTAGATTTACTGGCCGAGAAAAATTAATGGGCACTTTTTTAAGGTTTCGTCTTGCAATGTGAGTTGGGGATGGTATACTACAAAGTATCGAATAGAAGAGGCGCGACCAACAAGAGTCGCTTTCCGGAGATGGGTCACATCACTGAAGGAAAGTTAAAGGGGCGGTCGCCGAAATCAACACGTGAGGGCATAGCGTGGTGGTTGGGTCCTGGTTCAACAGATCAGGGACTGTCGCAGCCAAATATGGGTTGCGGGGCGCTTTCAACGATATTGACTTGGAATAATGAAACTTCCAATCTCTTTCGCGGGCTTTTCTGGCGAAGGAGATTTTTTTATTGGCCCGGGTCGTTTCGAGGAAGTCCTTCTAATCATGAAGGAGGAAATTTTTATGGAACAGAATATGACAAACGCAACAACCAGCATGGCCTCTGATCAGGTCAAGCGGGGACTCAAGACGCGTCACGTGTCAATGATCGCGTTAGGTGGCTGTATCGGGACTGGGTTATTCGTTGCCAGTGGGTCAGCAATTTCCACCGCCGGTCCTGGTGGTGCGTTAGCTGCCTACGTGGCCATGGGGCTGATGGTTTACTTCCTGATGACCAGTTTGGGCGAAATGGCCACCAACATGCCAATCTCCGGGTCGTTTGCGGCGTATTCAGCCAAGTATGTTGATCCAGCCTTAGGGTTTGCGATGGGCTGGAACTACTGGTTCAATTGGGCCATCACCGTGGCCGTCGACATTTCGACCGCTGCGTTAGTCATGAAGTTCTGGTTACCCGGGGTCCCAAGTTGGATCTGGAGTGCCGTGGCCTTGGCCGTCGTCTTTATCATCAACGCCCTAGCCGTCCAAGCTTTCGGTGAAACGGAATTTTGGATGTCGTTGATCAAGGTCGTTACGATCTTTATCTTCTTGGCCGTTGGGTTGATGACCATCGTGGGCATCATGGGTGGTCACGCCACTGGCTTAGGTAACTTCACCTACAAGAAGGCGCCATTCGTTGGTGGCTTCCCTGCCATTTTGAGTGTGTTCGTGGTTGCCGGGTTCTCGTTCCAAGGAACTGAATTAGTCGGGATTACGGCTGGTGAATCTGAAGATCCTGCACACAGTGTTCCTAAGGCAATCAATTCTGTTTTCTGGCGAATCATTTTATTCTACATCTTAGCCATCTTTGTTATCGCCGCTGTCTTACCTTACACCAGTAAGGACCTGTTGGGTTCATCTGCCAGTGACATCGCCATCAGTCCCTTCACGTTGGTCTTCCAGCGTGCCGGCTTGGCCGCTGCCGCTAGTGTCATGAACGCGGTTATCTTGACGTCAGTCATTTCCGCCGCTAACTCCGGGATGTACGCTTCCACGCGGATGTTGTACTCCTTGTCTAAGGAAGGTTACGCCCCACGGTTGTTTGAACGGACTGGGAAGAATGGGATTCCTTATCCTGCCTTGTTCGCCACGACCATTGTTGCCGCATTGACCTTCATCAGTAGTATTGCCGGTCCAGAAATTTACATGTGGTTGGTTGCTGCGAGTGGTTTAACCGGCTTCATTGCTTGGTTCGGTATTGCCTTATCGCATTACCGGTTCCGCCGCGCATTCATCAAGCAAGGGCACAAGTTGTCCGAACTGAGTTACCATGCAAAGTGGTTCCCAGTTGGCCCAATCTTAGCCTTGGCACTGTGTGTGGCCGTCATTGTTGGGCAAGACCCACAATCCTTCTTCTCAGGTAACTGGGAACAAGTGCTGGTCACTTACATTAGTGTGCCACTGGTCTTGATCCTCTACATTGGCTACAAGATCAAGAAGCACACTAAGTTGATTCCACTGAGTGAAGTCGACGTTTCCCCAGTGCACCGCGATGGGACGCTGAAGGAAAACAAGTAGTGTTGTGACAAACGATTATCTGAAATTAAGTGTGGGCACACGAAATTTTAAATAAAAATTGACGGCGTCTAAGCTGGACACTTCCGGCTTGGACGTCGTTTTGTGCCCAGTGAGATTAAGAAAATGGCCACGACATATTGTCTTTTATCCGGGAGGTTGGTACAATATGTGGTGTTGAATTTTTGGACGGGGTCAGTGGCGCAAATGCCTACCGGACCCAGTTTACGTAGAGATAGGGGGTTCCGGTGGCTGCGGTCACGGACCCGGTGTATTTAAAGGAGAAGATTGCATGCTTGTATTATCGGGAACTATTGGCGCTGGCAAAACGAGTTTAACCACTTTGTTAGCCGAACACTTAAACAAACCAGCATTTTACGAATCAGTGGATGACAACAAGATCTTGCCACTGTTCTACCAGAACCCGCAGAAGTATGCTTTCTTGTTACAAATTTACTTCTTAAACAAGCGGCTGGACAGCATCAAGGCTGCCAACGCCGACGATGAAAGTGTCTTGGATCGGTCAATCTTTGAAGATTCCTTGCTCTTTCACTTGAACGCCGACTTGGGCCGGGCTACTAGTACGGAAGTCGACATTTACGATTCCTTACTGGCTAACATGATGCAAGAATTACCAGACGCCACGCACAAGAAGAACCCCGACTTATTGATCCACATCAACATTTCGTTTGAAACGATGTTGGAACGCATCAAGAAGCGTGGGCGTTCATACGAACAAATCGATCACGATCCGAGCCTGTACAAGTACTACCAAGAACTGGACCAACGTTACGTGGATTGGTACAACGCTTACGACAAGTCCCCTAAGATGCAAATCGACGGCGACAAGCTGGACTTCGTGGAAGACCCCGCAGCCCGCAAGCAAGTGCTCCAACTCATCGACGAAAAGATCGCCTCACTCTAGGTTTTAGTGGCAACGTGGCCGGGGCTGGCCGCCTACCGTTGCGCGAAAGTTGTGCTGGAACGCGGTGGGCGGACCAGTCGAGCCAAAGAGCGGTCTCGCCCTCGCTTTGAGCCGACAGTTCGCGTCTCAAAGACGCCAGTTCCCTAAGCGGCCAAGAACACCGCTAAGGGAACTCCCACGGCTGAGCACAACTTTCGCTCCACTCTCGGCTACGGTGGTGATAGTCACCACTACTAGCTGAGTGCGGACGAACTGTTGGCAGTCATCTTGGTTGATGCAACGGACAATCTGCCGGAGGAGGCCAGGGGTGGCGCCAGCTGTGTCGACGCAGTTACCTGGCGTTGCTTGCCAGGTTAGTGCGTGGGACGACTTTGGAGACTGGCGGGTTATGCCAGGCTTCAAAGCGAGCCGGAAGCCCGCTTCTGGGCTGCAGGCGGTCCCCATAGCAGGCAGAATCCCTGGCAGCCGCAGGCACTGGTTTCCGCTAGCGCAACGGTAAGGCGGAGTGTTGCCAGAAACTATAGTTAGTAATTGTTATCTGCCGAGAAATGCGGTATGATGAGATTAATCAAAAACACGTTGTGCCTATTTAGTAGACGGCCAGAGAAGCGGGGGATGCTGCAAACCGCGACGTCGAAGATTCCAGCACGAGAATTCGTGGGCGGGTAATGCCGCACGGTGCAAACCGTTATCATGTTCAAGGGTGTAACTGGGTCGCCAGTTACGAACTTGGGTGGTACCGCGAAGGTCTTCGTCCCATGTGACGGAGGCCTTTTTTGTACCATCCGCGAAAAAAGAGAGGAGAAAACAGCATGTTAGATTTAAAATTGATTCGCCAAGAACCAGATTTTATCAAAGAAAAATTAGCCACGCGGGGGGTGGATCCCGCTGATATCGACAGTTTGTTGGCCTTGGATGCCAAGCGGCGGGAACTGATCGTCAAGAGCGAAACCATGAAGGCCCAACGCAACACGGTGTCTGACGAAATTTCTCAACTGAAGCGCAACAAGCAAGATGCCAACGACAAGATCACCGAAATGCGGCAGGTCAGTGGGGAGATCAAGGACATTGATGCCCAACTGGATACGTTAAAGGCCCAGGTCCACGATGCGGCGGCCCATTTGCCTAACATTCCCAACGACAACGTGCCCGTTGGATTGACCGAAGACGGTAGCGTGGAATTGCGGCAGTGGGGCGAGAAGCCAAACATGGACTTTACGCCTAAGGCCCACTATGAACTCGGGGAAGACCTGGGCATCTTGGACTTTGAAGCCGGGGCCAAGGTTTCCGGGAGCCGTTACCTGTACTACCTGGGCTTAGGCGCCCGGTTGGAACGGGCCGTTTACAACTTCTTCTTGGATGAAAACACCAAGGCGGGCTTCAAGGAAGTCTTGCCACCTTACATCGTGAACGACGATTCCATGTACGGTACCGGTCAATTCCCTAAGTTCAAGGAAGATGTTTACCAACTCCGTGATGAAGATATGACCTTGATTCCAACGGCCGAAGTCCCTCTGGTCAACTACTACCGCGACGAAGTGATTCCTGAAGAGGACCTGCCAGTTTGGTTCACGGCCTTGACGCCAGCGTTCCGGTCCGAAGCCGGCAGTGCCGGTCGCGATACCCGGGGCTTGATTCGCTTGCACCAATTCAACAAGGTCGAAATGGTCAAGTTCTGTAAACCAGAAAACTCCTGGGATGAACTGGAAGCCTTGACGAAGCACGCTGAGAGCCTCTTACAGAAGTTAGGACTGGCTTACCACGTGATTACCCTGACGACCAGTGACATGAGCTTTACGGCGGCGATGACGCATGATTTGGAAGTCTGGTTCCCAGAACAAAACACCTACCGGGAAATTTCCAGCTGCTCCAACACCACGGACTTCCAAGCACGTCGGGCGCACATCCAATATCGCGACGACAACGGCAAGCTGCAATACGTGCACGCTTTGAACGGCTCTGGCTTGGCGGTTGGCCGGACCGTTGCCGCTATCTTGGAAAACTATCAAAACGCCGATGGCTCTGTGACGATTCCAGACGTCCTGGTGCCTTACATGGGCGGTGTGACCAAGATTACCAAATAGTTGAGAGTGGGCTCAAAGGCGGTTAGTCGGCGAGCATTAAGGCTGCTACCCGGATTATCCCGAACCTGGATAATTTGGGTAGCAGGGTTAAGCGGAACCGACTGCCCTTGGACACACGTTTCGGCTAGTTAAAGTTGGTGCTTGATCCTAGTTTACTTGCTAGGGGAATGGGTATCTTGGCAGTCAACGTATGTAAATAAATCAACATTGAAACAAGTCTCTTTCAATTACTGACAATAGTGACCGAGAGAGAACGCGGGTCAGGGCAGATGTCCTGGCCTTTTTATTTGCCCCTGACCAGGGAGGCTAAGCGGAAACCCAGTCAGGGGGACAAAAGAATTTTAGGTAAAAACTCATTTTTTTGAATATTTTTGAAATTTCTTATTGACGCGTCTGGGTCCTTCGTATAAAATAGTTTTTGTTGGTTAATTCCGACAGCCAAAAGAGGCTGCTACCGGAGTCACCGCGCATCGTCGTGAATGAAAAATTCAAATTATTTTGAAAAAAGGCTGGCTTTTTCTTCGCTAGTAGGTTAGAATATTATTTGTTGCTTACCGAGTAGTTATTCAGCTAACGAATATTTATTCAAAAAGATTTCAAAAAAGTTGTTGACATCATTTGCTCGGCATGGTAAATTATAATAGTTGTTTCAAACGAGGACATTGTTTCTCATTTGAAAGTCCATGGAGGATTAGCTCAGTTGGGAGAGCGTCTGCCTTACAAGCAGAGGGTCACAGGTTCGAGCCCTGTATCCTCCATCGGGACCAAGGTCCCTGGCGGTTAGTTCGCCAACGTTGCAGGTGTGGCGGAACTGGCAGACGCGCTAGATTTAGGTTCTAGTGTCTTATGACGTGGGGGTTCGAGTCCCTTCACCTGCATAACTAAATATTGCAAAATATTTTAAAAATATTTTGCCGACTTAGCTCAGTTGGCAGAGCATCTCACTAGTAATGAGGAGGTCGGAGGTTCGAATCCTCTAGTCGGCATGGCTCCATTAATTTAATAGCCAATTTGCGGAAGTAGTTCAGTGGTAGAACATCACCTTGCCATGGTGGGGGTCGCGGGTTCGAATCCCGTCTTCCGCTTTTGCCCTTTTGCCGGGGTGGCGGAATTGGCAGACGCACAGGACTTAAAATCCTGCGGTCAGTGATGACCGTACCGGTTCGATCCCGGTCCTCGGCATTTAATTGAATAATCATTATGCACCC
Organism: Levilactobacillus sp.; assembly: GCF_022646225.1. NCBI lineage: Bacteria > Bacillati > Bacillota > Bacilli > Lactobacillales > Lactobacillaceae > Levilactobacillus > Levilactobacillus sp. The sequence continues at coordinate 255,588 of NZ_JALCJA010000004.1, forward strand.
ATAGCGCAACTGGATAGAGTGTCTGACTACGAATCAGAAGGTTGTAGGTTCGACTCCTACTGGGTGCATTTTTGTTACTTATGTTTACCGCATAAGTGCTTTTCGGGAAGTAGCTCAGCTTGGTAGAGCACCTGGTTTGGGACCAGGGGGTCGCAGGTTCGAATCCTGTCTTCCCGATTAACTGACATTTGTCAGCGGGCTATTTCGGGAAGTAGCTCAGCTTGGTAGAGCACCACGTTCGGGACGTGGGGGTCGCAAGTTCAAATCTTGTCTTCCCGATTTTTTTATCCCGAAATTACATAAAAGCTGTTTAACGGCCGACCTCCTTACTAATCGTTTGGAAGTCGGCCGTTTTTTTGGTATGCTTATCTTCCAGGACTTCCGAAGAAATCGCGGTCTAATCCGTTGCATTTTCATGGAAAGTTCGTATAATATTAGTCAACATTAGTCAGAAGAACTGCACCGAAGGGGGGACGATAATGGAGAATCAAAATATTTCAGATATTATTGAGTCTTACCTCAAGCAGATTTTGGCTGAGTCTCAGCAGGTGGAGATCCGGCGCGCGGAAATCGCTGATCAGTTCAACGTGGTACCTTCCCAGATCAATTACGTGATCAAGACCCGTTTTACGATTCAAGACGGCTATGTCGTGGAGAGTAAACGCGGGGGCGGCGGGTACATTCGAATCGAAAAGGTCAAGTTGCTAGACAACCTGGATTTCATCGATTCACTCGTCAGCGCGGTGGGTGATCACATTACCCGCCACGATGGCTTGGCCGTTGTGCGGAGCCTATTTGAGGCTGGTACCATTAATCGGCGTGAGGCCAATATCATTTTGGCTGCGATCGAAAAGGATGCCGTTCACACTGGCGACCGCCAGACCAGTGAGCGGGTCCGCGCCCAGATTTTGGTATCGATTTTAAACCACTTACGTTACGAGAGTTAAGAAAGTGAGGAGTTGCAATGGATAACCTATTTACACCGAGTGCTAAGAGCGTCCTTGTTTTGGCACAGGAACAAGCAAAATATTTCAAGCACCAAGCAGTCGGTACGGAACACTTGCTGTTAGCCCTCACCATTGAAAAGAACGGGATTGCCAACAAGGTCTTACAACAATTCTCCGTTAGCGATGATGATGTTCGCGAAGAGATCGAACGGTTCACGGGTTACGGGACCTTGGCGAACCTGGATAAGGATAGCTACTTGCCGTACTCACCTAAGGCAAAATCAATGCTGGCCATGGCTGGCGATGAAGCCAAGCGGCTGGGTGCGATGAAGATTGGCACGGAGCACTTACTGTTAGCCCTGCTCAGTGACGACACGATTCTGTCATCACGGATCTTGAAGAACTTAAATGTCGACTTGACCGATGCTCGCAAGGTAGTCTTGCGGAAATTGGGCATTGCGGATACGCCGAAGCGGCGCAATGCGGATCGTAACCGGCGCAACACGCCTCAGGGCGGTACGCCAACGCTGGACTCCCTGGCTCGCAACTTAACGGATGCGGCGAAGGAAGGCCGGATGGATCCGACGGTTGGCCGGGACAAGGAAGTTAAGCGCGTCATTCAAATTCTGAGTCGCCGGACCAAGAACAACCCAGTTTTGATCGGTGAACCCGGAGTCGGGAAGACGGCGATTGCGGAAGGCTTGGCCCAACGCATCGTGGCCGGCAACGTTCCCGATGATATGAAGGACAAGCGCCTGATGATGCTCGACATGGGCTCACTGGTCGCGGGGACCAAGTACCGGGGCGAATTTGAAGATCGCCTGAAGAAAGTCATCGAAGAAATTTACAACGATGGTCATGTGATTCTGTTCATTGATGAATTGCACACGCTGATCGGTGCTGGTGGGGCTGAAGGGGCTATTGACGCCTCCAACATTTTAAAGCCAGCACTGGCCCGCGGCGAACTTCAAACCATTGGGGCAACGACGCTGGACGAATACCAAAAGTACATCGAATCCGATGCCGCTTTGGAACGGCGGTTTGCGACGGTCCAAGTCAACGAACCGACGCCGGCAGAAGCCAAGGAAATCTTGAATGGCTTGCGGCCACGGTATGAAGACCATCATCACGTCAACATCACGGATGATGCCATTGACCAAGCTGTCAAATTGTCCACGCGTTACATCAGCGACCGGTTCTTGCCAGATAAGGCCATCGACTTGATGGATGAGGCGTCCGCCAAAGTACGGATCGACCAAATGGACAAGCCGACCGCTGCGTCTAAGCAGGACCAAGAACTCAAGGACTTGGCAGAAGCCAAGGAAAAGGCCATCGAAGACCAAGACTTCGAACGGGCCGCTAAGTTGCGGACCGAGGAAATGGCCTTACGGGAAAAGGTGGATGCGCGTGAAGCCAAGGACGCTGAAAAGGCGGACACGGATGACCGGCACTACAGCTTAAACGTGACGGGTGAAGACGTGGCCGATGTGGTCGCTGAATGGACCGGGGTACCGGTTACGCAGTTGAAGCAAACGGACGCGGATCGCCTGGTTAATTTGGAAAAGATCTTGCACGAACGGGTCATTGGTCAAGAAGAAGCCGTTTCGGCGGTTTCTCGGGCCATCCGGCGGGCACGGTCTGGCCTCAAGGATCCGAACCGGCCAATTGGCTCATTTATGTTCCTGGGACCTACCGGTGTCGGGAAGACGGAATTGGCCAAGGCCTTGGCTGAAGCCATGTTCGGGTCTGAAGACAACATGATTCGGGTCGACATGAGCGAATACATGGAAAAGTACTCTACCAGTCGGTTGATCGGGTCAGCACCCGGTTACGTGGGCTACGACGAAGGTGGGCAATTGACCGAAAAAGTTCGGCAAAAGCCTTACTCCGTGGTTCTCTTCGATGAAGTGGAAAAGGCCCACCCGGATGTCTTCAACATCTTGCTGCAGGTCTTGGACGATGGTTACCTGACGGATTCCAAGGGTCGCAAGGTCGACTTCCGGAACACCATCTTGATCATGACCTCTAACTTAGGGGCCACGAAGCTGCGGGATGAAAAGACCGTGGGCTTTGGCGCCGAAGACATGGCGGATAGCTACAAGGCTATGGCAGCCACGATTCGGGAGACCCTGAAGCAATCGTTCCGGCCAGAATTCCTGAACCGAATCGACGAAACGGTCATCTTCCATTCATTAAAGAAGCCAGAACTCCACGAAATCGTGAAGTTGATGGCCAAGCGCATCGTCAACCGCGTGGCAGAACAAAACATCAAGCTCAAGATCACGCCAGCCGCGGTCGATGCCGTCGCCAAGGCGGGCTTTGATCCGGAATACGGTGCACGGCCAATTCGGCGGGCACTGCAAACACAGGTCGAAGATAAGCTGAGCGAATCTCTGTTAAATGGCGAAATCAAGACGGGCGACCAAGTCACGATTGGCGCCACGAAGGGTGAGGTCACGGTCAACGTGAAATCAACCGACGCCAAGGGAACACCGAAGACGGTGGCGAGTCACTAGCCAGTGGTCTGTTCTAGGTGACCAGTCAAACCAGTTTGAAAAATAACGAAGCGTCCAGTATCACTGCTAGTCGGCGGTGGTGCTGGACGCTTTTTGTTGTGAGATTAGACTGTTGTTGGTGCCGCAATGGGGATGGCTGATAAACACGGGCAGAACTAGTGAACCTAGGCGCCTGCGTCAGTCTAGGGTGGGGGGGATTGCGCTGGGGCCTATCAGTCGTGCAAATCGTCTGCACCGTAGGCTAATCCCAAGGTAATACCGTTAACACAGCTAATACCACCTTTAGTTACCGCCAACAAATTGATATCCAGTAATGACCTGTTGACCGGAAGCTAGCTGATAGGCCAGTTGCTACCAAGGGTTCAGTCAATCGTTATGGGCGATCACTCATGTAGCCGAGAGTCCGCCAAATATGGGTTCAGCCGTGGGAGTTGTCTTAGCGGCGCGGTTCATGGCGCTTAGACAACTGGCGTCTTTGAGACGCGATTTTCGGCTCAAAGCGAGGCCGAGACCGCTCCTCAGGCTCGGTCCGGTCCGCCCACCGCGTTCCAACCCATATTTGGCGGACGGCAGGCGGCCAGCTTTCACTGTGAAGCTGTGTTCCCCAGAGTAGGCGGACCCCTGGCTGACGCAGGCGCCTGGTTTCACCAATTTTAGGTTCGACGTTCAGGTAACATTTTTGCGAAAACATTACGTTTGCGAAGAACTGTGACTTGGTCTAACAAGTGATAAGTGAGATGTGGTAAACTAAAGTTACGAGTTGACCGCCTGGATGACGGGGTGTTGGCCACTGGTTGTTTCGGGAAGTTCCCTAACCAGCCGGCTGACCAGGACGGACGGTCAGGAAAGGACGAGAGCGATGAAGAGAGAAGAACAGTTAACCCACACACACGCAGCGATTTTACAAGCTGCCAGAGAACAGTTCTTGGCGCGGGGCTATCAGGCGACTTCCACTCGTGAGATTGCCAAAGAAGTCGGCATTACCCAGCCAGCACTGTACCACCACTTTAGCGACAAGGAGGTTATCTTCCTTGAAGTGATCAAGAGCGTCGGTCAGGAGGTCCAGCAGGGCATCTTAGCCGTTAATGACCGGTTGGCGACCGCAGAGCAGCCCGACCCGGTCGAAGCCTTAGCGGCGGTGACAGAGGTGCTGACGGGGGTCCATCCCCGTGACGTCTTCACGGTGATCCACAGCAGCTTCCGGTTCTTGAAGCCGGAGAACAAACGGCAACTGGGGATGGTCTTCATGCAAGACTACCTGGGCCCGCTGCAGAAGTTCTTCGAGCTGGGCATCGTGACACTGCAGCCCGGCTTGTCGGCCCAGGATGCGGCTTCATTTTACCTGACCAGTCTGAGCCCGCTCTTCAACACGTTCCATCACGTGGGGCCGGCCGACGCATCGCAGCATGACCAGACCCTGGCATTGATTCGATTGATCTTATTTGGGGTCGCGGTCAAAAAGTGAGGGTTCCTTATTGACATTTGCCAATAGATTTAGTACTATATCATTTGTATGCAACTGTGAACTGAAATTGAGCGCGCCGATCTATTGTCCGGTGGCGTTCGTTATAAGAAGCCAAAAGCAAGCTCCAAGTTTGTTTTTGGATTTTTTTTGCCAAAAAACCGGGCGAAAACGCATTTGTAACCAAAATGTAATATTCGGTTTGGCCAGTCACAGAATAAATAGGAGAGGTGAACAACTTGGCAGGACACTTAGTTAAATACGGGAAACACCGTACACGCCGTAGCTATTCGCGAATCAAGGAAGTTCTTGATTTACCTAACTTGATTGAAATTCAAACCAATTCCTACAACTGGTTCCTCGACGAAGGTTTACGCGATATGTTCGACGACATCATGCCAATCGAAGATTTTCAAGGAAACCTTTCGTTAGAGTTTGTTGATTATCAGTTACTGGAACCCAAATATACCGTGGATGAAGCACGGGAGCACGATGCCAACTATTCGGCACCACTTCACGTCACTTTACGTTTAACCAACCACGAAACGGGCGAAATCAAATCGCAAGATGTCTTCTTCGGTGACTTCCCATTAATGACGGCCCAAGGGACCTTCATTATTAATGGGGCAGAACGGGTAATTGTTTCTCAATTAGTCCGCTCACCAGGGGTTTACTTCAACGAAGATACCGATAAGAATGGCCGGACCGTCTTTGGCGCAACGGTTATTCCTAACCGGGGTGCTTGGTTGGAATTTGAAACCGACGCCAAGAACATTTCCTACGTCCGCATTGACCGGACGCGGAAGATCCCAATGACCGAATTGGTTCGGGCCTTAGGATTTGGTTCTGACGATGAAATCTTAGATATCTTAGGTGACAACGAAAGTCTTACACGGACGTTGGAAAAGGATATCCACAAGAACACCGATGACTCCCGTGTCGAAGAGTCCTTAAAGGACATCTACGAACGCTTGCGGCCAGGGGAACCAAAGACGGCAGACTCTTCACGGAGTTTACTGACGGCACGGTTCTTTGATCCTAAGCGTTACGATATGGCGCCTGTCGGCCGTTACAAGACCAACAAGAAGCTGAGCTTAAAGACCCGTTTACTGGGCTTGACCTTGGCGGAAACGTTGGCTGACCCAGATACCGGTGAAATCATCGCGCAAAAGGGGACGGTCGTTGACAAGGACGTCATGAAGACGTTGGCCCCATACTTGGATCAAGACGATTTCAAGATGGTCACCTTCCAACCTTCAGACGAAGCCGTGGTGACGGAACCACTGAAATTACAAATTATTAAAGTTGAATCTCCTGACGATCCAGAACAAGAAGTTCCCGTTATCGGCAATGGCAACATTGACATCAAGCTGAAGCACATTCGCCCAGCCGACATCATTGCTTCCATGAACTACTTCTTTGATCTGCAAATCGGCATCGGCTCGACTGATGACATTGACCACTTGGGTAACCGGCGGATTCGTTCCGTGGGTGAACTCCTGCAAAACCAATTTCGGATCGGGTTATCCCGGATGGAACGGGTTGTGCGTGAACGGATGTCCATTCAAGATGCTGCGACGGTAACGCCACAACAATTGATCAACATTCGTCCAGTTGTGGCCTCCATCAAGGAATTTTTCGGGTCATCTCAATTGTCACAATTCATGGATCAGACCAACCCGCTGGGTGAATTAACCCATAAGCGGCGGTTGTCTGCTCTGGGACCTGGTGGGTTGACGCGTGACCGTGCCGGCTATGAAGTCCGGGACGTGCACTACACCCACTACGGTCGGATGTGCCCAATTGAAACGCCTGAAGGTCCTAACATCGGGCTGATCAACAGTCTGTCCAGTTACGCTCGGGTCAACAAGTATGGCTTCATCGAAACGCCATACCGTCGTGTTTCCTGGGATACGCACAAGGTTACCGACAAGATCGATTACCTGACTGCCGACGAAGAAGATAACTACGTTGTGGCTCAAGCCAACACGCCGTTGAACGATGACGGTTCCTTCGCAACGGATACCATCATGGCCCGTGACGAAGATAACAACATCGAAACTTCTGCTGACCGGATCGACTACATGGACGTTTCGCCTAAGCAAGTTGTTGCTGTGGCCACGGCATGTATTCCTTTCTTGGAAAACGATGACTCCAACCGGGCCTTGATGGGTGCCAACATGCAACGGCAAGCTGTGCCATTGCTGGACCCTCACGCCCCATTAGTTGGGACTGGGATTGAATACAAGGCGGCCCATGACTCCGGTGTTGCCTTGATCAGTCAACATGAAGGAACCGTTGAATACGTTGATGCACGGGAAATCCGCGTTCGGCGCGACGATGGTGCCTTGGACACTTACAAGCTGATGAAGTTCCGCCGGTCAAACGGTGGGAAGAACTACAACCAACGGCCAATCGTTAAGGTCGGCGACCATGTCGACAACGATGAAATTTTGGCTGATGGACCTTCCATGGAAAATGGGGAATTAGCCTTAGGGCAAAACCCATTAGTTGCCTTCATGACTTGGCAAGGGTACAACTTCGAAGATGCCATCGGGATCAACGAACGGTTGGTTCGCGATGACGTTTACACGTCGATTCATATTGAAGAATACGAATCAGAAGCACGTGATACGAAGCTGGGACCTGAAGAAATGACGCGTGAAATCCCTAACGTTGGGGAAGACGCCCTGAAGAACTTGGACGAAGACGGGATCATCCGGATCGGTGCCGAAGTTCAAGATGGGGATATCTTGGTTGGTAAGGTCACGCCTAAGGGTGTTACGGAATTATCTGCCGAAGAACGTCTGCTCCACGCCATCTTTGGTGAAAAGGCCCGTGAAGTACGGGATACTTCATTGAAGGTGCCACATGGTGGTGGCGGGATCATCCAGGATGTTAAGATCTTCACTCGTGAAAACGGGGATGAGTTATCACCTGGTGTCAACATGATGGTTCGGGTCTACATCGCGCAAAAGCGGAAGATCCAAGTGGGGGACAAGATGTCTGGTCGTCACGGTAACAAGGGGACGGTTTCCGTCGTTATCCCTGAAGAAGATATGCCGTACATGCCAGATGGGACCCCAATCGACATCATGTTGAGTCCAATGGGTGTGCCTTCCCGGATGAACATCGGGCAAGTGCTCGAATTGCATTTAGGGATGGCTGCTCGTAAATTAGGGATTCATGTTGCCACGCCTGTCTTTGATGGTGCCCGTGATACGGATATTGCGGATGCCGTTAAGGAAGCGGGGATGGCTGCCGATGCCAAGACCGTCTTATACGATGGCCGGACCGGTGAACCATTTGACAAGCGCGTCGCTGTCGGTGTCATGAACTACCTGAAGTTGGCCCACATGGTCGACGACAAGATGCACGCCCGTTCCATTGGACCTTACTCACTGGTTACGCAACAACCCCTTGGTGGGAAAGCGCAATTTGGTGGACAGCGTTTCGGTGAAATGGAAGTTTGGGCTTTGGAAGCTTACGGTGCCGCTTATACGTTGCAAGAAATCTTGACGTACAAGTCTGATGACGTGGTTGGTCGGGTTAAGACCTACGAAGCCATCGTCAAGGGCGATCCAATTCCAAAGCCAGGTGTGCCAGAATCATTCCGCGTGCTGGTTAAAGAATTACAATCCTTAGGGCTGGATATGAAGGTCTTAAACGGGAACAATGAAGAAATCGAACTCCGTGATATGGACGACGATGACGATGATGTTGTGAACGTTGATGCGTTGAGCAAGTACGCCCAACAACAAGAGGAACGTAAGGCTGCCGCACAAGGCGATGACACCAAGGCCACCTCAGCATCTACAAAAAATGAAAGTCAACCAAACACGCAAGACTAATTAATAAGGGAGGTCGCTTCTTTGGTCGATGTCAATAAGTTCGAAAGCATGCAGATCGGGCTGGCTTCACCTGATAAGATCCGTAGCTGGTCTTATGGGGAAGTCAAGAAGCCTGAAACCATCAACTACCGGACATTAAAGCCTGAAAAAGACGGGCTGTTCGACGAGCGGATTTTCGGTCCTACCAAGGACTGGGAATGTGCTTGTGGGAAATACAAGCGAATCCGTTACAAGGGTGTCGTTTGTGACCGTTGTGGGGTCGAAGTTACCCGTTCTAAGGTTCGTCGTGAACGGATGGGCCACATTGAATTGGCTGCACCTGTTACCCACATCTGGTACTTCAAGGGGATCCCTAGCCGGATGGGCTTGGTCCTCGACATGAGCCCCCGGGCCCTGGAAGAAATCATCTATTTCGCATCCTACGTGGTCTTAGATCCAGGTAACACGCCACTCGAAAAGAAGCAATTACTTTCCGAACGTGACTACCGTGACAAGCTCGTAGAATACGGCAGTGACGCCTTCAAGGCTGAAATGGGTGCCGAAGCCATCAAGAAGTTGTTGATGGCCGTAGACCTAGATAAAGAAGTTGCAGAATTAAAGGAAGAGTTGAAGGAAGCCACTGGCCAAAAGCGGACGCGTGCCGTTCGTCGTTTGGACATCTTGGAAGCCTTCGTGACTTCTGGTAACCGTCCGGAGTGGATGGTAATGGACGCAATTCCGGTCATTCCACCTGACTTACGGCCAATGGTACAACTCGAAGGTGGGCGTTTCGCAACGTCTGACTTGAACGACTTGTACCGGCGGGTTATCAACCGGAACAGCCGGTTGAAGCGGTTGTTAGACTTAAACGCACCTGGCATCATCGTTCAAAACGAAAAGCGGATGCTCCAAGAAGCCGTTGACGCCTTGATCGATAACGGTCGTCGTGGCCGTCCCGTTGCGGGTCCAGGTAACCGGCCATTGAAGTCTCTTTCACACATGTTGAAAGGGAAGCAAGGTCGGTTCCGGCAAAACTTGTTAGGGAAGCGGGTTGACTACTCTGGTCGTTCCGTTATTGACGTTGGTCCTTCCCTCAAGTTCAACCAAATGGGTCTGCCAGTCCCAATGGCTTTGGAATTGTTCCGGCCATTTATCATGAAGGAACTGGTTGCCCGGGGCTTAGCTTCTAACATTAAGAACGCCAAGCGCCAAATCGACCGTGAAGATGACGATGTCTTCAACGTGCTTGAAGATGTCATCAAGGAACACCCTGTTCTGTTGAACCGGGCCCCTACGCTTCACCGTTTAGGGATTCAAGCGTTCGAACCCGTCTTGGTTAGTGGTAAAGCGATGCGGTTACACCCATTGGCTTGTGAAGCCTACAACGCCGATTTCGATGGGGACCAAATGGCCATCCACGTGCCGTTATCTGATGAAGCACAGGCGGAAGCTCGTTTGCTGATGTTAGCGGCTCACCATATCCTGGCACCTGCCAGTGGGAAGCCAGTTGTTGCGCCTTCTCAAGATATGGTTATCGGGAACTACTACCTGACGATGGAAGAAGCCAACCGTGAAGGGGAAGGCATGATCTTTACCGACCTCAACGAAGCTGTTCTGGCTTACCGGAACGGTTTGGTTCACTGGCACACGCGTGTAGGTGTTCAGGTTTCTTCGATGCCAGACAAGCCATTTACTGACGAACAACGTAGCAAGATCATGGTGACGACTGTTGGGAAGTTGATTTTCAACAACATCCTGCCAAAGTCGTTCCCATACTTGAACGAACCTACGAGCACGAACCTGAATGGCGCCGTTCCGGACAAGTACTTCTTGGAACCGGGCGAAGACATTCATGATTACCTGCAAAACGCCGAACTGATTGGGCCATTCAAGAAGGGCTTCTTGTCTGACATCATCGCGGCTGTTTACCAACAATACAAGGTGACCGCAACTTCCAAGCTGCTTGACCGGATCAAGGACTTAGGTTATGACGAATCAACCAAGTCCGGGTTGACGGTGGGGATGGTCGATGTGACCGACTTGAAAGAAAAGCCAGAGATCATCGACGCTGCCCACAAGCAGGTTGCAACGGTTACCAAGCAATTCCGGCGTGGTCTGATTACGGATCATGAACGTTACGAACGGGTTATTGGAATCTGGAACGATGCCAAGGACGACATTCAAAACGCCTTGATTCACAGTTTCGACCAACAGAACCCTATCTTTATGATGAGTGATTCTGGTGCCCGGGGGAACATTTCTAACTTTACGCAGCTGGCCGGGATGCGTGGTCTGATGGCCGCTCCTAGTGGTGACATCATGGAGCTGCCGATCACGTCTAACTTCCGTGAAGGCCTGTCTGTGATGGAAATGTTCATTTCGACCCACGGTGCTCGTAAAGGGATGACCGATACGGCGCTGAAGACTGCCAACTCAGGTTACCTGACACGGCGGCTGGTCGATGTTGCCCAAGACGTTATCATTCGGGAAAAAGATTGTGGGACTGACCGTGGTTTGAAGATTCGGGCCATCACTGATGGTAACGAAATGATCGAACCACTGTACGACCGGATCTTAGGGCGTTACACCCAAAAGACCGTCTACGATCCAAAGACTGGGGACGTCATCGTGCCTAAGAACCAAATGATCGTCGAAGACACTGCCCAACAAATCGTTGACGCGGGTGTTGAAGAAGTTACCATTCGTTCCGCCTTCACTTGCAACACCGAACATGGTGTTTGTGAACGTTGTTACGGCCGGAACATGGCTACTGGTGACGAAGTTGAAGTTGGTGAAGCTGTCGGGACTGTTGCCGCTCAATCAATCGGTGAACCTGGGACCCAGCTGACCATGCGGAACTTCCATACCGGTGGTGTTGCCGGGAACGAAGATATTACCCAAGGGTTGCCTCGTGTTCAAGAATTGTTTGAATCTCGGAACCCTAAAGGTAAAGCTGAGATCACTGAAGTTACTGGGACGGTTGAATCAATCGAAGAAAACCCAGCTGAACGGACCAAGGAAGTTACCATTAAGGGTGAAGCCGATACGCGGAGTTACACGTTACCAATCACGGCACGGATGCGTGTCAGTGAAGGCGACTTTATCCACCGTGGTGGCGCCTTGAACTATGGGTCTGTTGATCCTAAGGAATTGCTGCGGGTTCGCGATGTCTTGTCTACTGAAACTTACATCTTGGGTGAAGTGCAACGTGTTTACCGGATGCAAGGTGTGGCTATTAGTGATAAGCACGTGGAAATCATGGTTCGGCAAATGCTGCGGAAGGTCCGCATCATGGACCCAGGTGACACGGACGTGCTGCCAGGGACTTTGATGGACATTCAAGACTTCCGTCGGGCCAACTACCAAACCTTGATCGATGGGGGCATTGCCGCCACCGCTCGTCCAGTTATCTTGGGGATTACCAAGGCTGCCTTGGAAACCAACAGTTTCTTATCAGCCGCATCCTTCCAGGAAACGACGCGTGTCTTGACCGATGCTGCTATTCGGGGCAAGAACGATCCACTGGTTGGTTTGAAGGAAAATGTCATCATTGGGAAGATCATTCCTGCCGGGACTGGGATGCCAGATTACCGTCAGATCAAGCCCAAAGAAGTTGGCGGTACGTCAACCGAAGGCGTTTATTCCATCAGCGACTTAGAAAAACAAATGCAAGAAGACTCACAGGCCTAGTGACAACTAGCTTGTTGGTCGGGGGCTCGCCAGAGATGGCGGGTCCTTTTTTTGTATAAGAGTGGGCCGTCAGGCGGTTAGCCGGCGAGCATTAACGGTGCTAGACGGATAATCCTGGGCCTGGATTATTTGTCTAGCAGTGTTAAGCGGAACCAGTTGCCTGTTGGCGCACGTTTCGGCACCGTAGTGGGAAAACGGTGCCGCCTGTTGGCGCACGTTTCAGCCGCACAACGCGGACTGGCCGTCTACCGTTCGCCAAATATGGGTTGGAGCGCTGGGGCGGACGGGTCGAGCCAAAAGGCGGTCTCGACGCCTCGCTTTGAGCCGAAAGTCGCGTCTCAAAGACGCCAGTTGTCTAAGCGGCATGAACCGCGCCGCTAAGACAACTCCCACGGCTGAACCCATATTTGGCGAACTCTCGGCTACGGTAGTGCGTATTAGTAACAGTCGTCTTAACCCCAGGTAGTAGCAACATTGACGACTAATTTTTCATTAACACAGTTTTACTGATAGCCGTCAACCTTACCGGAGGCAGCCAGATGGCTCCACCGTAGCCTGGCGCAGGCGCCTGGTTTCACCAATTTTAGATACTGGAACACCGTCGTTACAGCAAAGCGCGTTAATTTTAGGTTCAACCTTTAGCCGCAAAAAAGAGGCCCCAGCTGGCAAGCCGCGACCTCTGAATGAAGCTTATTTATTTTTTGGTGAAGCATATTCTGGAAATTGACGAGCAAATTCTCTTTCAGCTTCGGCGACCGCCTGGTGATATGCCGGCGAATGCATCCGTTTGTTCAAAGCGGCCTGTTCTTCGGGGGTCAGTTTGCGGTCGAGTGAGTCGTCAATGATTAGGGAATCGGGTTCTGGGGTGGTGTAGGGCATTGAAATTGGCCTCCTTTAGGGTCACGGTTATTGGAAAGAAACAATTTGGCCGTCTTGCGTTCGGTTACCTGGGGACGGCGTTGATACGTCGGAGGTGCCAAGCGGTGCCAAGCGTGCATGGTCTTTTCTTCAGTAGGGGTTAAGGCACTGACGATATTGAGCAATGCAGTTTCTAGTCTGCTTCACCAGGAACACTTCCGTTAGTCAACGTCCTAGTCTGCGAGTGCAGTATACCAGAAAGTCGGGAAATCTGCTGTGTGCAAGCTTACCGCCGTATCAGCCACCACCCCACCGCGCTGGCCACCAGATAAGGTAGAAACGCTAACCGTTTCTGCTTGCGTGCGCGCCACAATGCCAAGGTACTGGCGACCAGTAGCCACTGCGCGGTCGCGGTGCTGCCCCAGGTGATGGCGTAGGCTAGGATCAGTTCCAAGTCGCCGTCACCGATCACCGGCGTGGGCCAGTGGCGCCAGAGCAGCTGAATGCCCAGTAGACAGCCGGTGGCCCAAATGATGGTGGGCCAGGGGAGTGCCCAAACCGTTAGCGGCCAGGCCAACCAGACTAGCCACCCGGGAAAGGTTTGGGTACGCGCATCACAGAGGGCGGCAAAGGTCCACAGCCCTAGCCATAGCAATGGTCGCAGAGTGGTCAGGGTCAGCGTGGTGAGCACGATTCCACAGCTGATCTCCAGTACCAGCGTGGTGGGGGGAATCCGCTGCTGGCAGTAGTGGCAACGGCCGCGTAGCACCAGGTAACTGACCACCGGGACCAGTTGCCAGTAAGCCAGGGGTGTTTGGCAAATCTCGCAGTGCGAGGCCGGATAAAGGGGTGACGTGCCCGTGGCATAGCGGTCGGCCATGGCCGTCAGCCACGACCCCAGGCAGGCCCCGTAAATAAATAGGATAATCATCATGAAAGTTTCACCTCTACCCATCAACTCCGTAAAAAATAGCGAAATGTTTCTGCAAAATTGCGGAGAGGCTGGTTGACAGCGGCATTTTGGCATGGTATTCTATTCAAGGTGCTTTTCGCAGACAGGTCTCGGGTATTCACTACCAGACATGCTGACTGACGGCGGGGAGGACACTTCAATTAAATCTCAATCTGGGTCGTCTTTTTTCTTTACAGAAAAATGAACCACCTGGATGTGTGGACTTATAACTCTAGAAAGTATACGGAAAGGAGGACTATTTAGATGCCTACTATCAACCAATTGGTGCGTAAAGGTCGTAAATCTAAAAGTTCTAAATCAGATGCCCCAGCTTTAAACTACGGGTATAACAGTTTCAAAAAAGCTCAAGTTAAGAATCCAGCTCCACAAAAGCGTGGGGTTGCAACGCGTGTCGGTACCATGACACCAAAGAAGCCTAACTCTGCTTTACGTAAATATGCACGTGTGCGGTTGTCAAACTTAATTGAAGTGACTGCTTACATTCCTGGTATTGGCCACAACCTGCAAGAACATAGTGTTGTGCTAATCCGGGGCGGCCGGGTTAAGGATTTACCTGGGGTTCGTTACCACATTATCCGTGGTGCTCTCGATACTGCCGGTGTTACTGACCGTCGTCAAGGTCGTTCCAAGTACGGGACTAAGAAGCCTAAGGGCTAGACCGAGACTCAAAATTAAGGTCGGGTGCACGGTTGCCGTCAACCGGCCTGTAACAGCATTTCAAGGAGGATATTAACAATGCCTAGAAAAGGAAACGTACAAAAGCGTGAAGTCCTTCCTGATCCAATTTACAATTCAAAGTTGGTCACTCGTCTGATCAACCACACGATGATGGATGGGAAACGTGGAACTTCAACTAAGATCATTTATGGTGCCTTCGACATCATTAAGAACGAAACTGGTAACGATCCAGTGGAAGTCTTCGAAGAAGCAATGAAGAATGTTATGCCAGTCTTGGAAGTTAAGGCTCGGCGTGTTGGTGGGTCAAACTACCAAGTTCCTATCGAAGTTCGGCCAGACCGTCGGACCACTTTAGGTCTTCGTTGGATGGTTCAGTACTCTCGTTTACGTGGCGAACACACCATGGTTGAACGGCTTGCTCGTGAAATCATGGACGCTGCTAACAACACCGGTGCTGCCGTTAAGAAGCGTGAAGATACGCACCGGATGGCAGATGCCAACCGTGCCTTCGCTCACTACCGCTGGTAAGAGCAGCTATCGCACTGCCATGCCTACAGTGTGATAAAATGTTAGAGCAGAGTGTTATTTAGCATTTTTGACTCTAGCTTAGAGGAGCAATCCTTTAATCGAGAGTGGCTACTAAAATCAATTGCGATGTTAGTAGTCACTTTTTGGCACAATCTACGATCAAATTGAGAGGAGTTACACATTAATCATGGCTAATACTCGTGAATTTCCGCTTGAGAAGACGCGTAACATCGGTATCATGGCCCACATCGATGCCGGGAAGACGACGACTACTGAGCGTATCCTGTATTATACTGGTAAAATCCATAAGATTGGTGAAACCCATGATGGGGCTTCACAAATGGACTGGATGGAACAAGAACAAGAACGGGGAATTACGATCACTTCTGCCGCTACTACTGCGGAATGGAAGGGTCACCGGATTAACATCATCGATACCCCAGGACACGTTGACTTCACTGTCGAAGTTGAACGTTCCCTGCGTGTCTTGGATGGTGCCGTAGCCGTCTTAGATGGCCAAGCCGGTGTTGAACCTCAAACCGAAACTGTTTGGCGTCAAGCCTCTGATTTCGATGTTCCTCGTATCGTGTTCGTTAACAAGATGGATAAGCTGGGTGCCGACTTCGACTTCTCAGTTAACTCCATTCACGAACGTTTACAAGCCAACGCCTTAGCCTTACAAATGGCTATCGGTGCCGAAGACAACTTCCAAGGTGTCGTTGACTTGATCGAAATGAAGGCCTACATCTACGATAAAGATGAATTAGGTTCTTCATGGGATACGGTTGATATTCCTGCAGATATGAAGGAAGAAGCCGAAAAGCGTCATGAAGAAATGATCGAAAGCGTCGCTGACGTTGACGATGAAATCATGGAAAAGTACCTTGAAGGTGAAGAAATCACCAAGGACGAATTAAAGGCCGCTATCCGGCGGGCAACCTTGAAGCTGGAATTGTTCCCAGTCTTCGCTGGTTCTGCCTTCAAGGATAAGGGTGTTCAGATGTTGATGGACGCCGTTGTGGACTACTTACCATCCCCATTGGATGTTAAGCCTTACAACGCAACTGTTCCGGATACTGACGAAGCCGTTGAATTACGGGCCGATGACGATGCGCCATTCGCTGCCTTAGCATTTAAGGTTGCCACTGACCCATTCGTTGGTCGTCTGACTTACATCCGGGTTTACTCCGGTACTCTGGAAGCTGGTTCTTACGTGCTGAACTCCACGAAGGGCAAGCGTGAACGGGTTGGTCGTTTGCTGCAAATGCACTCTAACCACCGTCAAGAAATTCCAGAAGTCTTCTCCGGTGATATCGCTGGGGCCATTGGTTTGAAGAACACCACTACTGGTGACTCTTTGACTGACCCAGATCACCCATTACATTTGGAATCTATGGACTTCCCAGATCCAGTTATCCAGGTTGCCGTAGAACCAAAGACGAAGGCTGACCAAGATAAGATGAACACCGCCTTACAAAAGCTTTCTGAAGAAGACCCAACTTTCAAGGCTGAAACTAACCCTGAAACTGGTGAAACGCTGATCGCTGGGATGGGTGAACTTCACTTGGATATCATCATCGACCGGATGAAGCGTGAATTCAAGGTTGAAGCTAACATTGGTGCCCCTCAAGTTGCCTACCGTGAAGCCTTCACGAAGTCAACTAAGGTCCAAGGTAAGTTCGTTCGTCAATCTGGTGGTAAAGGTCAATATGGTGACGTTTGGATCGAATTCACCCCTAACGAACGTGGTAAGGGTTACGAATTCGAAGACGCTATCGTTGGTGGGGTTGTTCCTCGTGAATTTATCCCTTCAGTTGACCAAGGTCTGCAAGAAGCCATGGCAAACGGTGTCTTAGCCGGTTACCCATTGGTTGATGTTAAGGCCAAGTTATACGATGGTAGTTACCATGAAGTCGATTCTAGTGAAGCAGCCTTCAAGGTTGCCGCTTCCTTGGCTTTACGGAACGCTGTTAAGTCTGCTGGCCCTGTTATTCTTGAACCAATCATGAAGGTTGATATCTTGGTTCCTGAAGAATACATGGGTGATATCATGGGCCAAGTTACCGCTCGTCGTGGTAAGGTTGATGGTATGGAAGCACGTGGTAACGCACAAATGATTCACTCATTCGTTCCGTTATCCGAAATGTTCGGTTACGCAACGACGTTACGTTCTGCATCACAAGGTCGTGGGACATTTACCATGACGTTTGATCACTACGAACCAACGCCTAAGAGTGTTCAAGCTGACATTATCAAGAAGAACGGCGGCACACCAGTCGAAGACTAGTCTGTCAGTTGTTTAAAGAAAACGTCTAACTTTCGGGTTAGGCGTTTTTATTTTGTCTTGAAGTGGGGGAGACTGGTGTTAGCGGTCGGCGGAATGGATATAAAATGAAGCGTCTTTTTACAGATCGTTTGGATGTCGGTATTTGTTGATGGGTCTCAACTTCAACATCTAGTTTTGGTTGAGAGCGACGTCATGTCGGGCACGATTAAATTTGGTGGGGCGATGGTATTTAGAGTGGGTTACGCCAGTAATTACGGAAAGTTACGACGACAGCCGAGAGGTCGCTAGAGATACGTTCAGCTGTGGGAGTTCCCTTAGTGGCATGGTTTTCGGCACTTAGGGAACTGGCAACTTGGAGACGCGTACCTTCGGCTCCAAGTTGAGGGGCAAGACCGCTCTTTGGCTTGACCCGACGCCCTCAGCGCTCCAACGTATCTCTAGCGACCGGCAGGCGGCCAGCCCAACCAAAGCCGCCAAGACCAACTAGCATCACCCGCAGAATTTGCGGTATAATAAGCACGCATGTGTCAAAAGGAATTGGAGAGTGAGTTATGGAAGAGTTGTTCGAACACGCCCCGATTCCGCGGGCGTATTTTAAGCTGGCCTTGCCCGTCGTCTTGGCGATGGTGGCCAGCATGATTTACAATTTGGCCGATACGTTCTTCGTGTCGCAGACCCAAAACACCAACCTGGTGGCGGGAGTGGCGTTGTGTACACCGCTATTTTCGCTGCTGATTGCCATTGGCGACATCTTTGGGTTGGGGGGCAGTTCGTTGATCTCTCGGCTGTTGGGCGAAAAGGCCTACACCACAGGGCGTCGTGTTAGCAGCTTTTGTCTGTACGGCGCCGTGGTGATTGGCCTGATCACCACCGTCGTCTTATTGGTGTTCATGCGGCCGTTTCTCTACCTATTAGGGGCAACCTCAGCGACGTATCCCTATGCACGGGACTTTTATCGCATCATGGCGTTGGGGGCGATGCCCATCATCGTATCGATCGTACCGGGAAACCTGATCCGAACGGAAGGGTTCGCGGCTCAGTCCATGGCTGGCACGCTGGTGGGGACCGTGATTACCATTATCCTGGATCCCATCTTGATTTTCCCCGCTGGTCTGGGAGCGGCCGGGGCAGCGTTAGCGACCGTGATTGGCTACACCATTTCCGCCATCACCCTGGTCTATTTGACCAAACGCTACTGTCAGGTCATCTCGATTGACGCGCGGTTGAGTAAAATCAGCTGGGCGTGGATCCTGCAGGTCTTGGCGATTGGGATTCCAGGATCCATCACCAACCTGATGCAGGCCTTTGGGACCACCGTCTTGAACCGGTACCTGATTGCCTTCGGTCCGACCAAGGTCGCCGCGATGGGGATCGTGTTGAAGGTCTACATGATCATCATGTTAGTCATGGTGGGCTTTGCCTTTGGCGCGCAACCATTGATTGGCTACACATATGGTGCCAAGAACATGGCACGCTTCAAAAAGATCCTCCACTTTGATCTGCTGGTCGAGGTCGGCTACGCGTTGATTCTGGCGGTCATCTTGATGATTCTAGCGCCGCAGATTATTGGCCTGTTTCTCCATAGTCAGGCGGTCATTACGGCGGGGACTTACATGCTGCGGGTCTTCTTAGTCACGACGCCGTTCGTGGGGGCGGTCTTGGTGTACACCACCGTTTTCCAAAGCACCGGGAAGGCCATAGGTGCCTTCATCATGTCGATTGCGCGGCAGGGGGTCGTCTTCTACCTGGCCATCGTGCTTGGCGCGCGCCTGATTGGCTATCACGGGATCATCTGGGCTCAGCCGATTGCCGACGTCTTGACCTGTGCAATCGGGTGGGGCTTAGCCCGGGGACTTCTTAATAGTAGAAAGTCGACCGAAGCGTCCTTGCGAAATGAAAATTGATTGACGTCAAGTGACGGGCATTTTTCACAAAAAGTTTGAGAAATTCGGCGAAAACCCTTGCCAGTCGGCAGTTTATTTAGTATGATAGTCAAGTGCTGTATTTCCCAGGGTATTTTTGTGCCCCCGGGGGTCGGACAAAAGTTTAGCGATGATGTGGGATATTGCGACACACCCGGCCGCTTTGCCATGAGGGTGTGGCGGGAATTTCCACGGAGTTAGTCTTATTTTTAAAATAGACGAAGGAGGGAACACAATGGCAAAACAAAAAATTCGGATTCGGTTGAAGGCTTACGAACATCGTATCCTCGATCAATCAGCGGACAAGATTGTTGAAACTGCAAAGAGAACTGGTGCCGGTATTTCAGGTCCAATCCCATTGCCAACTGAACGGACAATCTACACCGTATTACGTTCACCACATAAGTTTAAGGACTCACGTGAACAATTCGAAATGCGGACGCACAAGCGTTTGATTGATATCGTTAACCCAACGCCAAAGACGGTCGACTCATTAATGAAGCTTGACCTGCCTAGCGGTGTTGACATCGAAATCAAGTTATAATTTTCAAGAATATTAAATACAATATAATCGGAGGTGTACTCATGACCACTAAAGGAATCTTAGGGAAAAAGGTCGGGATGACGCAAGTCTTCACTGATGCTGGCGAATTAATCCCCGTTACTGTTGTCGAAGCAACGCCAAACGTTGTGTTACAAGTTAAGACGATGGAAAACGACGGTTACGATGCCATTCAACTTGGTTACCAAGACAAGCGTGAAGTACTCAGCAACAAGCCCGAACAAGGTCATGTAGCAAAAGCAAACACGACTCCTAAGCGCTTCATTCGTGAATTCAGAGATGTTGAGCTGGGAGATTACAAGGTAGCAGACGAAGTTAAAGTTGATACCTTCCAAGCAGGAGACATCGTGGATGTCACTGGTGTCACTAAAGGTCATGGATACCAAGGTAACATTCATAAGGACGGCCAAAGCCGTGGCCCTATGGCCCATGGTTCTCGTTACCACCGTCGTCCAGGTTCTCTGGGTGCCATCATTAACCGGGTATTCCCTGGCATGAAGCTCCCAGGTCGGATGGGTAACAAGCAAGTTACTATCCAAAACCTTGTGATCGTTAAGGCTGACGTTGATAACAACGTTCTGTTGATCAAGGGCAATGTGCCTGGTGCTAACAAGTCACTCGTTACTGTTAAGAGTGCTGTTCGCCCACCACGCCTAAAGCATTCTGATAAATAAATAGGAAGGGAGGATAATTAAATGACAAGCGTAGCATTATACAAACAAGATGGTAGCCAAAACGGCAACGTTGATTTGAACGCTGATATCTTCGGCATCGAACCTAACGAAAATGTCGTATTCGATACGATTTTGATGCAACGAGCTTCCTTACGCCAAGGAACCCACGCCGTTAAAAACCGGAGTGCCGTTCGTGGTGGTGGTAAGAAGCCATGGCGTCAAAAGGGTACCGGTCGTGCCCGTCAAGGTTCCATCCGTTCCCCACAATGGGTCGGTGGTGGTGTGGTCTTTGGCCCTACCCCTCGTTCTTACAGTTACCGCCTTCCTAAGAAGGTTGGCCGTTTAGCATTGAAGTCAGTTCTTTCACAAAAGGTTCTCGACGAAAGCTTAGTCGTTCTTGACGGTTTAGCATTCGACGCACCTAAGACGAAAGAATTCGCTGCTGTGTTGGCTGGTTTGAATGTCACGACTAAGACGTTGGTTGTCCTTGAAGACGACAACGTAACTGCTGCTTTAGCAGCCCGTAACTTAGCAAATGTTAAAGTTATTCCAGCCAAGAGCTTGAATGTCTTAGACATCGCTGATGCGGACAAGTTAGTGATTACCCAACCAGCTCTTTCTCAAGTAGAGGAGGTGCTCGCATAATGGAATCACGTGACATTATCTTACGCCCAGTTGTTACCGAAGCTACGATGGCAACTATGGACGACAAGCGTTACACCTTTGACGTTGACGTACGAGCAACCAAGACTCAAGTCAAGCATGCCGTAGAAGACATTTTTGACGTTAAGGTTGTTAAGGTTAACATCATGAATTTAAAGGGTAAGAAGAAGCGTCAAGGACGTTACGAAGGCTACACTAAGAAGCGTCGTAAGGCCATTGTCAGCTTATCTGCCGACTCAAAAGAAATCAAGTTATTCAACGAAGAATAAAATCTCAGATATAGGAGGGAAATAACGTGGCGATTAAGAAATACAAACCAACAAGCAATGGTCGTCGTAACATGACGAGCTTGGTTTACAAAGACGTCATCACTAAGACGACTCCTGAAAAGTCATTGCTTGATTCACAAAGTCACACGGCTGGCCGGAACAACGCTGGTCGCATGACTGTCCGTCATCGTGGCGGTGGTAACAAGCGTCAATACCGGATCATCGACTTCAAGCGAATCAAAGATGATGTTCCAGCAACCGTTAAGGCTATCGAATACGATCCTAACCGGACTGCTAACATTGCATTATTAGTTTATGCTGATGGTGTAAAGTCATACATCTTGGCTCCTAAGGGCTTAAAGGTTGGCGACAAGGTTCAATCTGGTCCAGATGCCGATATCAAGACTGGTAACGCATTACCATTGAAGAACATCCCATTTGGGACGGTTATTCACAACATCGAATTAAAGCCTGGTAAGGGTGGCCAATTGGTACGTTCTGCTGGTACTTCAGCACAATTGTTAGGTAAAGCTAACGATGAAAAGTACGTATTAGTTCGTTTATCTTCCGGTGAAGTTCGGATGGTCTTGAACGTTAACCGTGCAACTATCGGTGCCGTTGGTAACGAAGAACACGAATTAGTTAACGTTGGTAAAGCCGGCCGTAACCGTTGGGCTGGTCAACGTCCTCACGTTCGTGGTTCAGTTATGAACCCTAACGATCACCCACATGGTGGTGGTGAAGGTAAAGCACCTGTTGGTTTACCATCTCCTCTTTCTCCATGGGGTAAGAAGACTGTTGGTAAGAAGACGCGTTCGAAGAAGAACAAGACTGAGAAGTTCATTGTTCGTCATCGTAAAGGTTCTAAGATGTAATATTCCGGTTATCCGGAAGTCAAGAGACCTGGTGATCATCGTGTTCCACGATGCGCCACAAGTAGAGGAGGTTTCATAAATGGGTCGTAGTTTGAAAAAAGGACCTTTCGCCGATGCGCATTTACTGAAAAAGGTTGATGCACAAAAGGATCAAGACAAAAAGGCTGTCATCAAGACCTGGTCCCGCCGGTCTACTATTTTCCCTAGCTTTGTAGGTTTAACTATCGCTGTATATGATGGACGGAAGCACGTACCAGTTTACGTTCAAGAAGATATGGTAGGCCACAAGCTTGGCGAATTCGTACCAACCCGGACATTCCGTGGTCATGGTGGCGACGACAAGAAAACTCGTTGATAAGGAGGATTAACTAATGGCTGAACAAGTTACATCAGCGCAAGCGACTGCTAAGACGGTTCGGATTGCTGCTCGCAAAGTCCGCCTTGTCATCGATCTTATCCGCGGCAAGAGCGTCGCTGAAGCAATCGCAATCTTAAAGTTCACACCGCGTGGCGCATCACCGGTTGTGGCAAAGGTTTTAAACTCTGCAATTGCTAACGCAGAAAACAATTTTGACTTAGATCGTCAAGATCTAGTTGTTAGCGAAGCCTATGTGAACGAAGGACCAACCCTCAAACGGTTCCGTCCTCGTGCCAAAGGCTCTGCTTCACCAATCAACAAACGTACGAGTCACATTACGGTTGTTGTATCTGAAAAAGAGGAGGGATAACGCGTGGGTCAAAAAGTAAATCCAACTGGATTACGGGTCGGTATCATTCGCGATTGGGAAGCAAAGTGGTATGCTGAAAAGGATTTCGCTGCTTACCTGAAGGAAGACCTTCAAATCCGTAAATTTATCGAAAAGCGTCTTGTAGATGCTTCTGTTTCAACTGTTGAGATTGAACGGGCTGCAAACCGCGTCAACATCTCAATTCACACTGCCAAGCCAGGGATGGTTATTGGTAAGGGTGGTTCCGAAGTCGAAAATCTCCGTAAGGAATTGAACGACTTAACTGGCAAGCGTGTCCACATCAACATCGTGGAAATCAAAAAGCCAGATTTGGATGCCAAGTTAGTCGGCGAAAACATTGCTCGTCAATTGGAAGGCCGTGTTGCTTTCCGTCGCGCTATGCGTGGGACGATGCAACGGACGATGCGTTCTGGCGCCAAGGGTGTTAAGACGCAAGTTGCTGGCCGGTTAAACGGTGCTGACATGTCTCGTGTTGAAAGCTATGCTGAAGGCACGGTTCCTCTGCACACGTTACGTGCTGACATCGATTACGCTTGGGTTGAAGCGCACACCACTTATGGTTCTCTGGGTGTTAAGACCTGGATCTACCGTGGTGAAATTCTTCCCGAAAAGAAACAAACTAACGGACAAGGAGGGAAATAAGCATGCTGGTACCTAAGCGAGTAAAGTTCCGTCGTGTCCACCGTGGTAAGCTACGTGGCGAAGCCAAGGGTGGCAAGAGCGTTGCTTTCGGTGACTACGGTTTACAATCGTTAGATTCCAAGTGGATCTCCAACCGTCAAATCGAAGCAGCCCGTGTGGCAATCACACGTTACATGAAGCGTGGTGGGAAAGTTTGGATTAAGATTTTCCCTCACAAATCCTACACCAGTAAAGGTGTTGGGGTCCGGATGGGTAATGGTAAAGGTACGCCTGATGGCTGGGTAGCCCCAGTTAAGCGCGGTAAGGTTATGTTTGAAGTGGGTGGCGTTTCTGAAGAAGTCGCTCGCGAAGCCTTACGTTTGGCTGCCATGAAGCTTCCCGTTCGTACGAAGGTTTTATCCCGAGAGGAAGTAGGTGGCGAATCAAATGAAAACTAAAGAAATCAACGAATTAACCACTGCTGAAATGCTCGATAAAGAAAAGAGCTACAAGGACGAATTATTCAACCTGCGTTTCCAATTAGCTACTGGTCAATTGGAAAACACTGCACGGCTGAAGCAAGTTCGTAAGAACATTGCGCGGATTAAAACCGCTCTTCGCCAACAAGAACTGAACAAGTAGAATACGATAAGAAGGAGGTCACTAATACATGAGTGATGCACGTAATAACCGCAAGGTTTACCGTGGTCGTGTCGTTTCCGACAAAATGGAAAAGACGATCACTGTCGTTGTAGAAACGACGAAGACGGATGCAAGATATGGCAAGCGTGTCAAGTACTCCAAGAAGTACAAGGCACATGACGAAAACAACGAAGCCCACACTGGCGACATTGTTGAAATCATGGAAACTCGTCCTCTGTCTGCTACCAAGCGGTTCCGCTTAGTCGACATTGTTGAAAAAGCAGTAATCATTTAGGTGTCGTTTTTATCGTATTCTGAATTAGAACTGAAGGGAGGACACTAGCTGTGATCCAACAAGAAAGTCGCTTAAAGGTTGCCGACAACTCTGGCGCCCGTGAAATTCTGACTATCAAAGTTCTGGGTGGCTCCAAGCGTCGCTACGCCGGAATTGGTGATATCATTGTCGCTACTATCAAACAAGCAACACCAGGTGGCGTTGTCAAAAAAGGTGACGTTGTAAAGGCCGTTGTTGTTCGTACCAAGTCTCGTGTACGTCGTAACGATGGTTCATACATCAGCTTTGATGAAAATGCTGCAGTGCTGATCAAAGACGATAAGAGCCCACAAGGGACTCGGATCTTCGGACCGGTTGCCCGTGAATTACGTGACAACGATTTTATGAAGATTATCTCATTAGCACCCGAAGTACTGTAATCAAGAAACGTTTAACAAGGAGGTGCCCACAGGAATGCTTATTAAAACTGGTGACAAGGTCCGCGTGATCGCCGGCAAAGACAAAGGAAAAGAAGGAACTGTTTCCAAAGTCATGAATGCCAAGAATCGTGTGATCGTTAAAGGTGTCAATATGATTAAGAAGCACCAAAAAGCTTCTCAAGCCAACCCACAAGGCGGCATTATCGATATTGAAGCGCCAATTCACGCATCCAACGTTATGCTCATCGATCCTTCGAACAACGAACCAACCCGGCTTGGCGTTCGAGTAGAAGATGGTCACAAAGTCCGTTTCGCTAAGAAGTCCGGCGAAACCATCGACAAATAATCTTTGAAAGGAGGAACATAATTTCATGTCAGCTCGTTTAAAAGAAAAGTACGTTAATGAAATTACACCAGCATTGGTGGAAAAATTCAGCTACAGTTCTGTTATGCAAACGCCGAAGATCGAAAAGATCGTTTTGAACATGGGTGTTGGTGATGCTGTTTCCAACGCTAAGAACCTGGACGAAGCCGTTGAAGAATTGGGTTTGATTTCTGGTCAAAAGCCATTGGTTACTAAGGCCAAGAAGTCAATCGCCACCTTCCGTCTTCGTGAAGGCATGTCAATCGGTGCTAAGGTCACCCTGCGTGGGGACCGGATGTACGAATTCCTGGACAAGTTAATCAACGTGTCATTGCCACGTGTTCGTGACTTCCGCGGTGTTAGCAAGCGTGCCTTTGATGGTCGCGGTAACTACACCCTGGGTGTTAAGGAACAATTGATTTTCCCAGAAATTAACTTTGATAACGTTAACCGTGTTCGTGGTTTGGACATCGTTATCGTTACGACGGCTAACACTGATGAAGAGTCACGCGAATTGCTGACTCAATTCGGTATGCCGTTTGCACACTAATTTAAGGAGGTTCACACAAATTGGCTAAGAAATCTCAAATTGCTAAGAACAAGCGTCCTGCGAAGTTCTCTACTCAGAATTATACTCGTTGCGAACGTTGTGGACGTCCACACTCTGTTTATCAAAAGTTCCATCTTTGCCGTATCTGCATGCGCGAATTAGCCCACAAGGGTCAAATTCCTGGCATGAAGAAGGCTAGCTGGTAAAACGAATTTTAAACAAAGGGAGGGTAAACGTTAATGTCCATGACTGATCCTATTGCAGACTTCTTGACGCGGATCCGTAACGCCAACATGGTGCGTCACGAATCACTCGAAGTACCTGCATCAACAATTAAACGTGACATCGCTGAAATCCTGAAGCGCGAAGGGTTCATCCGTAACGTCGAATACATCGATGATGACAAGCAAGGCATCATCCGCGTATTCCTGAAGTACGGTAAGGATAACCAACGTGTCATCAGTGGTTTAAAGCGTATTTCAAAGCCCGGCTTACGTTCATACGTTAAGGCCGACGCTGTACCAAAGGTATTAAACGGTTTGGGTATCGCTATTATCTCCACCTCTGAAGGTGTAATTACTGATAAAGAAGCGCGCGCCAAGAAAATCGGTGGCGAAGTTCTCGCCTACGTTTGGTAAAACTTTTAAGAAGATAGGAGGTGCCTTACAGTGAGTCGTATTGGTTATAAAACTGTCAACGTCCCAGCCGGCGTTGAAGTTAAACGCGATGGTGATCAAGTGACCGTCAAGGGTCCTAAGGGTTCTTTAACCCGGACTTTCTCAAACGTCATTTCTATGAAGATTAGTGATGGTGCGGTTGACTTCGATCGTCCAGATGATAACAACAAGACGCGGGCCCTTCACGGGACTCAGCGAGCTAACTTGAACAACATGGTTGAAGGTGTTGTTAATGGCTTTGCTAAGACCTTGAAGCTGGTCGGTGTTGGTTACCGTGTTCAAGCTAAGGGCAAGACCTTGGTATTGAGCGTTGGTTACTCCAACCCAGTTGAAATGGCTATTCCTGAAACCTTAGATGTTAAGGTTCCAGATAACACCACTATCAACATTTCCGGTATCAGTAAGCAAGAAGTCGGTGACTTCGCTGCTGAAGTTCGTGCCGTTCGTTCACCAGAACCTTACAAAGGTAAGGGTATCCGTTACGAAAACGAATTCGTTCGTATCCGTGAAGGTAAAACTGGTAAGTAACATTAAAGCAGCTTAAAGCTGATAATTCTACAAAGAGGTGACTATTTTGATTTCAAAACCAGATAAGAACAAGACACGTCAAAAGCGTCATATGCGTGTCCGGAACAAAATTTCTGGGACTGCAGAACGCCCACGCTTAAACGTTTTCCGCTCTAACAAAAACATCTACGCTCAAGTCATTGATGACGTAGCGGGTGTCACGCTTGTTAGTGCCTCAACGTTAGATAGCGATGTCAAAGGTGACAACAAGACCGACCAAGCTAAGGCTGTTGGTGAATTAGTTGCTAAGCGCGCTGTCGAAAAGAAGATTAGTGATGTTGTGTTTGATCGTGGCGGTTACTTATACCACGGCCGTGTTCAAGCATTGGCAGAAGCTGCTCGCGAAAACGGGCTGAAATTTTAACAGTAAGGAGGAATAACCACACATGGCAAAATTTATTGATCCTGACAAGTTAGAACTTGAAGACAACGTTGTTGCTATCAACCGTATCACTAAGGTTGTTAAAGGTGGCCGTCGTCTGCGGTTTGCTGCGCTTGTCATCGTCGGCGATAAGAACGGTCACGTTGGCTTTGGTACTGGTAAAGCTCAAGAAGTTCCAGAAGCTATCCGTAAGGCCGTTGAAGCCGCTCGTAAGAACCTGATCGAAGTACCTATCGTGGGAACGACCATTCCTCACGAAGTTCTCGGTTCATTTGGTGGGGGCAAGATCATGCTCAAGCCTGCCGCTGAAGGTTCTGGGGTTACTGCCGGTGGCTCAGTTCGTTCCGTCATGGAATTAGCTGGTGTCGCTGACGTTACTTCCAAGCGTTTAGGTTCTAACACGCCAGTCAACGCTGTTCGGGCCACTTTTGCTGGCTTGGCTCAGTTGAAGCGTGCTGAAGAAGTTGCCGCTCTCCGTGGTGTCTCTCTTCAACACTTAGCTGAATAAGGAGGGGTATTAAAATGGCTCAATTAAAAGTTACTTTAATTCATAGTGTTGCTCACCGCCTCCCTAAACAGCGGAAGATTGTGGAAGCTATGGGCTTACACCGAGTAAACAGCACCGTTATCCAACCAGATAACGACGCCACTCGTGGTGCGCTTTTCCAAATCGCACATTTGATTAAGGTTGAAGAAGTTAAGTAATTCTCATATCATTAAATAAGGAGGTGCGCAATAGCATGAAGTTGAATGAATTAAAACCTGCTGAAGGCTCACGGAAGGTTCGTAACCGGGTTGGCCGTGGTGATTCATCTGGTAATGGTAAGACCGCTGGCCGTGGCCAAAAAGGTCAAAAGGCTCGTAGCAAGACTCGTTTGGGTTTTGAAGGTGGCCAAATGCCATTGTACCGTCGTATTCCAAAGCGTGGGTTTACCAACATTAACCGTAAGGAATTTGCTGTCGTAAACTTAGCTGCTTTGAACGTCTTTGATGATGGTGCTGAAGTAACTCCAGCTGCCCTGGTTGAAGCCGGTATCGTCAAGAACGAAAAGGCCGGTGTTAAGATCTTGGGTAACGGTGAGTTAACGAAGAAGTTGACGGTGAAAGCCGCTAAGTTCTCCAAGTCAGCCGCCCAAGCTATCGAGGCTGCTGGTGGTAAAACTGAGGTGATTTAATGCTATCAAGCTTGAAAAACGCCTTTAAGATTAAAGACATTCGTAAAAAAATTCTCTTTACTCTATTGGTTTTGATTGTCTTTCGGTTGGGTACTTATATTACCGTCCCCGGCATTAACGCAAAGGCACTTCAAAGCGTTGCGTCTTCTGGATTGGTTAGTATTTTAGATACCTTCAGTGGTGGTGGGTTGACCAACTATTCCATCTTTGCGATGGGGGTTTCACCTTACATCACTGCACAAATCGTTATTCAATTGCTACAAATGGACATCGTTCCACGCTTCGTTGAATGGAGCAAGCAAGGGGATACTGGTCGGCGGAAGTTGAACCAGGCCACACGGTACTTAGCGATTGCTTTGGCATTCGTTCAGTCTATCGGGATCACGGCCGGTTTTAGTGCCTTAAGTTCACTGAAATTGGTCGAAAATCCAAGTGTTACCACGTACCTGTCAATCGGGTTGATCCTGACTGGTGGGACCATGTTAACGACTTGGATGGGTGATATGATCACCGATCGTGGGTTGGGTAACGGGATTTCAATGATTATCTTTGCGGGGATCATTGCCCGGACGCCAACTTCTGTTTACAAGTTGTACCAAACTTACTTCGTTGACGCTACGGCGGGCACCATGTGGAAGAGTGTCGTTTTCGTGCTTGCTTTAATCGTGTTGGTATTGATCATTGTGACCTTTACCACCTGGGTTCAGCAAGCGGAACGGCGGGTACCTATGCAGTACACGCGGCGGGTATCTGGTTCGCCAGATAGCAGCTACCTTCCATTAAAGGTTAACGTTGCTGGGGTTATTCCAGTTATCTTCGCTAGTTCGTTCATTGCGACGCCACAAACTATTTTGATGGCGTTCCAAAACACGCACTCCCAAGATGCCTGGTACCAGACGTTAACGGATGTCTTCAACATGCAAACGGTCGATGGGGCCATTTTGTACACTGTTCTGATCATTGTGTTCACGTTCTTCTATGCGTTCGTGCAAGTCAACCCAGAAAAGTTAGCTGAGAACCTGCAAAAGCAGGGGAGCTACATTCCTGGTGTTTGGCCGGGTCACGAAACACAAACTTATGTTTCCAACTTATTGATGCGGCTCAGCACTGTTGGGTCCCTCTTCCTTGGATTCATTTCCTTAATTCCGTTATTAGCCCAAAACCTTTGGGACTTAGATGAGTCAATTGGTTTAGGTGGTACCAGCCTCTTAATCGTCGTTGGTGTGGCCATTGAAACCATGCGGCAAGTTGACGGATTGATGATGAAGCGCGAATACGTTGGCTTTATCCAAGATCCAGAACCAGCTTAATGAGTTTCCAGCGGGTGTGTTGATCTATTAGCACACCTGCTTGTGTTTTTCGGGCAAATTTTCGAATAAGGAGAACGAACATGACAGCAATGAATTTGATTCTCATGGGTTTACCAGGCGCCGGTAAAGGGACGCAAGCTGAAAAGATTATCAAGGAGTTCCACTTACCGCACATTTCTACGGGAGACATCTTCCGTGAAGCGATGAAGAACGAAACTGAAATGGGTTTGGCTGCGAAGAAGTTTATCGACAAAGGTGAATTGGTACCGGATGAAGTCACTAACGGTATCGTTCGCGACCGGTTAGCTCAAGATGATACCAAAGACGGGTTCATGTTGGATGGGTTCCCCCGTTCCTTAGCTCAAGCCGAAGCGTTAGATACCTTTGGCCCCGAACTGGACCGGACCATCAACGCCGTGATCAACATTCACGTCGAACCAGATGTCTTGGTTGAACGCCTTTCTGGTCGTTACATCTGCCGGACTTGTGGGGCCACTTACCACAAGCTCTACAAGCAACCTAAAGTTGCCGGCACGTGTGATGTCTGTGGTGGGCATGACTTCTATCAACGTGAAGACGACAAGCCAGAAACGGTGAAGAACCGGTTAGCGGTCAATCTGAAAATGAACACGCCGCTGGTTGATTACTACACCAAGAAGGGCTTGTTATTCACTGTTGATGGTGACCGTGATATCGATGATGTCTACGTCGACATCGAAAAAATCCTGAAGAACCTGTAACAGGTCGCTAAGTTCTTGCGTCTTCGCAAGAATTATGGTAAGCTTATTCAGGTTTAGCCTGTAAATGGCGCGCTGTCGCAATTCACAGGTGCTAGGCGGGGGCAAGTTCCTTGTCCCTACCGCTTTTACGTGTATTTTACACGCAATTAAAAGGGAGGTACTTTCGTGGCGAAAAGCGATGTCATCGAAGTCGAAGGTAAAGTTACCGAAACATTACCTAACGCAATGTTTCGGGTCGAATTAGAAAACGGTCATGAGATTCTCGCTCACGTTTCCGGTAAGATTCGGATGCACTACATTCGGATTCTGCCTGGTGACCGAGTAACTGTTGAAATGTCACCGTATGACTTGTCTAAAGGCCGGATTACTTATCGGTTTAAGTAGCCGCCTGGACAGATGTAGGAGGGATATTCATGAAAGTAAGACCATCAGTTAAGCCAATGTGCGAACACTGCAAGGTTATCAAGCGTAAGGGTCGAGTAATGGTTATTTGCTCAGCCAACCCTAAGCACAAACAACGCCAGGGTAAGTAATTCAATTTATAGGAGGTGCACTTAAATGCCACGTATTGCTGGAGTGGATTTACCACGTGATAAGCGAATCGCTTACGGTTTGACTTACATTTTTGGAATTGGGATCAACACTGCACACAAGATTGTTGCGGATGCTGGTGTCTCAGAAGACGTTCGGGTTCGTGATTTAACCCCTGAACAAGAAGACAAGGTTCGTGTCGAAGTTGACAAGTACAAGGTCGAAGGTGACTTACGTCGTGAAGTTAGCCTGAACATCAAGAACTTGCAAGAAATCGGCTCATACCGCGGTATGCGTCACCGTCGTGGACTGCCTGTTCGCGGCCAACACACCAAAAACAACGCCCGCACTCGGAAGGGTAAAGCCGTTTCGATCGCCGGGAAGAAGAAGTAAGGGAGGTTTATCACTTTATGGCTACTAGAAAAACTAGTCGCAAACGTCGGGTCAAAAAGAACATTGAATCCGGTGTTGCACACATCCATGCTACGTTTAACAACACTTTGGTTATGATCACTGACGTTCAAGGGAACGCTATTGCTTGGTCATCAGCCGGTGCTTTAGGTTTCAAGGGTAGTCGGAAGTCAACGCCATTTGCTGCACAAATGGCCGCTGAAGCCGCTGCCAAGGCATCACAAGAACACGGTGTTAAGTCCGTTGAAGTTGCTGTTAAGGGTCCTGGTTCAGGACGTGAAGCTGCTATTCGGGCAATCCAAGCTGCTGGGATCGAAGTCACGGCTATCCGCGATGTTACCCCAGTTCCTCATAATGGTACTCGTCCTCCAAAGCGCCGTCGGGTCTAACGTGAGCGTTTCATTAATGAGGGCAACCTTCATGATGGGATTGACTTATAGGAGCTCAACGCGGTTTGAAAGGGGTAAACGATAAGAATGATTGAATTTGAAAAGCCTAACATTCATAAAATTGATGAGAGTAACAACTACGGTAAGTTTGTGGTTGAACCGTTGGAACGTGGTTACGGAACAACGCTCGGCAACTCCTTACGGCGGATCTTACTTTCATCATTACCTGGTGCAGCTGTTACCAGCATTCAAATCGACGGGGTTCTGCATGAGTTTTCGACTGTCGAAGGTGTCGTAGAAGACGTCACGCAAATCATCTTAAACGTTAAGAAGATTGCGCTGAAGTTGAACGGTGCTGACGATCAGGAAGAAACGATGGAGATCAACGTTAAGGGACCCGCTCAGATCACCGCTGGTGATATTGTGGCAGGCGCCGACGTTGACGTTTTGAACCCAGATCTGTACATTGCTACAGTTGCTGATGGGGCAACGTTCCACATGCGAATGACTGCAGATAAGGGCCGTGGCTACGTTTCTGCTGACGAGAACAAAGCTCGCAATGCAGAAATGCCAATTGGTGTTTTAGCTGTGGATTCCATTTACACCCCAATCGAACGGGTTAACTACCAAGTAGAGAATGCACGGGTTGGCCAACGGGCTGACTACGATAAATTGACCCTGGATGTTTGGACAAACGGTTCAATTAATCCAAGCGAAGCCATTGCATTGGCTGCAAAGATCTTGACCGAACATCTGGCTATGTTTGTCGACTTGACCGACGAAGCTAAGAATGCGGAAATCATGGTTGAAAAGGAAGAAACGCACAAGGAAAAGATGCTTGAGATGACCATCGAAGAGCTCGACTTGTCCGTTCGTTCTTACAACTGCTTGAAGCGTGCTGGTATCAACACGGTTCAAGAATTGAACAACAAGACCGAAGCAGACATGATGAAGGTTCGTAACTTGGGTCGCAAGTCCCTTGAAGAAGTTAAGGCTAAGTTAGCTGACTTAGGTTTGTCACTTCGGAAGGAAGACTAATTTTAGACACTCAAAGGAGGGTTTCTGGTTATGAGTTACCGTAAATTACAACGGACTAGTTCTCAACGTCGTGCCTTGTTACGCGATTTGACCACTAGTTTAATCTTGAACGGCCGCATCGAAACGACTGAAGCACGCGCTAAGGAAGTTCGCAAGACGGCTGACCAAATGATTACCTTGGGTAAGCAAGGCGACTTACACGCCCGGCGTCAAGCTGCTGCTTTCATCCGTAACGTGGTTGCAGATGTTAAGGAAGACGGCGATGATGTTGTCGTGACTAGCGCATTGCAAAAGGTATTTAGCGAATTAGCACCGAAGTACGCTGATCGTAACGGTGGTTACACGCGTATCTTGAAGACGATGCCTCGTCGCGGTGATGGTGCCGCTATGGCCATCTTGGAATTCGTTGACTAATTTTTAGTTTAGCGATTCGGGAGTGTCCGCGTCCTTAAACGGGGAACAATAGTTACAAATTAATCACTAGAACCATGTGGTATAGAGCGCTACGATGATGGAGGAAATTCTTTCCGAGTCTAGCTTGAATGGGGGCTAACGCCTCAGCGCCGCTGGTTTGTTAGTGATTTTTTTTGTACATTTTTTTCGAACTGCCGCAATTATCCCGGCATTGACCGATTCGGGTAAAGAATCTGGCGGAACGCTTCGGAAATTCACAAAACTTTGCTATAATTAGCGGTGACATTTTACTAGGAGAATCAAAAAACGCTGATGGCAAATAACGCAAATATCATTGAAGTCAAACATCTTTCATATGCCTATGGGGACGACCAGCGCCCGGCCCTAGACGACGTGAGCTTTGATGTCCACGCCGGCGAGTGGTTGGCCATCGTGGGCCATAACGGGAGCGGCAAGTCGACGCTGGCGAAGTCCTTGGACGGGTTACTGCCGTTTACTAAGGGCACGGTCACGGTGGCGGGCGTCACGCTGACCCCCGAGACCGTCTGGGACGTGCGTGAAAAAATCGGCATGATCTTTCAGAACCCGGACAATCAGTTCGTGGGGGCGACGGTTGAAGACGACGTGGCCTTTGGGCTAGAGAACCGCCAAATTCCACGCTCGGAGATGGTCCCGCGGGTCAAGGCCGCGCTGACAGAAGTGGGCATGGCCGCGTTTGCCCAACGCGAACCCAGCTCCCTGTCCGGGGGGCAGAAGCAGCGGGTGGCGCTGGCCGGAATCGTGGCTATTGCCCCAGATATTTTAATCTTGGATGAAGCCACCAGTATGTTGGATCCGCAGGGGCGCCAGGATATGTTAGCGCTGGTGCGGCGCTTGCGGGCCCAACAGGAGTTGACCGTTATCTCGATCACTCACGACATTGACGAGGCCGCCGGTGCCGACCGCATCCTGGTCATTGACGATGGTCGGCTCATCGAAGAGGCTCAACCAGCCGCCATTTTTGCGCGCGGTGAACGGCTGATCGATATGGGCTTAGACGTGCCGTTCCCGGTCAAATTACAGACGGCATTGAAGCAACGGGGAATCACCCCACCCACGACGTACCAAACAATGGCGGAAATGGAGGAATGGCTGTGGCAATCGCTTTCGAACACGTAACCTATACTTATCAAGCGGGCACACCCATGGCCCACACCGCGGTGGAGGACGTTTCCTTCCAGGTGCCGGATCACGGGTATCTGGCCATCATCGGCCACACCGGTAGCGGGAAATCGACACTGATCCAACAGCTCAATGCGTTGTATAAGCCCAGTGCGGGGACGATTCACGTCGGCGACTTTACCGTGACGCCGGAGACGACCAACGCGGCCCTAAAGCCGCTACGGCAACATGTCGGCATGGTCTTTCAGTTTCCCGAAAGTCAGCTGTTTGAGGAGACTATTCGCCAAGACATTGCCTTTGGACCTAAGAATTTTGGCATGAGTGAGGCTGACGCCAACGCGCTGGCCGATGAAATGTTGACGACGGTGGGACTCGACGCCAGCTATGCCGACCGCTCGCCGTTTGAGCTGTCCGGTGGGCAAATGCGGCGGGTCGCCATCGCCGGGGTCTTGGCCATGAAGCCGCAGGTGTTGGTCTTAGACGAACCGACGGCGGGCCTGGATCCCCAAGGACGCCAAGCCATGATGGAACTCTTTGAACGCCTGCACCGTGAGCAGGGGCTGACCATCGTGTTAGTGACCCACCAGATGGAAGACGTCGCTCAGTACGCCGAGCAGGTCGCGGTCATGCGCGAAGGTAAGTTGATCAAGTTCGGCACGCCGACCGACGTTTTTGCCGACCCGGATTGGCTACGAGCCAACCAACTGGACGTGCCCCGGGCCGCCCAATTTGCCCAACAGCTGCGTCAACGCGGGCTCACCTGGGACACCCTGCCGCTGACGGCCGACCAGCTGGCCGACCAAATTGCGGCGCGTTGGCCAGCAAAGGGGGCCGACCATGTCTAAATTCATCTTTGGGCGTTACCTGCCCCTCAACTCGGTAGTCCATCGGTTGGACCCCCGGGCAAAATTAATGTTGAGTTTTTGCTATATCATTTTGGTCTTCTTGGCCAACAATCCACTGAGCTACGCAATCTTGATTGCGCTGACGGTGGGGTCGATCCTGGCTTCCAAAATCAGCCTGGGCTTCTTCTTACGGGGCATTCGGCCGCTACTTTGGCTGATCGTATTCACCGTGGTCTTACAGCTCTTATTTAGCCCCGTGGGCGGTCATACGTACTTTCACTGGGCCTTCATCAACATCAGCCAGTTTGGGGTGATCAACGCCGGGTACATTTTCATTCGGTTCTTGTTGATCATCATGATGTCGACGCTCCTGACGTTGTCGACGCAGCCGTTGGATATTGCCACCGGGCTAGCGTCACTGATGAAGCCGCTGCGGTGGTTGCACGTGCCCGTGGACACGTTGGCGATGATGCTGTCGATTGCGCTACGATTTGTGCCCACGCTGATGGACGAGGCAACCAAGATCATGAACGCCCAGCGTGCTCGCGGCGTCGATTTCGGTGAGGGCGGGCTGTTCAAACAGGCCAAGGCCCTGATCCCGTTGTTGGTGCCACTGTTCATGAGCGCCTTCAACCGGGCCGAGGACCTTTCGACGGCGATGGAAGCCCGCGGTTACCAGGACAGTGAACACCGCAGCCAGTATCGAATCTTGACCTGGCAAAAGCGTGATACGGTGACCTGGATTTTATTTTTGATTGGATTTGCGGCGATTCTCGCTTGTCGTCGTTGGTAGGAGGAACGGAACTGAATGCAACGCTACAAAGTAACTTTTATGTATGATGGAACCGACTTTGCCGGTTTCCAGCGTCAGCCCAATAAACGGACCGTGGAAAGCGTCTTGACCAAGGTCGTCAATAAGATGGCCAAGAACCCGGATCCCGCCATCGTCATCTACGGGTCGGGGCGAACCGACGCAGGCGTCCATGCGCTGGCTCAGGTGGCCCATTTCGACTTTCCCTTCGTCATTCCCGCGGACAACATGCGCAAGGGCTTAAACAGCATGTTACCCATGGATATGGAGGTCTTAAAGGTCGAACTGGTCTCCGCCGATTTCCATGCACGTTATGACGTGTCCGGCAAACGGTACCTGTACCGCATGGACATGGGCGAGTTCCGCAACCCGTTCAAGCGTCACTATACCGGTCAGTGGAAATTCCCGGTTGATCTAGACAAAATCAACGTGGCCTTGAAAGACCTGGTCGGCGAACACGACTATACCAGTTTCGTGGCGTCGGGCGCACAGACCCGGACCTTTGTGCGGACCATTTACGAGGCCACCTGCCACATCGACCACGCTAACAACGAGCTAGTCTTTGAATTTTACGGCAACGGCTTCATGTATAACCAGGTGCGCATCATGGTCGGCGTGCTGGTCGAAATTGGGTCCGGCACGCGGCCAGTGCACGATATTTTACGGTTGTATCAGGTCAAGGATCGCAAACAGGCCCGGCGGACGGTTCCGGCGGCAGGGCTGTATTTAAAACACGTGTATTACCAGGGGGAAGACCCCCAACACCCGACGAAATTGCCGCAACATCAACGGTAATTTTCGGTGATGGGGCAAACAATCATTGACTTTATGGGAAAAACTTTGTATTATGGTTGTTGGTATTGTTTGCCCCACGATAAGCCCCGGAAAGTTTACTTGGTGTCAGACAAACACAGATTTATGGAGGAATTTAACGTGCGTACAACTTATATGGCAAAACCTAACGACATTGACCGCAAATGGTACATTGTCGACGCAACCGACGTGAGTTTAGGTCGGCTTGCTTCAGTCGTTGCTTCTGTATTACGTGGTAAGAACAAGCCAACGTTCACCCCTAACGTGGACACTGGTGACAACGTAATCGTCATCAACGCTGAAAAGATCGCTTTAACTGGTCGTAAGGCCACCGACAAAGTCTACTACCACCATTCTGGTTTCGCTGGTGGCTTGAAGTCACGGACTGCTGGTAACTTCCGGGAACAGAACCCAGAAAAATTGATCGAAACTTCTGTACAAGGTATGCTCCCTAAGAACTCCTTAGGTCACCAAATGGCATTGAAGCTTCACGTGTACGCTGGTGCAGACCACAAGCACGAAGCACAAAAGCCAGAAGTATTAGACATTACTAACCTTATCTAAGGAGGAAAACCAAATTGGCACAAGTTCAATATCGCGGCACTGGCCGTCGTAAAAACTCCTCTGCACGTGTACGTTTAGTACCCGGCTCAGGTAAAATCGTTATGAACAACAAGGCAATCGAAGACTACATCCCATTCGCAAGTATTCGGGAAGTTGTCTTACAACCATTCAACGTTACGGAAACGCTTGGTAACTACGATGCATTAGTTACTGTGCGCGGTGGCGGTTTCTCCGGCCAAGCCGGCGCAACTCGTCACGGGATCGCTCGGGCATTGCTCGAAGTTGACCCAGATTTCCGTGGTCCGCTGAAGCGTGCGGGTCTCTTGACTCGTGACGCCCGGATGAAGGAACGGAAGAAGCCAGGTCTGAAGAAGGCACGTAAGGCTTCACAATTCTCCAAGCGTTAATATTTCGATATTATCTATTGGGAAATCCTCACCAGTTATTTGGTGGGGATTTTTTTGTTTGGGAAAGATTTCTTTAGACTAAAGCAGTGCCAAATCTTTAAAGGCTACTTTGTCAGCAGCCTCCGGAAGGCCATCATGGCCCTGCTGGTGAGGTTGGGATCAATCAGTAGCTTACTTAATGAACAATTCATTAGTTCATTGACTAAGTAGACGCAGACCGTTTTAACCTTTAATGATCTGACGGCGTTGGCCACCAAGCATATTAAGACGACGCACCTGCAAGGAGTGAGTGAAACCATTAATAGTCGGGGTATGAAAGTTATGTTGAAATCCGAACTACAACGGGTCACGAATTACATCAAGAAAGGCCTGGGGTGGCGGTTATTAAGCAATAACAACGATTAAAGTGGGACTCTGTCCAGGTAGAATGCTGATGGGAGTGTTTTTTATAATCCGAACGAAGGCTAAAAAAGTTCGGGAGATGTGACAGAAAAAATGTAATGGGAATGTATTAATTGTGGGCAATGGATTAGACTATAATATGTTGCAGGTGGTTTAATTAGCACTAAGGATTCTTTGACTGAAATTTAAAATAAGTTTAAAATACATTATCATGATTAACTAATTCTGATGGATTTTATTTTGCTAGTTTCAATAGTCTGTAAAAATCT
Organism: Levilactobacillus sp.; assembly: GCF_022646225.1. Classification (NCBI taxonomy): domain Bacteria; kingdom Bacillati; phylum Bacillota; class Bacilli; order Lactobacillales; family Lactobacillaceae; genus Levilactobacillus; species Levilactobacillus sp. Next base: position 294,868 of record NZ_JALCJA010000004.1, read on the forward strand.
TCAGTAAGTTTAGCAAACAAACTGGCATCATTGGAGGAAGAAATGGATTCAGAACAAACAATTAGTTTGATGCAGATCATGGGGATTCTGCGGAAACATCTCAAAATGATTAGTATTACGACACTAGTGGTTTTTATGGTGGCTTTTTTTGCGACCTTTTTTGTGATGACGCCAAAGTATAGCGGTACGACGGAAATACTGGTTAATCGTAAGCTGTCTTCTACTGATCAAAGCGCCCAATTACAACAGGTCCAAGCGGATGTTCAAATGATTAGTACATATAAGGATATTATTACCAGTCCAACAGTCTTGACCGATGTTAATCGCGCATTAGAGGTTTATCCAGGATACCCGGGGTCGATGGCAGGGATTAAAGATGCTTTGAGCATCAACAATCAAACGAACTCTCAGGTCTTCTCAGTGACGGCTACGGCGACTGACCCTAAGACGGCGGCTGCAATCGCTAATGAAACGGCTAAGGTCTTCAAACAAAAGGTCGTTAAAATGATGAGTATTAATAACGTTTCTATTGTGTCGAAGGCGACGCCTAATTATAATGCCGTGAGTCCAAGAAAAGCCTTGAACTTGTTGATTGGGTTGGTGGCTGGAGTACTCTTGGGGATTGTCTTGGCATTTCTGCGAGAAGTTACCGATCGGACGGTCACTACGGAGTCATTCCTAACTAATGAGTTAGGTCTAAACAGTCTGGGCGTTATTAGTGAGATTGATGCGTCCGATGTGAAAAAACAGATTGGCCACCATCAGACTAAATTTGTTTCTGACGGTCATGGTGGTATTCGTGCGCAGAAGCGCGAACGTGTATAGGAGGTGAGCAAGATGTCATGGTTAAAGCGAAGAAAGCAACGCTTGGATAATACGAGTCTTAAATATGGTGTTGGACTGGTTACCTATACGGATCCAACTGGTCAAATTGCTGAACAGTTCAAAACAGTTCGGACGAACATTCAGTTTTCTTCAGTGGATAGAGATTTACATTCGGTCCTCTTCACTTCGTCGGAACCTTCCGAGGGGAAGTCGACCGTCAGCAATAACATGGCCGTCACCTGGGCCGATCAGGGTTCCAAGGTTGTGTTGGTAGACGCTGATATGAGGCGTCCCACGGTCCATAAATCATTTAACGTCAGTAATCGAGCAGGGTTGACTAACTACTTATCAGGTCGTTTGACCCTAGATGATATTATTCAGCCTACGATTGTTGAAAACTTATCGGTCATTACGAGTGGTCCGGTTCCACCAAATCCGGCGGAGCTCTTAGATAGTGAACACTTTAAGACATTGATGCGTCAACTACAAGCAAAATATGACTTGGTTGTATTGGACTCGCCACCAGTCAATACCGTCACGGATTCACAACTGCTAGCAGCTCAGGTTGATGGCACGATTTTGGTAGTCCCACAGGGGATTGCCGATAAGAATGGTGTGCGTCGAGCTAAACAATTGCTTGAAACTGTTCACGCGAACATTCTGGGGGCCATCATGAACCGAGTCACAGCTACCAAGTCTGAGGGCTACTATGGTGGTAGCTACTATGGTGGTTATTACGGCGGTTATTATGGGACTGATAAAAAGTAATGGGATTGATTGACTTACATTGTCATATTTTACCGGGTGTTGATGACGGGTCTAAGGATATGGAAATGTCTTTGGAGATGTCTCGAGTGGCCGTGAAACAAGGCATCTCGCACATCTTAGTGACGCCACACCATATGGACGGCATGTACCTTAACCACAAGCAAGATGTCATCGCTAAGACGGATGAATTTCAGACGGCGTTAGACGCCGTTGGAATCCCACTAACGGTGTTTCCAGGGCAAGAGGTCCATTTGACCGGTGACCTGTTGAAAGCTTTAGATGCAGACGATATCTTGTTTATGGATGAGGGTGGACGTTACTTACTTCTGGAATTACCGCACAGTGGGATTCCGGAGTATACGGAAGATATGATTTTCGAATTGCAAACCCGCGGGATTACGCCGGTGATTGCCCACCCGGAACGGAATCATGGGTTTCAGAAGGATCCCGATAGATTGTATGATTTTGTCGAAATGGGTTGTCTAACACAACTCACGGATAGCTCTTACCTCGGTGTCTTTGGGGAGAGCGTCAAGACTTTAACAGCTAAGATTATTAACGCTAACTTGGGGTTCGCGTTTGCTTCGGATGCCCATAACTTTAAGGGACGGCGGTTTGTGATGGATTCAGCCTTTAACAAGCTGACTGAACAGGCCGGTGAGCAGTACGCGAAGACATATAATGATAACGCTAAAGCGATTATTAATGGGGATGATATCGCGATGCCAGAGATTAAAAAGATCTCTGCTGTGAAGAAAAAAAGGAGGTTTTGGTTGTTCTGATGGAATATAGCGATAGAAAAATTAAATCCCGAATGATTGATGTTGAACATGAACAGCATCGATACATATATCGAACGGCGAAACGCGTTTTTGATTTTGTAGCTAGTCTGATTGGGCTAGTTATTCTCTCGCCCGTGTTCTTGATGGTGGCAATTGCCATTAAATTGGAGGATCCCAAGGGACCGGTATTTTATTCTCAAGTTCGGTTGGGTAAACAGCAACGGGCTTTTAGAATGTATAAATTCCGGTCTATGGTCGTTGATGCAGATAAGAAACTGAAAAAGCTACTAAAGCATAACGATGTTGAGGGACCCATGTTTAAGATGAAGGAAGACCCACGGGTCACTATAGTTGGCCGATTCATCCGGAAATACAGCATTGATGAATTACCACAATTAGTGAATGTATTGCTGGGCCAGATGAGCTTAGTTGGGCCACGTCCGCCGTTACCACGAGAGGTTGCGGAATATACGGAGTTTGACAAGCAACGTTTGACCGTTATGCCAGGTTGCACTGGACTTTGGCAGGTGACGTTGCGGAATGATGCCAGTTTTGAAGAGATGGTACGTTTAGACTTGAAGTACATTGATCGTCGTGGTTTCTGGTTTGATTTGTATGTGCTGATTCAGACTGTGGCGGTGTTCTTTAAGCCCAACGGGGCTTACTAAAGTTGAAGGAGTATTTTCTTATTATGAGAGAAGTTTTTATTATCGGATCAAAGGGAATCCCGGCTAGGTATGGAGGATTTGAATCTTTTGTAGAACAACTGACTGCTAGAAAGAGTAGTTCTCAGATACATTATAATGTTGCTTGTAGACGAGACTTGTCGGAGAATAAGTCGGACTTTTACGAACATAATGGAGCTTGTTGTTTTAATGTGGATGTTCCAAAAGTTGGTGCGGCAAAGGCAATTATGTATGATGTTCGTGCTTTTAAACAGGCGATGAAAATGATTGAAGAACGTAGTATTAGGCGACCGATAGTGTATGTGTTGGCATGTCGAATTGGCCCTTTTATTCACCAACTTAAGAAAAAGCTGAAAGAAGTTGATGGTTCACTTTTCGTGAATCCTGATGGTCATGAGTGGTTAAGAGCAAAGTGGAGTTGGCCGGTTAGAAGATACTGGAAAATTTCTGAGAAACTAATGGTGAGGTATGCGGATCTATTGATATGTGATAGCCGAAATATTGAGAAATATATTAAAAATGACTATGTTCGGTATTCACCTAAGACTACATTCATTGCCTATGGCTCCGACCCGGTAAATTCTTCTTTAACGACATCTGATAATCAGGTCAAAAGTTGGTTTAAAAAAAATGCTGTTGAATTAAACAATTATTTTTTGATAGTTGGGAGATTTGTTCCTGAAAATAATTACAAAGTTATGATTAGAGAGTTTTTGAATTCAAAGACGCACAAAGATTTAGTCATTATTTCCAATGTTGAGAAGAATAAGTTCTATCAGCAATTAAGTAAAGAAACAGGATTTGAATATGATGATCGAATTAAATTTGTAGGTACTGTGTATGACGTGAACTTACTTAAATTTATTCGAGAAAATGCATTTGCTTATCTTCATGGTCACGAAGTGGGGGGGACAAATCCCTCTTTGCTTGAAGCTTTGTCGTCTACAAAGTTAAATTTACTTTTAGATGTTGGATTCAATCGAGAGGTTGGAAAAACTAGTGCTTTCTATTGGAATAAACAGATTGGCAATCTCGCTTCGCTGATTAGTAAGTGTGAGAACCTGTCAAGTGATGAGATTGAAGACATGGGCATCTTGTCAAGCAGGCAAGTTGAAAAGTATTACGGATGGAAAAAAATCGTGTCTGAGTATGAATTAACTTTTTTGAGGTGATTTAATGAAAATTTTGCACTATACACTAGGGTTTCCGCCGGAACGTAGTGGTGGGCTTGTTCAATATGCTGAGGACATTATGAGTAAGCAGGTATCGCAAGGCGAGCAGGTGTATGCACTATACCCTGGAAAACAAAGAATTTTAAAAAAGGAAATGGAGATTAAGCGGCGTGGAGATTGTGGGGGATTAAAAACATTTGAGTTAATCAATAGCTTTCCGTTGCCAATATTTGGAGGAATCAAGACGCCTTCAGATTTCATGTATGCAGTATCTTCAACTGTTTTTGAGCATTTCTTCAACTTGATTGAGCCGGATGTTATTCATGTACATACATTGATGGGATTACCTAGGGAATTTTTCCAAGTTGCGAAGTCCATGCAAATAAGAATTATTTTTACAACACATGATTATTTTGGATTAGCTCCCGAACCTAACTTCTTTTTCAATTCTAAAAGTTATGATGAAAATAATACAGTGGATAATTGGATTGAAGCATCTAGTCGTGCCTTATCCACAAGAAAACTTAAGTTGTTTCAGAGCAGATACTATCCTTTAATTAGAAGAATTGGTAAAAAGGTATTAAGTAATCGAACTGTTCTCGGCACAATTGACAGAGTTGAGGAAGATAAAATTCACAGGGTTGTAGAATATAGTAAACTAAAAGAATATTATAAAAGAATTTTTAGATTAATAGACTTATTTCACTTTAACAGTGAGTTGTCTCGATCAGTTTATACCAGTCAACTTGGATCAGATATCAATGGGAAAGTAATCAGCATAACTGATAGTGCCTGTCCACAGAATCTTGTTTCCAGACATAATCAGCATAAACCGAGGCGAATTGCATATATAGGACCTGATAAAGCCTACAAAGGCTTCTCCGAGTTTTTAGATGTATCTAGGAGATTGAGAAGAGATAACTTTAGTTTTCATACTTTTGGATATACGCCTCGAGAAAATTTTGTGACGCTAGTCCAGCACGGGAAATATAATATAAGGCGAATAGAACATGTTTATGACTTTATAGACGTTTTAGTCGTGCCAAGTCTTTGGAAAGAAACTTTTGGTTTAATTGTTTTGGAAGGCTTAGCATTTGGTGTGCCGGTGTTAGTAAGTGATAATGTCGGTGCGAAAGACTTGTTGCCAAAGGAAAACGTATTCTCGACAGAAGAAGAACTTTGTTCAATATTAGAAAACAACAGTTATAGAGTTAACTACAATTATAAAATAAAAACATTAGATGAACATGTAAAAGAAATAAAAGGATTATATAATTTAAAGTGGTGATGAATTTGTTTCTTGAAAGAATAATAAGACAGGTAACCGGGAAAAAAGGTTTCGAACTTTCGCAAGATATTCCCCTAACCTATATAATGCGAAAAGGAACGGATTACATTTTTGGATTGGTGAGAGGAAAATTGAGGGGGAGTATGCTTAGACATGGTAGAAAATTGTTCGTGGGAAGAGGAGTTAAGCTGAGAGTTAGGTCAAAAATGCACTTTGGAGACAATGTGCGTTTAGAAAATCATGTTGAGATTGATGCGCTATCGGTCAACGGAGTTTATTTAGATGATCGGGTGAAGTTAGGTTCTAATTCAGTTATTCAATGTACTGGAAGCCTACGTGAAGTTGGACAAGGAATTAAAATTGGTCGGGATACTAGCTTTGCTGAAAATACATTTTTTGGAGCCGCGGGTGGAATTAATATCGGTGATGATGTAATTTCTGGACAAAATGTTAGATTTCATGCCGAAAATCATAATTTTAGTGATTCAAAGTTATTAATTAGAGAACAAGGAGTAACCCAAAAGGGGATTACTATTGGAAATAATGTCTGGATCGGCGCGGGAGCTGTATTTTTAGATGGTTGTTGCGTTGGTAATGGTAGTGTTGTTGCGGCAAATAGCGTTGTTACAGGTATTTTTCATGATGGGGTGGTAGTTGGAGGAGTGCCAGCGAAAGTAATAAAGACGATAGGAGATAACCGCCAAGATGAATCAAATCGATGAAAATAAGAGTAATAAAATATTGTGGATGAGCGTTATCTCCGGAATGAGTATAATTGTATTCTATATCGTTAATTACATGTTTCTTAAGATAGCTTTTAATCCATACGAATTTTCGATGTTTGTATTGATTGCCACAGTGAGTTCATACTCGTATTTTAAAAATATGGATTTTTTAAATCCGTTATTTTATTTTCCAATCTTGTATTTTCTATTATACTGGATTGGAAATTTCAACTTTAATGGTCTTTATCCAAGTATTCCACAGAAAATGTGGGAGCTGTTTTTGTTGGGGATTATAGGGTTCTACGGTGGCTCCATGCTGACCTCAAAAATTGTATTTAAGCGAATGAGATCGTACATGACAATTGAAACAATGTCACAGGGGTCAAAATTAATTTTGAGTTTAATTTTTGTTGTGTGCGTGTTCAGTAAGATGATAATTTTTATTCGAAATGGAATTCCCATGTTGTCCGGAAACATTGATGCATCACGACAATCAGCTGCGGAGGATTTTGGGATACTCAAAGTTATTTCATCAGCATATCCAATACTTTCTGTGTACTTCTTTTATGATTTTATAATGCAGAAGAAAAAGTTTAACAATATAAGATGGTTGAATATTATACTGATGTTAATAGCTGTATTAATGGCGGTTTTAGAAGGTTCACGAATCCTAATTATACAAATGATATTACCAATGTTTTTTATTTGGAATATTAAAGTTAGGAGACTCCATTTACGCCGTGTAGTTTTGTATATATTTTTAATACTTCTTTTTATTGGGGTAAACAAATTTGTACGAAATGTTATTGATGATCCTAACTACTTTAGTTACGTCATGGGAACAAGGCAAAGTGGTCTGTTTGGAAATATTATGTTGAGTAGTTTCACCAGTTTTAGAGTAGGAATTGATTGTTTTAGACAATTGGTCAATCTTGTTCCGCAGGCGGTAGATTATACGCATGGACAAATGTTTTTCAATTCAATTTTAAGTGTATTACCCGGAAAGCAAATTATAATTGGATATTATGTGGCTCAGCTATTAGGTTTGAATTTTGACGGCATTGGAGCAGCAACAACGATTTTAGGCCTTTTTTACTTAGACGGAGGGCCAGTATTAATTCTGTTTGGAATGATGATATTTGGTGCTCTAATAAATGTAAACTATTTGAGGAATATACATACCGGGCAAATTTCTTTAGTAAACTTAGCTAGTATATATATAATTTATTACTCTATATATTGCTTACGAACAAATGTAATGCCAAACATTGATCCTATATTGACAATATTTTATTATATTGTTTTCAGTTACATTATTAAGAAGGTGAAGTAATGCCACATTTTGTTATATCGAATGTTTATTGTTATGAAAATAGAGGGGATGCTGCAATTGTTTTATCAATGATTGAAAATATTAAGCGTAAGTATCCTAGCAGCCATATTGATGTGTTAAGTTTGTGGCCAGAGATAGATGAAGGAAAGTATGGTCAAAATATTGGTGTTTATGCAGCCCCTCTAAAAATCTCAAAAATTAAGAATAAGTATATTAGAGCACTTCGCAACCTCTGTATGTTTGTTCTTAAACTGTTTGGATATGCTCTCGGCATTTTTAATAAATCAGAAAAAATAATACAGAGTGCAGACTTAGTTATAAGCTGTGGTGGTGGATATATGCAATGCAGAGGAGCAAAGCAATTTATCGATGGATTCGTCTATCATGCTGTTCAATTGGAATGTGCACGAAGGTTGAAGAAAAAGTATATTATTTTTGCGCAGACCGTTGGACCATTCTCAGCGTCAATTGCTAAAAGAATGGAACCCATATTTGACAATGCTTTGGCTGTATTGCCCCGTGAAAACATAAGTTATGAGTATACACAGAAGGTATTTCCGAAAGCTAACATTCATTTGACGGCAGATGTCGCTTTTCTATTAACGCCTCAAATGTACGATATTAGAATAGATAAAAGTAGACGAGCTGTTGGTATAACTGTGCGTAGTTGGATATTTCCTGAGTGTGCAGATCGGGAGCAAGCCCAGGAGAATTATATAAGTTCTATTATTGATTTTGTAGATTGTTTAGTGAAATCAAATTTTCAAGTTTTCTTTATGCCACAATGTGTGGGTCCAAGTATAGATAATGATTTGATAATCACAAATATTATATTTAATCGCTTAGTAGAAAAGAAGCATGTGGTGATTTTAGATGAAGACATCAAGCCTGAAGAATTAAAATATGTTTATTCTAAGATGGATTTTTTTGTTGGTACAAGAATGCACTCAAATATCTTTGCTTTAAGTGAGGGGGTTCCGTGTTTGGCAATCTCTTACGATTATAAGACAGATGGGATTATGCAATTGGTAGGAATGAAAGAATATGTTATAAATATTAATGAAATCACAGGATCTGGACTGACTGGACTCTTCAGAAAACTAGTTGATGACAATAATGTTCGAACCATTTTAAAAAACAGGGTACGAATTGTAAAGAGAATCGCTTTATCAAACTTTGAGTATATTTAAATATTTATAGGAAGGAGTATTATTTTGACAAATAAAGTTCATATATTAATCGTGGATGCATTTAGAGAAGCAGGTGGAGAAGAAGAAGTAGCATTCTATATCTATAATTCCCTGCCTAGAAGTGAGTATGATGTCACACTTGCAGGACCGAAGGATTCACCGTATTTTCAAAAAAAGCTACCTAAGCAAAGTGAATTTTTAAATGTCAGCTTATCTGGCAAATTCGACTTTTTATCTATGCTTAAAATTAGAAAGTATGTTAAAGAAAGCAATGTTGACATTGTTAATGTCCATGGCTACATTGCAGGGTATATTGTGAGAATTGCCTGTTGCGGATTGAAGACTAAAGTAGTTTGGACGATGCATGTTAATGTTTTAGATGTTCCTTCAATTGGTAAAGTGAAAAGGATAATTAGAAGTAAGATTGAAGGGGAATTGAATCGATTTTTAACAAATGAAGTTGTCTGTGTTGCTGAAGAATTGAAGCATGTTGTTGAAAAGCAGAGAATACGAACCCCAATATCCGTTGTTTATAACGGAATAGACGTGAGCGCATTTTCTGATACGCATAAAAAAACATCTTTTTATGTTCGACGAGACAATGAGCTGGTTCTGGGGTTTGTCTCAAGACTTTCTACGCAGAAGGGAATAAATTATTTGTTAAAGTTAGCTGTAGTTCTGAGGGAAGAGAAGGTTAACTACAAGATGCTGATAGTCGGTGATGGTGATCAGAAATCCTTCATTGAAAGCTATATTAAAAAAAATCAATTAGAGAAGAATGTAACCTTGTATGGATTTCAAAAAGATGTGAATAATGTCCTTGATTCAATAGACGTGTTGTTGTTACCTTCACTCTTTGAAGGATTTCCTATGATCATTTTGGAAGCACTGTGTTCAAAAACTCCTGTCATTGCAAGCAACGTTAACGGAATTCCTGAAGTTGTTAAAGACAATGAAAATGGTTTTTTAGTCACTCCAAGAGATGTATCTGCTCTTTATAGAGCGGTTTTAAAGTATGTCCAAAGACCAGAATTAATTAAGATTCATGGTGAAAAAGGGCACCAGACTGTAATTGAAAATTACTCGAAAGACATGATGCTTAGTCAATATGAGAAAATTTTTTCAAGTTTAGTTGATGTTAAATAATTTACGATTGTTAAGGGGTTTGTAACTTTTTGGGTAAAAGTAAGTATAAAAAATTAATAGGAAACTCCTTTATTTTTGCAGTTGGCAATTTAGGGAGTAAGTTAATTACAATCATTATGGTGCCGGTCTATACTTTTACGCTGAGTACGCAGGAGTACGGCGCCGTTGATTTAGTACAAACAACAGCTAACTTATTGTTACCAATTATAACTTTGAGTATATTTGATGCGGCTTTTAGGTTTGCTTTAGATGACGGTGTCGATAGTAAGAAAGTATTTACGAATTCCTTTTTTGTCACGATTGTTTGCAGTGCGCTCGGGTTACTCGTCGTTCCTCTGTTTAAAATTGCAGTTGGCGATCTTTATATTTTTTTGTATATAATAGTTGTTCTTCAGAGTTTTCAATCCTTAATGTCGGAATTTGCTAGAGCAATTGGAAAAGTAAAAACGTTTGCGGCAAATGGAATTATTACGACTCTTTTTTTGACGGGTTCAAATATTTTATTTTTAGTGGTATTTCAATATGGTGTGAATGGGTACCTTTGGTCAATTATTATAGCAACAGTAATTTCAATTCTGTTTTTGATATTTAGTTTGCGCGTACAAATGTATATTGATCGTAAATTACTGGAGTGGCAGTTTATTCATAAATTGTTGATTTATAGTATCCCTTTAATACCTAATGCCTTTGCGTGGTGGATTAATAACGCATCAAGTAGGTACTTTATTCTTTATTTCATAGGTGTATCGGCAAACGGATTATACGCAGTAGCTAACAAAATTCCTAGTTTACTTTCAGTTTTAAACTCTATTTTCTTTCAGTCTTGGCAAATGTCGGCAGTTGAAGAATATTCTTCCGAGAACCGAGAAGCTTTTTATTCAAACGTATTTAGAATGTACTTAGAAATGTTGTTTTTAGCAACGGCTGCAATTCTATTTATTGTCAAACCGATGATGTCCCTAGTCGTTTCTAAGCAGTTTTATGTGTCTTGGAAATTAGTGCCTTTTTTGTTGCTTACAGTGGTTTATTCTAGTGTGTCCGGTTTCTTGGGTACAAATTATATTGCTGCAAAAAAAACAACTGGAATTTTTGTAACTACGGTACTGGGTGCAGTTTTAAATATAATGTTTAACATGATTTTCATTCCTCAAATGGGAATTAATGGTGCTGGTTTAAGTTCAATGTTAAGCTTCCTAGTTATATTTGTTATTCGTTATTTTGATACTAAAAAGATAACGAGGATTAAGATTGATAAAAAAAACTTTTTGATGAATCACTTAGTAGTTGGAACTCAGATTGCGGTGATGTTATTAATATCGAATGAGGTGCTAATGTTAGCTTTAAATTGTTGCCTTTTGATACTAACGATATTCATTGATAAAGAAGTGTTGGGCTATATTTTTAAATCCATTATTACACAGATAAAAAGAAGAATTGGAGATTATGAAGAATGAAGGGGATCATTTTAGCGGGGGGATCGGGAACACGACTTTACCCTATAACGCGAGCAGTTTCAAAGCAATTAATACCCATATATGATAAACCAATGATCTATTACCCAATGTCCACATTGATGCTGGCTGGAATTCAAGAAATTTTGATTATATCAACTCCGATTGATACCCCACGATTTGAAAATCTATTTGGTGATGGACAAGATTTAGGATTAAATATTTCGTATAAGATTCAGGACAAGCCGAATGGGCTTGCTGAAGCTTTCATTCTTGGTAAAGACTTTATCGGCGATGACTCTGTTTGCTTGATTTTGGGAGACAATATTTATTATGGTGGTGGTTTGTCGAAATTACTTCAGCAGGCTAGCCAAAAGGAAATAGGAGCAACGGTATTTGGTTACCACGTAAATGATCCAGAGCGATTTGGAGTTGTTGACTTTGACGAACACATGCATGCTAAGTCTATTGTTGAGAAGCCTGAACATCCAGCGAGCAACTATGCTGTTACCGGGATGTACTTCTATGACAATCAGGTTGTAGATATTGCTGAGAATATAAAGCCGTCTGCCCGTGGTGAATTAGAAATTACGGATATTAATAAGACCTATCTCGAAAAGGGCGAACTAGATGTTGAATTAATGGGACGAGGGTTTGCTTGGTTAGATACAGGTACTCACGATTCGTTACAGGAAGCAAGCAGTTTCATTGCTACGGTCCAAAAGCGTCAGAATCTTAAGATAGCTTGCTTAGAGGAAGTTGCGTATCGGATGGGTTATATTGACGCAGATAAAGTTTATGAGTTGGCCCAGCCACTAAAGAAAAATGATTATGGACAGTATTTGCTTAGACTAATTGGGAGGGAATAGCTATGGGAAAATTAAAAGTAACGTCAACAAAATTGCAGGATGTAAAGATTATTGAACCAGCAATTTTTGGTGATAAACGAGGGTTCTTTACAGAGACATACTCTGATCGTGATTTTAAAGAGGCCGGAATCAATTTTAACTTTATTCAAGACAACCAATCCTTGTCCGCAGAGGCTGGCGTTTTACGTGGACTTCATTTTCAACGGGGGAAAGCGGCTCAAACTAAGCTGATTCGGGTTGTTACCGGTGCAGTGTTAGATTTGATTGTCGATGTTCGTGCAGGTTCACCTACATACAAGCAATGGGAAGGTTACATTATTTCTGAAAGCAACCATCGTCAATTGCTAGTTCCTAAGGGCTTCGCGCATGGCTTTGTGACGCTGACGGATAATGTTAACTTTTTGTACAAGTGTGACAACTACTATGATGCTGAAGCTGATGGGGGCTTTTCGTTCAAGACACCGGAATTAGGAATTCAATGGCCAATTGATTTTGACCAAGCGATTACATCCGAAAAAGATGCGAACCAACCAACATTTACTGAATTTGAAAAGAATAATCCGTTTGTTTACGGCGAAATCTAGGGAGGATTAGCATGAAGAACTTAATTGTTACCGGTGGTGCTGGCTTCATCGGTTCTAACTTCGTTCATTACGTTGTTGAGAACCATCCGGAAGTGCATGTTACGGTTTTGGATAAACTAACCTATGCTGGGAACCGGGCTAATCTGGCAGGTTTGCCTGAAGACAGAGTTGAGTTAGTTGTTGGTGATATTTGTGATGCACCGTTGGTCGACAAGTTAGTTCAGAAGGCAGATGCGGTGGTTCACTATGCTGCTGAGAGTCACAACGATAATTCTCTAATTGACCCTTCGCCATTTATTCAGACGAATATCGTGGGAACTTATACGTTAATTCAGGCTTGCCGTAAGTATGATGTACGATTCCATCATGTCTCAACTGATGAGGTCTATGGAGATTTACCTCTTCGTGAGGATCTCCCTGGACATGGAGAGGGTGCTGGTGAGAAGTTCACACCAGACAGTCCCTATCGTCCTAGCAGTCCTTACTCGTCTTCTAAGGCCAGTTCAGACCTCTTAGTTCGGGCTTGGGTTCGTTCCTTTGGCTTGAAAGCGACGATCTCTAATTGTTCAAATAATTATGGTCCGTACCAACATATTGAAAAGTTTATTCCGCGGCAAATCACTAACATTCTGAGTGGTAGTCGTCCTAAGTTGTATGGCTCAGGAAAGAATGTTCGTGATTGGATTCATACGAATGATCATTCGCGAGCTGTCTGGACTATTCTAACAAAGGGTAAGATTGGTGAAACCTACTTGATTGGTGCAGATGGTGAAAAGGATAATAAGACGGTTCTTGAAATTATCTTGAAATTGATGGGTCAGTCAGAAGATGCTTATGATCACGTTAAGGATCGTCCGGGTCATGATTTAAGATACGCAATTGACTCTACTAAGCTTCGTACGGAGTTGGGTTGGCAACCGGAACTTACCGATTTTGAGAAAGGCCTTCAGCATACAATCGATTGGTATCAGCAACACGAAGATTGGTGGAAGGCTGAAAAGGCTGAGGTTGAAGCCAAGTATGCCAAAAATGGTCAATAAAAGATAATTGAGGTTGAGTAAATGAAGATTTTGATAACAGGGGCTAGTGGTCAATTAGGGACTGAATTGCGACATCTATTAGATTCTCGAGGGATAGAGTATTTGGCCATGGATTCGACACAATTGGATATCACTGACGCCAAGGCCGTGGATATTTTTTTTGAGAATGAACGTCCCAGTGTCGTTTATGACTGTGCAGCTTATACGGCAGTTGATGCGGCTGAAGAGGAACCGGGGAAAACGACCAATGGATTAGTTAACGTTGAAGGAACTCGTAATTTGGCAATTGCTTCTGAGCGAGTAAAAGCGACACTGGTCTACATTAGCACGGATTACGTTTTCGATGGTACGAACTCAGAAATGTATTCAGAAGAGGATAGTGCGAATCCTAAAAATCAATATGGTTTAGCCAAGTATCAGGGTGAGCAGCTTGTTCAAAAAATTATGAGTAAGTATTATATCATTCGAACTTCTTGGGTGTTTGGAAAGTATGGTAAGAACTTTGTGTACACCATGCTGAAGTTGGCTGAGACGCATGACGAACTCTCCGTGGTTGATGATCAAGTAGGGCGTCCCACTTGGACGAAGACATTAGCAGATTTCATGACCTATGCTGTTGAAAATCGGATAGAGTATGGAATTTATCAGTTGTCGAATGATAATTCCTGTTCCTGGTTTGAGTTTGCCAGCGAAATCTTGAAGGACAAGCAAGTAACGATCCATCCTGTGGATTCTTCAAAGTTCCCGCAGAAGGCTTACCGGCCAAAGCACTCTGTCATGAGTTTAGAAAAAGCAAAGTCGACGGGCTTTTCCGTAATTTCTTGGCAAGAGGCTCTACGAAAATTTAAGAGTGATTTGTAAAGCTTGAGTTTGACTTTATGCTAGTTATCGTCACTTCATTTGTGGGAAGTAGATAAATATTGAGAGTTAGTGAATATTGAGTAGAAGAATTAATTTTATAGCGGTGGAGGTATTGGTCGATGGTAGGTTGGAGCCATCGAATGCTGTCGAGAATTCAAACAATGGCATGAACAGTTGATGCAGAAAGTGTTGTGAGAATAATCAACAAGAAGTATAATTGTAGATGTTATAGTTATTCCTGTTGAATCTTATTCTTCAACACAGTTCTATGTCTAAGATTGCAATTTGCCACTTAGTTTGAATAAAATTTGTAGAGTTGATCAATTAGTAGATGACTTAGCCAGCGGAGTTCGTTGACAACATCATTAGGTGGACTAGAGGTTACACTGATATGGTTTGTAAATTGTCTTGCTTAACGAGACTTTGTACTGATGCTAGGATGAATTCCGATGAACTAGGTTGTCTGATTAGGGGTTAATTTTTACATAAGGAAAGGTAGTTTTATATGCAAAAGAAGAAGCACACGTTGAGAAATTCAGTGCTCTTAGGAACACTTGTTTTGTTACTTGGAGGTTCGGCCTATGGGATGACCCGTTACAGAAGCATCAAGAATGCTGTTAACAGTTCGTTCGTTCCAACGGCGGCTGCTAAGCAACGTAATGTCGTTAAGCAAGTCAATAAGAAGAAGCCTATTTCCTTATTGGTTATTGGTGCGGATAGTAAGACTAGTGCAGATAGTACAATGCTGATTACATTGAACCCCTCACAAAAGAAGACTACGGTGACAAGTATTCCTCATATGACGGCCACACGTGTTTCCGGCTACACTAAGAAGGCACCTTCTAAGTTTAAGTCAGCTTATGCTTGGGGCGGAACAAAGAGTACGATTAACACGACTCAGAACATGTTAAACGTGCCTGTTGACTTTTATGTTGTGGCTAAGCCTAGTGGCTTGAAGCAAGTTGTTACCAAGGGTGGTGGCGTTACGATTAAGTCTAGCGCTACGTTCTCTAATTACGGTTACAAGTTCAAGAAGGGTGTTAAGACCCATTTGACCGGTAACAAGGTTCTGGCCTATGTTGCTTCTTACAAGGCCGATCCTAAGGGGACCAACGCCGGGAAGCAAGCTCGTCAACAAGCTGTGCTTTCTGCAGTGTTGAAGAAGAATGCAACGTTCAAGACGTTGTTCAACCAACAATTTATCAACTCCTTGGCTGGCGCCGTTAAGACGGACATGAACTTCAACGAGATGTCCAACTTGGTTAAGAACTACCGTGGTGCAACTAAGACGGTTTCTAAGACTGCTCTTCATGGTACGATGAAGAAGTTGAATGGCGCTAACATGAAGGTCATCAAGAAGTCTGAATTACAACGTGTTACGAACAAAGCACGTAAAGGTTTGAGCTTGTCCCACAAGACGACTGGTAAGGCTGCCGTCTTCACGACAAAGCAATTGAACAAAGCGGCTGTTAAGTAATTTTTAGTCGATAATAAAAGGCGAGAATCGAGGGAGGCCCCTCAATTGTAAGCACCTAATAGCTGACCGTCTATGATTGATGGTCACAACACGATAGGATTACCTCATCAAATAAATTGGTGAGGTTTTTATTATGGACAAACCAGATATCGTGCAAGTCAAAATGCCACGTCAGGCTGTTGGAACAGCGCCAGTTGTTCCCAGCCGGGCAGTTCAGCTCAAAGTTGGCAAAAATAAGTCAGTTATTATCTACAATAAGGCCAATGGTTTTATCGTTGACGCAATCTTGTCAATACTGTCAGTTATTTGGTGCTTACTACGGTCTATTATTAGGTGCTTACCGGGGGCCAACGGGTGGCAAAGGTTAACGCCATCCGGCCCGCACGACAGATTGTAGTGGGGATTTTTACTTTTATTTTCTATGGAACCGATACCGCCCAACCACCCAGCCATTTGCCCACCGTATTAGCGAAAAATCGGGTAGAAATGGGTATTGTTTTCCCGTCACAATTGCCTTAAGCTGAAGAGAATAGCTTAATTAGGACTGGAAGACTTATGGAAAAAATTTCGCGTTTTAAATTGTTTGATACACTGTCGAAAAAGATGGTCTGGGGCTTCATCATCCTGATCACGGTGGGGACGATTCTGTTGAGTCTGCCCGCCGCGACCAACGAACCGCAGGGCACCAGCTTCATCAATACCGTCTTTACCGCCACGTCGGCGACCTGTATCACCGGGCTGACGGTGGTCAACACGGCCGAACACTGGTCGTTGTTTGGGCAGATCGTGATTCTGGTGCTTTCTGAAATCGGCGCGCTGGGGTACATGACCTTTGCCGTACTGTTATTTAACATCATCCGGCGTAACTTGGACCTGTCAACGCAGCTGATGGTCAAGGAATCCTTGAACCTGGAGAATCTGAGCGATACCAAGAGCGTCATGAAGTACGTTTTCGGCCTCTCTGCGCTCTTCCAGGTCGGTGGGGCGTGTTTGATTGCAGTCGACTTTATTCCGCGCTACGGCTGGAAATGGGGGCTGTACACGTCGGTCTATCATGCTGTCATGTCATTTTGTAACGCCGGCTTCGATGTCTTCGGCAATAGCCTGATGGGCTTTCAGGATGATTCCTACCTATTGATTGTCACCATCATCCTGATCATCGGCGGGGGCCTGGGCTTTTTGGTCTGGCGCGACCTGTTATTGTATCACGAGCGTAAACGACTCAGTCTGAACTCCAAATTGACGCTGGTCACGACTGGTACCTTGTTTGTGGTCGGCTTCGTCTTGTTGCTGGTCACGGAAAAGGACCTGACGCTATTGCCCAAGGGGACGTCGTGGTTCAACCGGACCGTCAACACGCTGTTCTTGAGCGTGACGCCGCGAACGGCCGGGTTAGTGACTTTGCCGACCAACGACCTGCAGGCGGGGAGTATTTTTTTGCTGATGATCTTAATGTTTGTCGGCGGGACGCCCGGATCCACGGCCGGAGGGATCAAGACCACCACGTTTGGTGTGCTGATGCTCCAAAGCATTGCTCAGATTCGTGGCAAGAAGGACGTCGAATTCAGTCGGCGGCGCTTCAGTCAAAATAATATCAATCGAGCGCTGCTATTGATTTTCTTGGCCAGCGTCGTGATTGTTATCGCCACGCTGATTTTGACCCAAACAGAGCACATCCCCAAAGGCTTTGGTCTGGAATACATCGTCTTTGAGGTGCTATCCGCGTTTGGCACGGTGGGCTTGAGCCTGGGCTTGACGCCGCATCTAACGGTCATCGGCAAGCTGGTCATCATGCTGCTGATGTTCATCGGGCGGGTCGGTATTTTCACGTCGCTGTACTCGCTGTCCAAGCGGCAAACCAAGTTCAACCAGATTCGTTACCCAGAAGAAAATATTCTAATTGGTTAAGGAGTTTTTTAAAATGACGAAAAAGAGTTTTGCGGTGCTGGGACTCGGCCGGTTTGGCCAAAGCGTCGTGCAAACACTAGTGGCCTCTCATCAAGACGTCTTGGCGGTCGACGTCAAGGAAGAGCCCGTCAACGAAATGATGGACATCGCCACGCAGACGTTGATTGCGGATACTCGCGACGAAGACGTCTTGCGCGGGCTCAACATCGACACTTTCGATTACGTGATCGTGGGAATCGGCAACAACATGGAGGCCAGCATCCTGACGACCATGTTGACCAAGGAATTGGGCGCCAAAAAGGTGATTGCCAAGGCTGAAACCAGTGACCACGGCCGCGTGCTGAAACGCGTGGGGGCCGACCAGGTCATCTTCCCTGAACGGGACATGGGTCACAGCATCGTGCGCAAATTGTTGTCGAATCACATTCTGAACTTTATCGACTTGAGCGACGAGTATACGCTGGCCGAGGTGGTCATCACCGATCCCAACTTCGTTAACCAGGATCTGGTCAAACTCGACTTGCGCCGGCGCTTTGACCTGACCGTCATCGCCATTCAACACGACCATGCCATCAACATCTCGCCGCAACCCACGGACATCGTGCAGCTCCATGACGTGTTGACGGTGGTCGGGCCAATCGCCAACGTGGAGAAGCTGGATGCGACGTTGAAGAAGTAAGCTGTTTCATGCGTTAGTCGGTTGAAGAAGCGCGCCGACAGCTGGGTAGTGCGTGATAGCCACTGCTGGGGATGCGTGATCGGATTTAACCATTATAAGAGAGTGTCATCCGCTGATTTCTGATGGGAGAAGCGGATGGCATTTTTAGGCTCAGGCAGTCGATGCCTAGCCAGGAAGGGAAGATGATCTTGGAAGACGACAAAATTATGCAGGCATTTTTGACACTACTAATATCTACCCCTTACGAAAAACTATCAGTGCGGACCATTATGGCGCAGGCCGGGGTGACGCGGACCGTGTTTTACGTTTACTTTGATAACAAAGATGACCTTGCGCGAGAGACTTTGGCGACGCAGTTAGAGGACGTCATCTTACGGGTGAGTCAGGCCTTTACGAGTGCGCGGACCATGGACATGCAAACGACGGCGGAAAGCTTGCGTTTATTGCGGTCGAAGCAAGCAATCATTCGGCGGCTATTTGCCATTCAGCGCAAGCAACTGCATTTACGCGCTGAATTTCAGAATCAGGTCGCCCAGTCTATTTCAGCCCAGGTCCGTCGGTATTGGCCGAACACGCCACCGCGGCAACAAGACTATTTTGCCCAGTTGTTTGCGGCCTCAATGATTGCGACGATTCTCTGGTTCTTTCAGCATCAGGACGTGTCTGAAGCGGACTTGGTTCAGGTGATCAACACCTGTGTTTTTCAAGGACTCGCCCAGCTCTTGACAGATTAGCCAAAGTGTCTACCTTGTTGGCGAAAGACTCGGTACACTTAGGGTATTCTGAATGAGGAGTGATCCTGATGAAATCTCTAGAAAGTGTTTTGAATGTCAAGTATCCGATTATCTGCGGTCCAATGGCGTGGACCTCGATGGCACCATTAGTGGGCGCTGTTAGCAATGCCGGTGGTTTTGGTGTACTGGGGGTGGGGTTTGCCCCAACGGAAGTGGTTGAACGTGAAATTAAAGCCACGCGGCAATTGACCACGAAACCATTTGCCATCAACGTGACGCTCTTTCCCGAGGCGGAAGCCAATCTCGAACGAATTACGGAGATTGCTGCCAAAGAGCAAGTGGGTTACATCTATGCGGATAATTTTGCTGGACTCGTTCATGAATTTACACAGAAATGGTTCGATCGGTGGCATGCTTTGGGGATGACGGTCTTAACCAAGGTCATGACCAGCCAAGAGGCCCAGGTAGCGGATGACTGCGGTGCCGACGTCATTATCGCCAAGGGCTGGGAAGGTGGCGGTCACATTTCTAAAGAAGGCACCTTTGCCCTATTGCCGCAGGTGCGTGCAGTGGTCAAACACGCGGTATTGGTTGCCTCTGGTGGGATTGCCAACGGTCAAGGCTATGCTGCGGCGAGAGTATTTGGCTATGCCGGCATCGAAATGGGGACGGCCTTCATGGTCGCCACTGAGGGAAGCACACATCAGAACGTTAAGGACGCCGTGGTTAAAGCGGTTGATGGTGACGTGACGATGACCGGAGCTGCCACTGGAGCCCCGTGCTGGCAGCTCCAAAATGACTTGTCAGACAAAATGGCGCAAGTCGAACGGGAAAATAAGCCGAGTGTGGCAGCTGAGAAGCTCCAATCCTTAGCGACGAGTTCGCTACGGCAAGCTTCTGAACAAGGCAATGTGACCGACAAGGGGGCCGTGATGGTTGGGCAGATTGCCCCGTTGATCAAGGAGCAAAAGCCGGTCGCCCAGATTTTGGCAGACACGTATCAGGAAGGTGTTCGCATTTTGCGGCAAGTTGCTGATCTGCCGGAATTAGCTGAATAATGAAAAAAAGCACATCTAATGCACCGTTGGCTAACGGTCACTAGGTGTGCTTCTTTATCGTCTGCGTTTTTACAATAAGTGAATTCCGTGAGCTTCACATTGGTCGATCATTTCTTGCGGCCACAGTGCGGCTTGAACCTCGCCGACGTGGGCCTTGCCCAGCAACAGCATGCACAGCCGAGATTGGCCGATGCCGCCGCCGATGGTGTAAGGGACTTCTTCGTTTAAGACCATTTGGTGGTAGGGGAGGCTAGCTCGGTCTTCGGCGTGGGCCAACTTGAGCTGACGCTTCATGGCTGCGGCGTCGACCCGGATGCCCATACTGGAGATTTCGATGGATTGGTCTAATGGTTCGTACCAGAACAAGATGTCCCCGTTCAACGTCCAGTCGTCGTAGTCGGGGGCCCGGCCGTCATGGCGCTTGCCGCTCTTCAAGGCGTCGCCGATCTTCATTAAGAACACACAGCCCAGCTTCTTAGCGATGGCGTTTTCCCGTTCGCGCGGCGTCATCGTTGGGTACATATCTTCCAGTTCTTGGGTCGTGATGAAGTGAATCTCGTCTGGCAGGTGGTGGACGGCTTCAGGGAACTTGTACCAAACCTCGTGTTCCATGTGCTTGATGACCTTGAAAATGGTCCGTACGGTGGCCTTCAGCGTCTCTTCGGTCCGTTCGTCCTTGGCGATGACCTTTTCCCAGTCCCATTGGTCCACGTAAGCGGAGTGGAAGTTGTCGAGGTCCTCGTCCTTACGAATGGCGTTCATGTTGGTGTAAAGACCTTCGTGCATCTTGAAGCCGTACCGCTTTAAGGCCACGCGCTTCCACTTGGCCAGGGAGTGGACGATTTCAATGGTTTCGTCGCCCATGTCGGCCATGGTGAAGGAGACCGGCTTTTCGACCCCGTTCAAGTTGTCGTTCAGTCCGGTCGACTTTTTAACAAACATCGGTGCGGACAGCCGCGACAGATTTAATTGCTTACCAAATTCTTCTTGGAAGGTTTCCCGGATGTAGCGAATCGCGGTCTGGGTCTCCCGCACGGATAATTTTGGATCGTATGATTTTGGAATAATTAAATGCATAAGCACGTTCTCCTTTTGTGGGCCAAATTTTTTAAGATAAAACAAAAAGGTTTTCCATCCCTTGTGAAATCAAGGGACGAAAAACCTTTTCGCGGTACCACCCAAGTTGTCGATCCAGTTGATCGGCCAGCTCAATTAGAGTACAAACATACTCTACCGATGGTAACGTACCGGTTAACGGCTTACCCTAGCGTGACGGTGTCATTTCAGGCAGCAACTAAGAAAGTGTTATTCGGTAAGCTCACGCCCGATTGGGTTTGCACTAAGTCCCAACTCACTGACGGGGTGATCAAACGTACTGGTCTTTCCTGCGTTTTTTATCTTGTGGCATTAATACTAGCACCAATTTTCAAATTGTAAATACGTAAATTAAAATTTGACGAGATTTTTTTGGGCGTGGGGAGGGGCCCTCTATAGTAAAAAAAGTCTGCGTCGCCCGTCAAAAATAAATTTGCCAATGGCGGCTGGCATAAATTAAATTATGAGAGTTTAAGTTTCTCTGTAGGTGAATTGGCGGGTCTAGACCGGTCTGAATAAACACGGTATGCTGGGACTAACTTTAAGAGTAGGGGATGACCAGCATGCATTTTGAAGACTTGTTTACCTTGAACGGCCAGCTGAATGGCGCGGCCCGCACCCTTGAGATGGGGGAGACCGTCACCGACCGCATTCACGTTGAGGAGGCTGCCGATGAACCCAGAAGATGACCAGCTCCGACGGCTGATCCACACATTGCTGATTCAGCTGCGTAATGCGGGCATTCACGTGACGGTGACCCATCACCGCACACCCAGCCTTTACCTGCATTTAGATCACGACGTGTTAAAGGAGATTCGCCTGAGTGACCACCCCATGGGAAAAAAATCGCGGCACCGGGTGGGCTATGACATTCTGATCACCCGCGACCGTCATCGACGCTTTGCGGCCGAGAACCGCTGCTTTCAGTATGGCATCAACAATGCCCTGACCGTGGTGGCTCAGGTGGTGGCCGACCGGGATCGCAAGGTGGCCCAGCTGGGCGGCAGTGCCAGTTACCGCAGCTTGGTGCGGCTGGCGCAAAAACGCCCTCAGTTGCCCAGTAAGCAGGCGGCCTTTGAGAATAAGCTCAGTGCCTTTCTCGACCACGCCCCCGTCAGTGGCGGCCGGCGAGAACGGCCGCGGATTTAACGGCCAACGCTGAACAGGCGACCGGCTAGTTTGGCTAAGCAAAGGATCGGGTAACCTTGACAGAGAACGTTTTCAGCGGATTTTCTATTGACATTTCGGCTAAATGAAATTAGAATATACTAATTAGTTTTAATCGTATTTTAATTAATCGGTCGAAAGGAGGGGATGTCAGTGGGACGACCACGGCAACTCTTTATTAAAAAGCAGGTGCAAACGGACTTGTACCGCAAGACGGGGTTGGAGAAGACCTTGACTGCTTTTAGTTTAACCACCATGGGGATTGGCGCCATCGTTGGGTCGGGGATCTTTATCACGCCCGGCTTGATTGCGGCCAATTACACCGGACCAGGCGTCATGTTATCCTACCTGATTGCCGTGGTCGTCTGTGCCATGGCGGCGCTGTGTTACTCGGAATTCTCCTCAACGATTCCACTGGCAGGGAGTGCCTACACCTACGTGTACGCCGTCTTCGGCGAATTTGCCGCCTGGATTTTGGGTTGGGCGCTGATCTCCGAATATCTCTTTGCGGTCTCATCGGTCGCGGTCAGTTGGTCGTCGTATTTTCAAAACCTACTGGCAGGTTTTGGCATCAAGTTACCCAACTTCTTGCGAGCCGCCTCGGGAACCGCGGGCGTCCACGGGGGTGGCATCGACATCGTGGCGCTGGTCATCACCATGTTGGTGGCCTGGCTGTTATCCAAGGGCATTCGCGAATCCGCGCGCATTAATAACATCATGGTCATCGTCAAGATCTTAGTCATCCTCTTGTTTATCGGCATTGCCATCTTCTACGTGAAGCCGGCGAACTACAACCCGTTTCTGCCGTTTGGGACCAGCGGCATCTTCAAGGGCGCCGCGGTGGCCTTTTACGCCTACATCGGGTTTGACGCCGTGTCTACGGCCAGTGAAGAGGTCAAGAATCCCAAACGTAACATGCCAATCGGCATCATCAGCTCCCTGTTGGTGGCAGCCGTGCTCTACATTAGCTTGTCGGCCGTCTTGGTCGGCGTCGTTCACTACACCAAGCTGGGGGTCGCTGATCCGGTGGCCTTGGCGTTGACGCTGGTCCATCAAAACTGGGCGTCCGGTGTGATCTCCCTGGGGGCCATCGTGGGGATGACGACCGTGCTGATCGTCATGTCCTATGGCGGCACGCGGCTGTTATTTGCCATCAGTCGCGACGGCTTGTTGCCAGCCTCACTGAAGCGCTTGAACCCCAAGACCCACGTGCCGGTTGCCAATACCTGGATCTTTGGTGTGGTCGCCAGTCTTTTTGCGGCCGTGATTCCGATTGATAAGATCGCGGAACTGGTCAACATTGGGACGTTGTCGGCCTTTGCCATGGTGTCGTTGGGCATCGTCTTTTTGCGTCACGATGAACGCTTCAAGAACCTGGATACCTCGTTCAAGGTGCCGTGGTACCCGTATCTGCCAATTGCGTCGTTTCTGGCCTGTGTCTACCTGATGACGCAGCTACAAGCCTTCACCTGGCAAGCCTTTGGCGTCTGGGTCGTCCTCGGGTTGATCGTCTACGTCAGCTACGGCTATCATCACAGCCGGGTGCGCTTGGCTGCATAGTGCGATAACGCTTTCATTTGTGGTAAACTATTCTCAGACTATGTGAGAGGGATGACTGGATGCGTTATTTAGCAAGTCCAAGTTTAGATATTCGGCAAAATTTAGCGATTGAAACCTATCTGATGGAGCACGCCGATTTGACGGAACCCATCTTATACTTCTACGTGAACTCACCGTGCATCATCGTCGGGCGGTATCAAAACGTGCTGGCGGAAATCAACCAGCAGTACGTCAAGGACCACAACATCATCTTGACCCGGCGGACGTCCGGGGGTGGTGCGGTCTACGATGACCTGGGCAACGTCAGCTTTAGCTTCATTACCAAGGATGACGGGGATGCCGTGGGTAATTTTAAACGATTTACCGATCCGGTAATCAAGGCCCTTCACCAAATGGGGGCCACTGGCGCGGCCATGACCGGGCGCAACGACTTGACCATCGATGGCAAGAAGTTCTCCGGCAACGCCATGCACGTGGAAAATGGTCGGATGTTCTCGCACGGGACGTTGATGTACGACGTGGACCAATCACAAATTGCCCACGCCCTGCAGGTGCCAGCGGACAAGCTCGCCACCAAGGGCATCAAGTCCGTGCGCAGTCGGGTCACCAATCTGAAGCCGTACTGTGCGCCGGAGTTTCAGCAGTTGACCATCGAAGAATTCCGCGATACCCTGGCCAAGGAAATCCTCGGGGTCACAGACTTGTCGCAGGCGCATCAGTATAACCTGACCGCTAAAGATCAGGCCGGAGTCAAGGCACTGGCCGACCAATACTTTAACAATTGGGATTGGATCTACGGCAATGACCCAGCCTACTCGTTGACGCGGCGTCGCCATTTTCCAGCCGGAACGGTGGAATTTGACCTGGACGTCGATGGCGGGAAAATCAAGGCCATTCAGATTCACGGCGACTTCTTTGGCCAATTGCCGATTGAGGACGTCACGGCTAAACTAACGGGCGTGACCTATTCACCGGCGGCCATTCAAGCCGTCTTTGACCAGTTGGACGTGCCCAGCTACTTCGGCAAGATTCCGGCCACAGACTTGGTCGACCTGTTGAGCAAGCAACCACAGGCTTAGCTGAAGGTTGAAAGACGAAAATTAGCTGAAACTACTGTTAGCATGCGATTCATGGCGTTAAAAATAGTCGTTTACAGCCACATGATGCGAACTGGCCGCCTACCGTTCGCCAAATATGGGTTGGAACGCTGGGGCGGACGGGCCGAGCCAAAGAACGGTCTCGACACCTCGCTTTGAGCCGAAGCTCACGTCTCAAAGTGGCTTCATGGCCGAAACGTGCGCCAACAGGCAACTGGTTCCGCTTAACACTGCTAGGCAAATAATCCAAACCCGGGATTATCCGCCTAGCACCGTTAATGCTCGCCAGTTAACCGCCTGTCGTCAAACTCTTGTTAAGCGGCTGAACCCATATTTGGCGAACTCTCGGCTACGGTAGTACTTACCAGTAACGGTCGTCTTAACCCCAGATAGTAGCTGCGTTGGCGGCTAGTCTATCATTAACACAGTGTTGCTGATAGACATCACCTTTGCCGGAGGCAGCCAGGGTGGAGCCAGCTGTGTCGATGGTGTTGGCTGAGGTTCTTTCTCAGCCTACAGCACGGGGCGACTTTGGAGACTTACGGGTTTTGTAAGGCTTCAAAGCGAACTGGAAGCCTGCTTCTCAGGCTGGAGGTGTCCCCCAGAGCAGGCGGAATCCTGGCTGATGTAGGCGCCTGGTTTCACCAATTTTAGGTGTCGGAACACCGTCGTTACAGCAATCAGCGCGTTAACTTTACTTGCAACCTTCAGAGGCTTAATTTGACAGCGATGGAAGCGTCACTGGATAGTCGGTGACGCTTTGTTTTTTTCTTAAGGTTGGGCGGAACTTAAGTTGCCTTAAGGCACAACCCCTATAATGGTCATGGTCAAGTCGATTTAAAACAGAAAAATCCGCCAGTCGGCACAGAATCGGCTGGATTGAAAGGGTGGCTATCAAAGCATGGAAATGGAAAAGCGGCAACGGCCGCGTCGAAAAAAACATCCCATCCGCAACCTCCTCATCGTGTTGGTGATCGCGTTACTGGCAGGTGGTACGGCGTATGGCATGCATAAATATCAAAGCATTAAAAAATCCGTCGATAAGACCTATAAGGCGTCCGGCGTGAAAAAATTGCGGAACGTGAACCAGGTCTTGAAGGATAAGCAGCCCGTCTCAATCCTGCTGATGGGGACCGATACCGGGGCGCTGGGGCGGACCTTTGCCGGCCGGACCGATAGTATGATGGTGGTCACCTTAAATCCCACCACGAACAAGACCACGATTACCAGTATTCCGCGGGATACGGCCGTGACCATTCCGGGTTATGAGAGCTACGGCCTTTCTAAGATCAATGCGGCCTACGCTTATGGCAAGTCCAAGACGGCCATCACGACGGTCCAGGACATGTTGAATGTGCCAATTGATTTCTACGCCATCATCAACATGGGGGGCATGGAGAAAATCATCGACGAGGTCGGCGGGGTCGACTTGAAGCCGACACTGTCCTTTAGCTACGGCGGCTACACCTTCAAAAAGGGCGTCTCCACCCACATGAATGGGAAGAAGGCCTTGGCCTACGCCCGGATGCGTGACGATGACCCGCTGGGCGACTACGGCCGCCAGACGCGGCAACGCAAGGTCATCATGGCCTTACTGAACAAGTCCAACTCGGTCACGTCGTTGCTAAATGAATCCTTCATTTCGTCTCTTTCCAAGCAAACGCAAACCGACTTGACCTTCGATGACCTGACGGCACTGGCCACTAACTATCGTAAGGCCACGCACCACATCAAGACCACGCACCTGCAGGGAACCAGTGAAACCATCAACGGTCAAAGCATGGAGGTGGCCTCAAAGTCCGAACTCCAGCGAATCACGAACTACATCCGTAACGCTTTGGGTCTGACGCACAAGTCGACCGGGACGATTGCCCAGTTGGATGCGACGTCATCGACTGCGACGACAACAACGGACAATACCAATACTGGCACGGACACCGGTAATAACGGCGGCCCCGGTGGCGGCTATTAACCTGTAAATAAAGGACCGACGCACTTGATTGGCGGCGGTCCTTTTTGCATAATGAGGGTTAGGAGGGGATCAGATGACCCATTTACTAGTAACCGGGGGTGCCGGCTTCATCGGCGCCAACTTTGTCCATTATGTGGTGGCCCAGCACCCGGAAGTGCAGGTGACGGTGTTGGACAAGCTGACCTATGCCGGCAACCGGGCCAATTTAGCGGGCTTACCGGCCGACCGGGTTCGGTTGGTGGTCGGCGACATTGCGGATGCGCCGCTGGTCAATCAGTTGGTTGCGCACACCGATGCCGTGGTCAACTATGCCGCCGAGAGTCACAACGACCGCTCGCTACAAGACGCGGACCCGTTCATTCAGACCAACATCGTCGGCACCTACACGTTGCTGCAAGCCTGCCGTCAATTTGACGTGCGCTATCACCAAATTTCAACGGATGAGGTGTACGGCGACCTACCGCTGCGGCAAAACGGGGTCGGGGCCAAATTCACGCCGACCTCCCGTTATCAACCCAGCAGTCCGTACTCGGCCTCTAAGGCCAGCGCAGATCTGCTGGTCCAGGCCTGGGTGCGGTCGTTTGGTTTGCGAGCAACCATTTCTAACTGTTCGAACAATTACGGACCGTATCAGTATATTGAAAAATTTATCCCGCGCCAAATCACCAACATTTTGAGTGGCCGGCGCCCGAAACTCTATGGCAACGGGGCCAATGTCCGCGACTGGATTCACGTGAACGACCACGCGCGGGCGGTCTGGGAGATTTTGACGCGCGGCCAGATTGGCGCGACCTACCTGGTGGGGGCAGATGGCGAGCACAGCAATCGGGACGTTTTGGCACTCATTTTAAAGCTGATGGGTCAGCCCGCCGACGCCTTCGATTGGGTCAAAGACCGACCGGGACACGACGTCCGTTACGCCATCGATGCCAGTCGGTTGCGTGATGAATTGGGGTGGCGTCCCGAGGTCACGGACTTTGCGGCCGGATTGCGACAGACCATTGACTGGTACCGGGATCATCCGGAGTGGTGGCAGGGGGCCAAGGCCGCGGTTGAGGCGGCGTATCGTCAGAACGGACAGTAAATTATTTTTTTAATCATCGAAAAACGCGCGTTCGCTAGCGGCTCGCCGGCGGGTTCAGTAAGCTGGTGACAGGACGTTAGGTGGCGTTTATGGTATACTGGGTGAACGCTTCTGACCGCTCCAATTTCTTTAGGAGGGATGGCAGTGGTGTTTTGGTTGACACTCGCGCCTTTATTGGCGCCGGTTGTTTCGGTAGCTACGATTGGCGGTATCGTGATTGCCTTGATCCAGTTACAGGTCGTCTTACGAAATCGACGGATCGATTTGGCTGCCACTAGATTTGATCACACGATTCAGGCTTATGAATTTTACCAAAATAATGTGGCGGAGATTTTAGATAAAACGATTACGCAGTATCAAAGCGAATTACGCCAAGGAAATTATCAGCAATTTAAGAATCAACGACTGGGTAAATCGGTTATTGCCCGCGCAATGCTGATTGCGGATTTTGGCGCGTGTTTTCGGAAGCTTAATCTTCTTGAAAGTTACGTGTACTACGATGAGATTGATAAGTTGCAGCTATACAGTAGCATTGCTGACCATGTTTACCGACTGACACAAATTGACGGGTTTGAAGTCGTTAAGAATTACTACTTGCAGGATAATGTGGTGAACAATTATATTTTTCTTCTAGATGACATTGAGAAGTATGTTACGGAGAGGAGAGCTACCCATGGCAGAAACAGAGAAAAAGATTGACCGTCTAGCATATGACATCGACCCACAACTGCGCGATGAAGTTTTGCGCTATATCAATATGCCTGGTGGGGATGCAGAATTGAAACATGATCTGCAATACCACTCACCAGATGAAGTCGACGCAAAAAATTGGGCACTGATTAAAGACCAGATGATCCACACACGCGTCATCTTTCCGCACCACTAGCAAAAAACGCTCTCGCCAAATCAAATCGGCAAGAGCGTTTTTCTTAACAAAATTTAGTAACCACGACTGACGTCAACTAAGTTCACAGACAATGTGCCATCTGCCTCCCAGCTCTTCAGGTTATCCGTCAGGTAACCGAAGATGGGGCGGATGTTATCGACGTCGAAGCCGGTTTGGTGTGGCGTAATCAAGACGTTCGGGTAGTCCCACAGCTTGGAATCCTTCGGGAGTGGTTCGTGCTCGAAGACATCCAAGGCGGCGTTCAACACGTTTTGGTAGAGCAACGCGTGCATCAAGGCGTTTTCGTCGACGGACTTGCCGCGACCGACGTTGACGAAGATGCGTACGCCGTTGAGTTGATCGAAGTATGCCGTGTTAAAGTAGTGCGTGGTCTCCGCCGTGGCGGGCATGGCATTGATGATGACGTCGGCGTCTTTGACCAACTCGGCGTCATCCTTGAGACTGACCGTGCCTTGGAAGCCCGCAACGCCGTGACCGGAGCGGTTGACGCCAAACGGGTAGTTGCCAAAGCCATTGAGCAGTTCGGCGATGTGTTGGCCGATGCTGCCAGTCCCGTAGATGACCACTTTTTGGTTGGCCAGAGTCGCTAATTCTGTGCGAGCTGGGACCTGCCAGAAATGACCGGCCTGGTTCTTCACCGCGTCATTGAAGTCGCGCAGGAAGTACAGCAGGTAGCCGATCGTGGACTCCGCAATCGCGGCGGAATAGGCGCCACTGGCGTTGGTCACCTGAACGTGGTGGGCTTGGATCCAGTCTAGCGGCAGGTAATCGACCCCGGCGCTAAAGGTTTGAATCCAGCGGACGTGGTTTTGCGGATTTTGCAGCACCGCGGCGCCGTGTTCGCCCCAACCAAAGATGATGTCAATATCAGTCGCCGTTTCCCAGTCACTGGCGGGAACGACCTCAACGCCCAGGGCTGTCAGCTGTGCAATTTGGGCTTGATTGAGAGTTGGAAAGGTGAATAATCTTTCTGTCATGTGAAAAACCTCCTTCGACGGATGTCGTCTCCTATATTTTAGCACGAGTGACCCGTTTCCACCTAGGAATCCCGTTAAATCGGCGAAATCGCTTACATTGACGACACACATTTTCCAAAGTGTCACGACGATTAACAACTTAATTGCACACAAATTTCGAATGTAATCCATTAACTTTCGGTAGATTGACACTGAACCATTGCGTATTGACTTATCACTCGATATAATAGAGTCAAGACAGCAATTATTTATTTACACTAATAACGTTTGGGGAGGTTAGAAAAATGTTAAATCTTGGTCTGGATATCCTAGGCCTAGCGCGATTCCAATTTGGAATGACCACTGTCTTTCACTTCTTCTTCGTTCCATTTTCCATCGGGTTAGCCTTCGTTGTCGCCGTCATGGAAACCATGTATGCGATTAAAGGTGATGAGGATTACAAAAAGATGGCGCAGTTCTGGGGCAAAATGTTCCTGTATAGCTTCGCCGTAGGTGTGGTCACCGGGATTATTCAAGAATTCCAATTCGGGATGAACTGGTCTGAATACTCGCGGTTCATGGGGGATATCTTCGGTGCGCCACTGGCGATCGAAGCTCTGGCCGCGTTCTTCATGGAATCCACGTTCATCGGGATGTGGATGTTCACCTGGGGCCGCTTCAATAAGTGGGTCCACACGCTGTTTATTTGGTTAGTTATGTTCGGGTCTTCACTATCGGCACTGTGGATTTTGGCGGCCAACAGTTTCATGCAGAACCCATTAGGTTACATCATTAATCAACAAACGGGTCACGTTCAAATGGTCAGCTTCGGCGCCGTTTTGAGCAACCCCCAACTGTGGAGTGAATTTCCGCACGTGATTTTCGGTGCGTTTGTGACCGCTTCCTTCGTAGTTGCCGGCTGTGCGGCTTGGCGGTTACTGAAGAAAGATCACGTCACGTTCTACCGGAAGTCCTTGAACGTTGCGTTGGTCATCGGCCTGATCTTCTCGCTGGGCTCTATTGCCAGTGGGGACATTCAAAGTCGCTACCTGATCAACAACCAACCGATGAAGTTTGCCGCGATGGAAGGGCTCTACAAGGACTCGACCAACAAGGGTGAATGGGCGGCGATTGCCGGCTTTGACAACAAGCAACACAAGACCACCTGGTCCGTTGATGTGCCTTACGTCTTGAACCTGTTGAGCTACCACAAGACGACGGGGACCATCAAAGGGATGAACACCATTAACAAGGAATTGCATGCGAAATACGACAAGAAATATGGCAATGATATTAATTATTACGTTCCAACCAAGACCTTGTTCTGGAGCTTCCGGATCATGTCTGGCGCGGGTGCACTGTTTGCCTTGTTAGCGATTGTGGGCTTGTTCTTCAACCGCAAGAAGTCGCAGCTGATCATGAGCCAACGCTGGTTCCTGTACATCTTGGGACTGTGCCTGTGGCTACCATTTATCGTGAACACGGCTGGTTGGTTCATCACTGAATTTGGGCGGTACCCATGGGTTGTCTACGGCTTACTCACGATTGCCGATGCGGTTTCGCCAAATGTTTCCGTTGCGTCGTTACTCACGTCAAACATCATCTACTTCCTGATGTTTGCCGGCATGGGCGTCGTCATGATCGTCTTGTGCCACCGGACGTTGAAGGCCGGACCGGATATTGAAAATACCGATGGGTATGCGGCGGGCGATACTGACCTTGATCCGTACTCAAAGGGGGCGTTCAACCATGACTAACTTACAACTGCTCTGGTTTATTCTGATCGGTGTGCTGTTTAGTGGCTTCTTCTTTCTGGAAGGCTTCGACTTCGGTGTGGGGATGCTCGTGAAGAGTTTCGCCAAAAATGAAGCCGAACGTGACGTGGTGATCCGGTCGATCGGACCTCACTGGGACGGCAACGAAGTGTGGCTGATCACCGCTGGTGGGGCCATGTTTGCCTCCTTCCCGATGTGGTACGCGACGCTGTTTTCCGGGTTCTACCTGGTGCTGTTCCTGATCTTAGCTGCCTTGATTTTCCGGGGCGTGTCGTTTGAATTCAGAGCGAATATGCGCACGGAAAAATGGCGGACCTTCTGGGAATGGGCGTCAACGATTGGTAGTTTCTGTGCGGCATTCTTATTTGGGATGCTGTTCACGGCGATGATTGCCGGGATGCCAATCGACAAGAACGGCGACATGACCGCGCACTTCTTCGATTACGTCAACCTGTTCTCCTTAGTCGGTGGGGTCGCTGTGACCGTCTTATCTCTGGTCCACGGCTTGAACTTCATCCGGCTGAAGACTTCTGGGGCCTTGCGCGAACGGGCATTGGCCTGGAACAAGGTCTTGTACCCCGTGCTCTTTGCGGGGGAAGTCCTGTTTGCCATTCTGCTGTACTTCTCAACCGACTTCTTTGCCAAGAAGCCATTGACGACTACGGCCATTGTGGTGGCACTGGTCATCTTCACTTGCTTGGCTTACTGGGGCGTCTTGGGCAACCACGAATGGCTGTCCTTCATTGGCAGTGGATTATCGCTGATTAGTGTGGTCGTCTTGATCTTCAACGGGTTATTCCCGCGGGTCATGATTGCCAACAATCCGGCTTACTCGTTACTGATCAAGAACTCATCCAGTTCCCCATATACGCTGCACCTGATGACGATCCTGACGTTTAGCATCCTGCCAATCGTGTTGGTCTACTTCATCTGGAGCTACTGGGTCTTCTACAAGCGCTTGGCTTCACCAAAGCAAAACGCCTAAACTGACAAATTTGTTTCGCCAAGTCTCCACGGCTGTTCGGCCGTGGGGACTTTCATTTTGGACCGAACTGAAGGCTGAGCCTAAGGCGATAGTTATTAACCCACACTACCTTAGCCGAGAGTTCGCCAAATATGGGGTCGTCCGCTGAAAAAGAGTGGGCTAGCAGTGTTAATGCTCACCAGTGGCCTGTTGGCACACGTTTCGGCTCAAAGCGAGGTGTCGAGACCCGGCCCGTCTGCTCCATATTTGGCGGCCAGTCACCACCACGTCAGCACAGGTGGCTTGTGACCAATTAAATTGGCAAAAATAAGCTGGAATCACCCTGATTGGTAGCGCTTAGATTCCAGAAAAATGCTATCATAGCAGTATGAGTTATCACTTGTTGTAAGGGGGCATCACTTTGATTGATCAACGTGTTTTTAAATTTCCCGGAGTAAAACCGGCCGCGGCCATCGAAGCAGTACTGACGCTGATTCAAGCCATTATGATTATTATTCAGGCGCAGTACTTATCGGTCGCCATCGTTCAGCTCTGGAAACAACAACCCATTGGCACGATCGTCACCCCGTTGGCGATCTTTGCCGTGGCCTTTTTAGCCCGCCACTTGTTGACGGTCTTAAAGGATTGGCTACTGTACCCGTTCGTGGAGAAGACGACTAAGACGTTGCGGAAGCAATTTATGGCCAAGCTCTTTGACCTGGGGCCCAGCGTGGTGGCCGAAAAGGGGACCGGGAATGTCGTCACCATGGGCCTGGAAGGTATCGACAAGATTCAGACTTACCTGATGATGATCATCGGCAAGGTCCTGGACCTGTCGATCACGCCCTGGTTGGTGCTGATCTACATTGCCTTTATCCAGTGGAAAGAGGCGCTGTTCCTGCTGGCCATTTACCCGTTAATCATTTTGTTCATGATTATTTTGGGGTTAGCAGCGCAGGCCAAGGCCGACCGGCAATACGCCGGCTATCAGCGGCTGTCCAACCACTTTGTCGATACCTTGCGGGGGCTACCGACTTTAAAGCAGCTGGGGTTAAACGAGACCTACGCCGACAACGTGTATCAAGTCAGTGAGGACTACCGCAAGAAGACCATGGCGACGTTGACGATTGCCATGACCTCGACCTTTGCGTTGGACTTTTTCACGACCCTATCCATCGCCATCATCGCCGTGTTCCTGGGCTTTGGCCTGATGGACAACACGATTCAGCTGTTGCCCGCGCTGGTGATTTTGACGCTGGCGCCCGATTACTTTGCGCCGATTCGTAACTTTGCCAATGACTATCACGCCACCTTGAACGGGAAGAATGCCCTGACAGCGGTGCTGGATGTCTTACAGCGGGAGACGCCGACGGACCGGCAACTGTTGCCGACGCGTGAGCCTGTTTGGCAAGCTGATGATTCCCTGGCGCTGGCGCACGTCAACGTCAGTTATGGCGATGCTGCGCCGACGTTGCGCGACATCACGTTTAACGTCCACGGCTTCCAGAAGGTCGGCATTATCGGTGCCTCGGGTTCCGGCAAGTCGACGCTGATCAACACGTTGGGCGGCTTTCTCAGCCCCGCTGACGGGCAAATTAACGTGCGGGGGACCCAGGTGCCGCACCTGGACCAACAGGCTTGGCAACGCAGTTTTGTCTACATTCCGCAGGCGCCTTACCTGTTTCACGCCAGTTTACGCGACAACCTGGCCTTCTATGCGCCTGATGCCAGCGATTCGGCGGTGACTGCCGCAGCGGCCAAGGCCGGCTTGACCGACTGGATTGCGACCTTGCCGGACGGTCTGGCCACGCAGATTGGCGAAGGCGCTCGCGGGGTCAGTGGGGGCCAGGCGCAACGAATCGCGTTGGCCCGGGCCTTTCTGGATGATTCGCGGCGCATCTTGTTATTTGACGAACCGACCGCGCATTTGGACATCGAGACCGAAGTCGAATTGAAACAAACCATGATGCCGGTCTTCAAGGACCACCTGGTCTTCTTTGCGACCCACCGGCTGCACTGGATGAATGAAATGGACTATATCCTGGTCATGGATCACGGCCAAATCGTGGAACAGGGGACGCCGGCGGATCTCCGGCAACAAAACGGCGCCTACGTGCGGTTACGGTCTGAAATGGAAGGAGCGACGACCCGATGAAAGGATTCTTTGCGACATTTAAACATGATCACTGGGTCATGCCGTATTTGCGGCGGTACCGCAAGCTGTTGGCGTTGGTCCTGTTCTTGGGCTTCATGACGTTCTTTTGTGGGGGCGCGCTGATGTTTAACTCCGGCTACCTGATCAGTCGGGCGGCCACGCATCCCTACAACATCCTGATGATCTACGTGCCCATCGTCTTGGCACGGGCCTTTGGGATTGGGCGGCCGGCCTTTCGTTACGCCGAACGCCTGACCAGTCACAACTGGGTCCTGCGCATCGTGTCGGACTTTCGCAAGCGCTTGTATCAAGCCGTGGAAAAGCAGGCCGTGGCCATCCGGCAGACCCACCAGACCGGGGACGTTTTGAGCATCTTGGCCGAGGACATCGACCACATTGAAAACCTGTATCTGCGGACGGTCTTCCCGCTGGTCATTGGCTGGCTGCTGTACCTGTTCGTGGTGATTGGCATTGGGTATTTCAACTGGGCCTTTGGGCTATTGATGCTGATTTTACTGGGCGTTATTGTGATTTTTATGCCGCTGTTATCCGTGGCCGTCAATGGGCGGCGGGAATTTCAGGCGCGGCAGGTCCAACGGCGGTTTTACACGCAATTGACCGATGCCGTCTTGGGGCTGGGCGACTGGTTGATTTCCGGTCGGCGGCAAGCCTTCTTGCAGCAACAAGACCAGCCCATCGACGAGATTGCCACGTTACGGCGCGCTGACCATCATTTTCAGTGGTGGCGTAACTTTGCGATTCAATTCATCTTCGGCGCGGCGGTCGTCTTGATCGTGTGGTGGGCCGGGCTGACCTTTACCCACAATCAGGCGGAAGCCAACTGGGTGGCCGCCTTTGGCCTGGCGCTATTTCCGACCGTGGAACCTTTCTCGGGGATGAGCCAGGGGGTCAGTGAATGGCCAGTCTACCAGGATTCCATCAAACGGGTGAACCGCTTGGATGAACACGAACCCGAACTGCCGGCGCAGACCACGATTGGCGCGCTGGAAGAACTGAAATTAGACCACGTGTCCTTCACGTATCCGGGGGCAAAACGCGAGGTGATCGACGACCTGTCCTTGGACCTACACCCCGGCGAAAAGCTGGCGTTGCTGGGCCCTAGTGGGACGGGGAAGAGCACGTTACTCAAATTGATCTTGGGCGACGAGCAGCCGTCTCGCGGCCAGGTCACGTTAAATGGCGTACCGGTCAGTCAGCTGCAAACGCAACGGGCGCAACTCTTTGGCGTGTTGGACCAGCAACCGTATTTGTTTGACACCACCGTCATGAATAACGTGCGGCTGGGCAATTTGAACGCCACCGACGAAGATGTGCACGCCGCGGTCAAGGCCGTCGAGCTGGACGACTTGGTTGGCCGCCTGCCGCAGGGCTACGATACGGAGGTCCAAGAGGCCGGGAGCCGCTTCTCCGGTGGGGAACGGCAACGGCTATCGCTGGCCCGGATTCTCTTGCAAGACGCGCCCATCATCATCTTGGATGAGCCGACCGTGAGTCTGGATCCCATCACCGAACAACATTTATTGGACACAGTCTTCAGCGTGCTCCACGACAAGACGATCATTTGGGTCACACACCACTTGGCGGGCATCAACCACGTCGATCAGGTCCGCTTCATCGAGGACGGGCACTTCGACATGCAGGGGACGCCAGCTCAGTTGTATCAAGACAATGCACGGTTCCGGTCGTTGTATGATTTGGACCGGGGAAAGTAAGTGAAGTGAGCATCGTGGCACAACAGATTAGACCAGCTGATGCCACAACAAGCGATGAGGTTGTGCGTCAACTCAACACCCAATTTCACTACTTGGCAACAGACGCTCGCCAGCTGGTCCGCAAGTATGCCCAAACTGTCAACATTTGGTACACAGAGTTTGTGAATCAGGAACCACAACACCGAACAATTGACGACGTCGCAGCCGACATTCACCCGCTTGAAACCTATCAGCGTGAATTGTCGTCATATAACTAAGATTAATCGAAAAGGTCCAGTTACCAGCAAAATGCCAAGTAACTGGACCTTTTTAGATGGTCTGTTAAAATGTGAACCTGAAATTTACGCGTTGATTCCTGAAACAGCAGGGCTTTATTCACTGGGATTGGTGAAACTAGGGGTCTGCATCGGTCTAAGGAAGACCTTGTTCTGAAGAACACTGCCGATCTGGATGGGGCCATCTCTGGCTATTCCGACGAATTGACGTCGCGTACCAATATGTCGGAAACAGTTAGTTGTAAAGTTAGCTGCCACTAAGGGTTAAACCGATTGTTATTGGTAAGCACGTTTGTAGCCGGGAGTCCGCCAAATATGGGTTCAGCCGTGGGAGTTCCCTTAGCGACGCGATTCATGTCGCTTAGGGAACTGGCGCCTTTGAGACGCGGGTTTCGGCTCAAAGCGAGGCGCCGAGACCGTCCTTTGGCTCGGCCCGTCCGCCCCAGCGTTCCAACCCATATTTGACGGACGGTAAGGCGGCCAGTACCAGCCATGTTTGAATGGAATCGCTTTTAGGTGTTATCTAGGTCAGTGGTCACGCCGCAACAGCATCGTGGTCAGCTTGGCCAGGTCGTCTTGGACCGGACCCGCGGGCAATTGGGCAATCAGCGCCAATGCCTTGTCCGTGTAGGTGGTTGCCAATTGCCGCGCGGCCCCGACGCCATCATATTGGGCGACCAGTGCTTGCACGGCTTGGATATCGGCGACGGTCATGTCGTGTTTTTTACGCAAGAGGTGGTGGAAGTCACGCTTGGCGTGAGGAATGGCCAAAATCAGTGGCAAGGAATACACGCCCGAGCGCAAGTCCTCCAGCACCGGCTTTTGCGTTTTGGCCGGGTCGCCGGCGTAGTCCAAGATGTCGTCTAACATCTGGTAGGCACAGCCAATGGCGATGCCAATCTGGCGGGTCAAAGCCGTCACGTTGGCTGGGGCCCCAGCCAAGCGGGCGCCGGTGTCGCAACTGAGAGCAAAGAGCTCGGCAGTCTTGCCCGCGACCTCATTGAGATAGGCCGCCACCGTGGTGTCTTCGCGGTAGTTCAGGTCCATTTGATGCAGTTCGCCCTGCAAGATGCGGTGCATGGCGTCGATGTGTTCCTGGACCAAGGCCCGGTCGCGCGTGGCCTTTAGGACCTGGTTGAAGTAGACGGTGAACATGAAATCACCGGCATAAATGGCGTTACGCTGGCCGTATTTCATTTGAATCGTCCGCACGCCGCGGCGGGTCGGGGAGTCATCGATCACGTCGTCGTGGATCAAGGTGCCCACGTGGAGGATTTCCAAGGCCGCGGCGCCTGCCTGTAACTCGGCCGGTGTGCCTTGGTTGCCGAATTTCGTGAATAGGTAAAAATAACCGGGACGCAACAACTTGCCGCCGGATTTTAATAACGCTAATATTTTACTGTGGATGGGTTGATTATCCAACTGAACTTCTTGGAAGAGATAATCCTGTAGCGCATCCAGTTGCGGTTCTACTTGCGGGAATTGCCGCCAAAGTTGTCGATCCATTTCGCACCTCGCTATGTATGTCACATTAAAATTTATCTTACCGACAACTGGAAACGTTGTCAATAAAGGATACTCCCGCAATGCCAGATTGTCGGACGCTCATTTGTGACACTCCCCATTTTAGCACCGATAAGCGCAGGGCGGTGGGGAAATCGGCAGCTGATTAAGTGGCCGGGAAAACTGGCGGGGAATCCACGAACAGTTGAACTGCCAAGGGACATGGGCTATCATCAAATTTAAAGGATACAGAGACTTATTTTCGGGAGGAACCACCATGACTGTCAGTGTTTTTTTAGAACTCGTTGAGATCAAGGCCAAGATTGCCTCGGTGTGGCCATTTCTGCTGGGGATGATCTTCGTCCAGGCTAATTTCCACCACCTGAACTGGGGTGTGTCATTGCTGTTCTTTGTGGCGATGGTCCTCTTCAACATGGCCGTCGACATCAATGACAATTATCAGGATTATACCAAGGCTGGCAATCAGGCTGCGGAGTGGAAGAAGCACACCAATATCATCGGTGTTCACCATTTGGCAGTGAATCGCATCTTTGCTCTGATGGCGAGTTTGGCCACCGTGGCCGGTGTGATTGGCCTGTACTTGGTGTGGCGGACCGGCTGGCCGTTGCTGGCCATGGGCGTCTTTTGCTTTTTAGTCGGCTACCTGTATGCCGGCGGGCCGAAACCGTTATCCGGCACACCCACGGGGGAATTTTTTGCCGGCTTTACCATGGGCTACATGATTATGTTGATCACGGTTTATTTAAATCTTTATCAAACGACCGCGTTCACCGGAGGACTGTTGGTGCGAGTGTTATTGGCATCGGGTATCGCCGTGATGGCCATTGCTGCGTTATTGCTGGCTAATAACATCTGTGACGCCGATGAAGACCTGTCCTTGAACCGGAAGACCATCGTCTATTACCTGGGCAAGCAGCGGGCGTTATGGCTGTTTGCCAGCTTCTACGTGATGGGCTACCTCTCGCTGGTGGTCAGTGTGGCTTTAGGGGATTTGCCGAAATGGTCGCTGCTGGCCCTGCTCAGCATCCCGGTGATTGTCCGTAACGTGCAGGGATTGTTTCGCGTGCAGGTGAAAAAAGAAACGTTCATCCTGGCCGTCCGCAGCCTGGGCGTGCTGGCGTTGGTCACGGTGGTAGCAGAACTGTTGGGATTGTGGTTGGGCTAGGATGTACTAGCAGTTGGGGGCCATCCCCACCTACCTGCGACAGGTTGATGACAATCAGCTACTATCTGGAGTGAAGTCGGACGGTAGGCGGCCAGCTTATGCACCACAGCAACAATGAAGGCCGTTACAGCAGGTTCTTGGCACCAAACAGTTGGTTAAAACATTCCTAAATCTCGCGCCAAGTGGCTGTTTTTTACGGGGCAATCAGGTAGAATGAAAGAAATACTTTTTGGAGGTCAAGCAGAGATGAAACTTTTAGAAGATCGCATTCGCCAAGACGGGACGGTCCTGCCGGGGAACGTATTAAAGGTTGATAACTTTTTAAATCATCAGATTGATCCCCAATTGATGGATCAGATGGGGGCAGAGTTTGCCCGGAAATTTGCGAACATGGGCATCACCAAGGTCTTAACGGTGGAGTCTTCGGGGATTGCGCCCGCCGTGATGGCTGGGTTGCACCTCCACGTGCCAGTGATCTTTGCGCGGAAACACAAGAGTCTGACGTTGACCGATAACCTCTACACGGCCAAGGTCTATTCCTACACCAAGCAGGTCAACAACGATATTTCCATCGACCGGCGTTTCTTGGATGCGAGTGACCGCGTCTTGATCATCGACGACTTCTTGGCCAATGGTCAGGCGGTCCAAGGGTTATTTGACATCGCGGAGACGGCTGGTATCGCCGTTGCCGGGGTCGGGGTCGTGATCGAAAAACGGTTCCAAAAAGGCCATCAACTGGTCGAAGATGCGGGTGTGCCGCTGGTCGCATTGGCCAGCATTGCGTCCTTTGAAGACGGACAAGTAGTTTTCGCCCAAGATTAATTGGGCGCTAGCTTGTTTAATCCGTGATTAAACTTTAGAATGAACTTGAATGGGTTTAAATTGTGATTAATCAAAAATAAGTCAAGCAAGAAAGTAGGGAATGAATTTGGCGAACACGGTCTTATATCCGGGAGATACTGTTGGGGTGATTGGTAGTAGTGCCAACGCCGCGATGTTGGTTACCACGGCGCGAAAGATGGGACTACGCGTCGGGGCATATGGTGCCGACGAAACGAGTGAGGCTTTACAATTAGCAGACTTCAAGGCTGTCGGCACTGCGAAGGACCGCGACAAGCTCCAGCACTTTGCGGAAAGCTGCGCGGCTATCGTGTACGACTCGGACCGGGTTAGCACGGATGTCGTGAAATTTTTGGCGCAGTTCACGCGGATTCCACAAGGTAGCGACATGCTGGAAATCATGCAAGATCGCCTGTTGGAACGGGCCTTCTTTGAACAATTGAACGTCAATATTGCCCCTTACGCCACGATCATCAATCTGGATGACGTGTACCAATCCGTCAATTCTATCGGCTATCCGTGCGTTTTAAAGCCAATTCAAAAGGAATGGTCCCACGGCCGTGAGCTAGTCATCAAGACCCAAACCGACATTGCCAAGGCGGCCGGGTTGTTGGACTGGGGAACCTACATTTTGGAATCTCAAATTGCCTATGACCGGGAATTCTCGATTCTAGTCGCCAGAGATGCGGAAGGCAATCAACAGTCCTTCCCAATTACCGAGGTCCATTCGGTGGATGACCGGCCACAACGCGTCTGGGTGCCGACTGAGGTCGACGACGCCGTGGCCAGTGAAATTCACCGCATTGCCAGTGAAGTGGCTAAGAACGTGTCCTACGTGGGTGTGTTCGAGGTGTCCTTCTACCTGACAGCTAGCGGCGCCATCTACGTGAAGAAAATCGTCCCCGCACCTAGTGAGACGGGGTACGTCTTTGCGGCGGCCGGTACGATCGATGAATTCGCCGAACACATGCGTGCCATCGCCGGGTTACCACTGGCGACGCCGCAATTGTTGACGCCGGCCGTGACCGTGAACTTTACGATCAAGCAGCTGACGGCGATTCGGACCCAGTGGCAGATCAAGCCCAACTGGGACTTCACGTTCTATCACCTGCGCAAGCAAGCCGATGAGGACGTGATGGGTCACGTCACGGTTCAGGGGCCTACGGTGAAGACGCTGTTGGACCAGCTGGATGACACGGCGATTTGGGCGACATCCACGCCAGACGAGCTGACCGACCAAGATTAATTTGGTAATATTTCAAAACGCACTTGATCACCACTACTGGCTGATTGAGTGCGTTTGTCGGTTAAGGCGCAATACCGGGATTTTTATGGAACCGGTGCCGGAAATTTCTTTTAAAATATCGGTGAGAGTTCCAGCAGAACGTATGTTTTTTTGGTATACTATTCTAGACTAATTGACAGAGAGGACTGGGTTCTAGGTGGCAGGAGAAGAATTATTGACTGGCATGAACGATAAGCAAACGGAGGCTGTCCTTCAAACGGAAGGGCCCCTGTTGGTGTTGGCGGGTGCCGGTAGTGGGAAGACCCGGGTGTTAACGCACCGGGTCGCCTACCTGATTGAACACAACAACGTGATGCCGTGGCGCATCTTGGCGATTACCTTTACCAATAAGGCCGCCAAGGAAATGCGCGAGCGGGTCATCAAATTACTGGGACCGGACGGCAGCGACGTGTGGGTCTCCACGTTCCATGCGCTGTGTGTCCGGATCTTACGCCGTGACGCGGATAAATTGGGCTACAACCGGGCCTTTACGATTGCCGATCCCGGTGAACAACGCACGCTGATCAAGCGGGTCTTACGCCAACAGAACTTGGACGTGAAGAAGTTTGACCCCCGCTCGGTGTTAGGCGCCATTTCCAATGCCAAGAACGCCTTACAGACGCCGGCGATGATGCGTGAGGCCGCGGGCAATCCGTTTGAAACAACGGTGGCGACGGTCTATGAAAGCTACCAACGCGAGCTACAGGCCAACCAGGCGATGGACTTCGATGATTTGATCATGTTGACTATCAAACTATTCAAACAAGATGCCGACGTGCTGGGTTACTACCAAGAAAAATTCCAGTACATTCACGTCGACGAATACCAGGATACCAACGATGCCCAATACACGTTGGTCAATCTGCTGGCCAAAAAGCACGGCAACCTGTGTGTCGTCGGGGATGGCGACCAGAGTATCTATGGCTGGCGGGGTGCCAACATGGAAAATATCTTAAACTTTGAACACGATTACCCCAACGCCCACGTGACCCTGCTGGAACAAAACTACCGGTCGACCAAAACGATTTTGAAGGCCGCCAACGACGTGATTCAAAAGAACGTCAATCGGAAGAAAAAGGACCTCTGGACGGACAATCCGGAAGGGGACAAGATTTCGTATTACCGCGGGCAAACTGAAAATGACGAAGCCCATTACGTGGTGGCCAAGATCCAAGAAGAACGCGAACAACATCACCGTGGGTACGGCGACTTTGCCATCCTGTACCGGACCAACGCGCAATCCCGGGTGATCGAAGAAACGCTGGTCAAAGCCAACGTGCCTTACACCATGGTCGGGGGACACAAGTTCTATGATCGTAAGGAAATCCGTGACGTGCTGGCTTATTTGACGTTGGTCGCTAACCCGGCGGACTCCATGAGCTTAGAACGGATCATCAACGAACCCAAGCGTGGCATTGGGGCCACCAGTGTGGAAAAGCTGCGGGAATTTGCGGAAATGAACGACTGGACGGAACTGGAAGCCACGCAAAATATTGCGCTGGCCACGAATCTGGGCGCCCGCATCCGCAACGCCATGGAAAAATTCGGCATGACGCTGAAGGGCATCCAAGACCAAGCGGCCACCATGACCGTGTCTGAGATTACCAATGAGCTGCTGGACAAGACCGGCTATATGGCTGCACTCAAGGCTGTGGCCGCCAAGAACTTGGAAGCCGAGACGCGGATCGAAAACATCCAAGAATTCTTATCCGTGACCCAAAAGTTCGATGACGATTGGGATCAGGCAGATCATGACGAAACAGAAGAACGATTAGTCGAATTTCTGGCTGACTTGGCCTTGGTCTCGGCGCAAGACGACGTCGAGGAAGAACCCGCCGAGGTGACCTTGATGACGCTGCACGCTGCCAAGGGACTGGAATTTCCGGTCATTTTCCTGATGGGTCTAGAAGAGGGCATTTTCCCACTATCGCGGGCGATGCTCGAAGACGACGAGCTGGAAGAAGAACGGCGCTTGGCCTACGTGGGGATCACCCGGGCGCAAGACAAGCTGTATCTGACCAACGCCTATTCCCGGATGCTATACGGGCGGCGGCAAACCAACCCGCAATCGCGGTTTGTGACGGAAATCGATCCGGAGCTGCTGCACTTGGATTACAGTGAAACTAAGTCTGGCTTGACCCCTAGTCGCCGCGACGTGCCGTTTGCGCGGCGAACAGCCAGTGCCGTGGCTAAGCCTTATCATGGCAAGACCGGCCGGGTCAGCGAACCGACAGGCACCGGTGCAGGCCAGGTCAGCTGGGGTGTTGGCGACAAGGCCAGCCACAAGAAGTGGGGCATTGGGACCGTGGTCAAGGTCAACGGGACCGGTGAAGATGCCGAACTGGACATTGCCTTTCCAGAACAGGGGGTTAAGCGGTTATTGGCCGCCTTTGCCCCTATCAAACGAGTTGAAAAGTAGACGCTAACGTGGGAGGAATTTGATGACTGACAAACCCATTAAAACCTTAACCGAGAAACAGGCGGCAGCTGAGGCGGCAACCCTGCGGCCCCAACTGTTGAAGTGGGGCAAACAGTACTACGATGCGGATGCACCAGAAGTGGAAGACGCCACGTACGACCGCGTGTATGCGCGGCTGGTGGCACTAGAAACGGCCTTTCCTGCCATTGTGACGGCTGATTCGCCTACGCAACGGGTCGGGGGCACAACGCGCGGTGACCTGCCCAAGGTGACCCACGAGAT
This sequence comes from Levilactobacillus sp., assembly GCF_022646225.1. Taxonomy (NCBI): domain Bacteria; kingdom Bacillati; phylum Bacillota; class Bacilli; order Lactobacillales; family Lactobacillaceae; genus Levilactobacillus; species Levilactobacillus sp. Next base: position 339,699 of record NZ_JALCJA010000004.1, read on the forward strand.
TCCGATGTTGTCGTTAGGGGATGTGTTCTCCATCGACGAGCTCAAGGAATTTGACGAGCGCCTGCGCGGTAACGTTGACGAGGACTTTGATTATAACTGTGAATTAAAGATCGACGGCCTGGCAATCTCGTTGCGCTATGAAAACGGCGAATTCGTTCAGGGTTCCACGCGAGGCAACGGGCAGATTGGTGAAGACATTACGGCCAATTTGAAGACCATTGACTCGATTCCCCAAACGCTGAGTCGTCCGCTGACGATCGACGTGCGGGGCGAGTGTTACATGCCGAAGGCTGCCTTCTTGGCGCTCAATGAACGCCGGGAAGCCGCTGGGCAAGCACCATTTGCCAATCCACGGAATGCGGCGGCGGGAAGCCTACGCCAGCTCAACACCCAGGTCACGGCCGACCGGCAGCTGGCGACCTTCATGTACAACATTGCCGATTACGAGCCGTTAAACACGCGGACACAAAGTGGGCTGTTAGATGAACTGGCCGAACTGGGCTTCACGACCAACCCGACGTATCAAGTGGCGCACAACATGACGGACGTAGCGGCCTATATTGATCAGTATCAGGACAAACGCGCTGACCTGCCTTATGGCATTGACGGGATCGTCATCAAGGCCAACCCGTTACCCCTCCAGCGGTCACTGGGGGCCACGGTCAAGGTACCACGGTGGGCGATTGCTTATAAGTTCCCGCCCGAAGAGGTCCAAACCAAGGTCTTAGACATTGAATGGACCGTGGGCCGCACGGGCATCGTGACGCCGACTGCCGTCATGGAACCGGTCGCGTTGGCCGGCAGTACGGTGGCCCGGGCGTCGCTACACAATCCGGACTACCTGACCGCCAAGGATATTCGGCTGGGCGACACGGTCTTGTTGCACAAGGCCGGAGACATCATCCCCGAAATCTCGCAATTCGTGGCGGCCAAACGGCCCGCGGATGCGCAACCGTACCCGATTCCGACCCATTGTCCGTCCTGTGGTGCCGAGTTAGTCCACCTGGATGAAGAAGTGGCCTTGCGCTGCATCAATCCGCGGTGCCCGGCACAATTGGCGGAAGGCATGAATCATTTTGCCTCCCGAAATGCGATGAACATTGCCGGGTTAGGCCCACAGATTGTGGCACAACTCTTTGACCGTAAATTGGTTGATGATGTGGCCAGTTTGTATCGGCTAACGACCGATCAATTATTAACTTTAGATAAATTTGGGGAGAAGTCCGCCCAAAACCTCTTGACAGCGATTGATAATAGTCGCAATAATTCATTAGAACGTTTGCTATTTGGCTTAGGGATTCGTCACGTGGGTGCCAAGGCTGCCCGGTCGATTGCCGCGGAATTTGGTGATATCGGTAGTCTGATGGCCGCCGACAGTGAGCAGATCTCGGCCATTGATACAGTGGGCGGCATTATCGCCGACAGTGTTGTGACCTACTTTGCCAACACGCAGGTCCAAGAACTCATCGACGAACTGCGGGCCGTGGGGGTCAACATGACCTATACCAGTGGTGCCGCAACGCCCGTCGATACTGAGGGCCAATTTGCGGGGCAACGGGTCGTTTTGACCGGTAAGCTGCAGACGCTGACCCGGCCGGAAGCCACGGCTTGGTTGGAACAACACGGTGCCACCGTGACGGGCAGCGTGTCCAAGAAGACGGATCTACTGATTGCTGGTGAAGCCGCCGGTAGCAAACTCACCAAGGCCCAGTCGCTCAACGTTCCCGTGTGGGATGAGGCGCAACTGCAGGCTGCGATGAACGCAACGAAATGATGATTTTAGGAGGAAACAAGTCGTGAAACGGTTACGAACTTTTCTGGCGTTAGCCGCCGTGCCCCTATTTTTGGCCGCGTGTGGTAATTTGGGCAGTTCCAGCATGTCCGGAACTTCCGGGAGCAATAGCCCTGGGAGCACCCAACTGACTGGGCAAAGCAGTGATGGTGATTACGAAGGGGTCATTAAGAGTGGCCACTATCAAACGAGTAAGTCACGTGGGGTCACGAACAGCCAAGATTCCGGTAACACTTACAACCTGAAGAGCTTTGAAAACGGGATGTTGAACGTGTCCAAGAAGGTCTTCTCGACCAAGAAGTACGTCTTCCAAGAAGGTCAGCACTTGACCACGTCCACGGTGCAAAACTGGTTGGACCGTAAGTCGAAGTCCAATCCTACAGGGTTGAACCCCAAGAGCAACGGCTCAACGTCACCGACTAAGCGGAACCCCATTTACATCCAGGCCTTGGAAGAACAAGACTACATGACCCAAAAGAACAACAAGCTGCACCTGGGTGGGGTCACCGTGGGAATCGCGGTCAATTCCGTAGATTACTACAAGAAGACCCAGTATGGTGCCACTTACGAAACCAAGATCACCAAGGCAGCCGGCGAAGCTTACGCCAAGCAGGCGGCCAACACGGTCCTCAAGCGGTTACGGCAAAAGTCCGCACTGAAGGATGTGCCAATCGTGATTGCCATTTACCGGCAAGCCTCGAACGATAGTCTGGTCGGTGGAGACTTCATCGCTTACTCGCAAAATAAGGCGGGCTCGACTAGCGTGGCTAAATGGACGGCGATGGACGAGAAGAATTACGTCTTCCCAATCTCGAGTGGCTCTAGTAGCCCGAACAGCAATGACTCCAGTGCCTTCACTAACTTCAAGACCGAAGTCGAGAACTTCTTCCCGAACTTGAGTGGGGTCACGGCACAGGCCCACTACAACGGCAAGTCATTGACGGGGATGCACGTCAACATTCAGACACAATTCTACAGTCAAACAGAAATCATTAGCTTCACCCAGTACCTCCAGACGGCGGCGCAAAAGTACTTGCCATCCGGGGTACCGATCGACATCACGGTGGCCTCAACGGACGGCACGCAAAGCTTCCTGTCCCGGGCCAGTGGCGCCAAGAAGTTTACCAGTCACGTCTTTAACAGTTACTAAAAGGCATTAAGTGCCAAGAAAAGCGGACGACAGCGGATTCATCACCTGGTTTGTGAGTGACGAGTGCGCGGTCGTCCGCTTTTGGCTAATTGTGGATGTGAATGATTGGTGTGGCTGATAAACGGCTTGCGTAATCGCTGCGTTGATGATAGGGTCAACAGCGGTTGCGAGTTGGACTGTTAGGTGGGGAGACCGCAAATTTCGTGTTCTTCAGAAACCAGCGGTCAATCAAGGTGAAACCGCTGACTGGTTCGTGACCGACCGTGGGGATGAAGTGGCGAGTCATTGTAGTTGAGACTGAGGGAGTCGAGGAAGTGTCCAGTCACTACCGTAGCCGAGAGTGGAACGAAATCTAGGTTCAGCCGGGGAATTTGCCAGTGGGTTTTGCTGGCAAATTGGTGACTTTGAGACAGGGGTCTTCTGGCTCAAAGCAAGGCCCGAGACCGGGGTTTGGCTCGGGTCGTCCTCCCCCAGCGTTCTAACCTAGATTTCGCGCAACGGCAGGCGGACTGAGGAGATGCGCCGCCCTCAGCGTTCCAACTCATTTCTAGCGAACGGTAAGGCGATCAGCACAATCCGTGTGGCCGAGCGTCACTGTCGCAAGAACCGTTGAAGAAAATTAACGCATAATCTTTGGCGGACCGCAGATATATGGTAGAATGGCAATGTATGTTTATTCTTGGCGAAGTCTGGAATAAACGGTGAATTGCGGATAAATTAGAAAGAGGGATAATTGATGGCTAATCGAATTAATCGAGAACAAGTTCAACACGTTGCCGGCCTGGCAAAGCTTGAATTTACGGATGCCGAATTGGACGCCTTTACGCCCCAATTGGACGACATTATCGGTATGTTTGAATCACTGAGTGAAGTGGATACCGATGGTGTTGACGTCACCAGCAACGTTTCCGACCAACTCAACGTGATGCGTGAGGACGTCGCCGATAACTGGGGGCAGAGCTCAGCGCTGTTGCACAACGCGCCAGATGCCGCTCGTGGCTTTATTAAGGTACCTGCCATCATCGATGAAAGCGAGGATAACGACTAAATGAACTATTTTGACAAAGATCTCGCTGGTCTTCATGCTGACCTGGTCGCTAAGAAAATTAGCGCCAAGGAATTAACGCAGGCGACTTTCGATAACATTAAAGCAACCGATCCTCAAATCGATGCTTTCTTAAACTTAAACGAAGAAGCGGCCTTAAACCAAGCCGCGGAAATTGATCAACAAGGGATCAACGCCGATCAACCATTGGCGGGGATTCCAGTGGGGTTGAAGGATAACATTGTGACCAAGGGCTTAACGACCACGGCCGCTTCCAAGATTTTGGAAAACTTCAAGCCAGTCTACGACGCCACGGTGACGGAAAAGTTAGCCAACGCGCAAATGATTACGGTCGGCAAGACCAACCTGGATGAATTTGCCATGGGTGGGTCGACCGAAAATTCAGCCTTTAAGACCACGAAGAACGCTTGGGACCAAACCAAGGTTCCCGGTGGGTCCTCAGGTGGTTCCGCCGCAGCCGTAGCCTCTGGTCAAGTGCCCGTTGCCTTAGGGTCCGATACCGGTGGCTCGATTCGGCAACCAGCAGCCTTTAACGGCATCGTGGGGATCAAGCCCACGTATGGTCGGGTCTCTCGGTGGGGTCTGATTGCCTTTGGCTCTAGTTTGGACCAAATTGGCCCAATGACGCGCAGCGTGAAGGATAACGCGACGGTCTTGAGTGCTATCGCCGGTCATGATGATCACGATTTGACCAGCTCGACGCAGGCCGTTCCTGACTTTGCGGCGGACTTAAATGACGCCACGAGTGTCAAGGGCATGCGCATTGGTTTGCCTAAGGAATTCTTGGCCGAAGGGGTCAACGAAGACGTGAAGGCTGCCATTTTGGCCGCTGCCGACACGTACCGCAAGTTAGGGGCCACGGTGGACGAAGTTTCCCTGCCACACAACAAGTATGGCGTGGCCGCTTACTACATCATTGCCTCATCCGAAGCCTCTTCCAACTTACAACGCTTTGACGGGATCCGTTACGGTTACCGGGCAAAAGACGTGAAGAACCTGGAAGACGTCTACGTGAAGTCTCGTTCCGAAGGATTTGGCGAAGAAGTAAAACGCCGGATCATGTTGGGGACGTTCTCCTTGTCCGCTGGGTTCTACGATGCCTACTTCTTGAAGGCAGCCAAGGTCCGGACGGTCATTATCAACGACTTTAAAGATGTCTTGAAGGACCACGATTTCATCATGGGTCCCGTGGCACCAACGCCGGCATTTGGCATTGGCGACGAGATCAAGGATCCTATCACCATGTATATGAACGATGTCTTGACAATTCCGGTCAACTTAGCGGGATTGCCAGGGCTGTCCTTACCAGCTGGCTTCAGCAACAACTTGCCAGTCGGGATGCAATTAATCGGTCGGCCATTTGACGAAAGCACGCTGTACAAAGCGGGTTACGCCTTTGAACAAAACACCGACTTTCATTTACAAGTACCCACGTTAGGAGGTCAAAACTAATGAACTTTGAAACCACGATTGGACTAGAAGTCCACATTGAGTTAAAGACAAATTCAAAGATCTTTAGCCCGTCACCAGTTGCCTATGGTGCCGACCCTAACGCCAATACCAACGTCATTGACTGGGGGTATCCTGGGGTACTGCCAACCACCAACAAGGGCGTAGTTGCCGATGGGATCATCGCCGCTTTGGCACTGCACGCCACGGTGGAACAACACACCCATTTTGACCGGAAGAACTACTTCTACCCAGATAACCCGAAGGCTTACCAGATCACGCAATCTGACAAGCCAATCGGTCATGATGGTTGGGTCGAAGTCGACGTTGACGGCGTGAAGAAGAAAATCGGGATCGCCGAAATGCACATCGAAGAAGATGCCGGGAAGAACACCCACGAACGGGACTATTCCTACGTTGATTTGAACCGGCAAGGCACGCCATTAATCGAAATCGTGTCGAAGCCAGACATCGCTTCACCAGCCGAAGCCTACGCCTATTTGGAAGCCTTGCGCCAACGGATTCAATTTACCGGGATCTCTGACGTGAAGATGGAAGAAGGGTCGATGCGGGTCGACGTCAACATTTCCGTGCGGCCGGTCGGGCAAAAGAAGTTTGGGACCAAGACTGAGTTGAAGAACTTGAACTCGTTCAACTACGTGCAACGCGGGTTGGAATACGAAGAAAAGCGTCAACAACAAGTCTTGATGTCCGGCGGTTCCGTACAACAAGAAACCCGCCGTTTTGACGAAAAGACTGGCGAGACGATTCTGATGCGGGTCAAGGCCGGCTCAGACGACTACCGGTACTTCCCAGAACCAGATTTACCTGCCTTGAACATCAGCGATGACTGGATCAAGGAATTGGGTGACGCCATGCCAGAAATGCCTGGGAAGCGGCGTGAACGTTACGTCAACGAACTGGGCTTAACGGATTACGATGCCATGGTCATCACCCAAACCAAGGAAATGTCTGACTTCTTTGACGCTACGGTGGCTTTAAAGGCGGATCCGAAGATGGCGGCCAACTACCTGCAAGGGGACGTGAACGCCTACCTGAACGAAAAGCAAGTGGACTTACAGGCTACCAAGCTGACACCAGCCAACTTGGCCGGGATGATCAACTTGATTTCTGACGGCACCATTTCTAGCAAGATGGCCAAGAAGGTCTTCAAGGCCATCACCAATGGCGAAGAACCAAAGGCCTACGTGGAAGCACATGGGTTGGTTCAACTGTCAGATCCAGCGAAGTTACAACCAATCATTGACGATGTCTTGTCGGCTAACCCGCAATCCATCGAAGACTTTAACAACGGGAAGAAACGGGCTGTGGGCTTCTTAGTGGGCCAGATCATGAAGCAAACGCACGGTCAAGCCAACCCACAAGTGGTGAACCAGTTGTTAATGAAGGCATTACAACAATAAAGACGTGAGACGTGGCCACTGAGGGACACGTGTTAACGGCGATTTAAAGAGAAAAGGGTGTCTGGTAATTTCTAGGCACTATTGGAGGCACAGCATGCGTAAACGGGCACGGGTCATTTACAATCCGACTTCAGGACGCGAGGCGTTGAAGAAAGACCTAATCGATATTTTAGCAGTGTTCGAGCAAGCGGGGTACGAGACCAGTGCCTTTGCGACCACTGCGGCACCAAATTCAGCTCGCGACGAAGCGACTCGGGCGGCCAAGGCCGGCTTTGAGTTGGTCGTGGCGGCCGGAGGCGACGGGACCATTAACCAAGTCGTCAACGGGATCGCTGGCTTGCCTCACCGTCCCAAGATGGCCATTATTCCTGCCGGTACCACGAATGACTATGCCCGGGCCTTGCACATTCCGCGCGAAGACCCGCTGGCGGCGGCCAAGGTCGTGTTAAAGGACCAGACGATTAAGATGGATATTGGTCAAGCCGGCGATACCTACTTTATCAATATTGCGGGTGGAGGCCTGTTGACGGAACTGACTTATGACGTGCCGTCTAACTTGAAATCCATTTTTGGTTACTTGGCTTACCTGATGAAGGGCGCTGAACTGTTGCCCCGCATTAAGCCAATCGACATGGACCTGACCTACGACGGTGGGCATTTCCGGGGGAAGGCGTCGATGTTCTTGTTGGCGCTGACCAACTCCATCGGGGGCTTTGAACAGATTGTTCCCGATGCGGCGTTAGATGACGGCAAGTTCACCATGATCATCGTCAAGACCGCCAGCATGCCGGAAATCTTGCGGCTGATGGGCCTGGTCTTGAACGGGGGCAAGCACATCAACGACCCCCACATCATTTACGAAAAGACCAGCAAGGTGGTCGCCCGGCCGGTGGAAGATCGCATGATGATCAACCTGGACGGCGAGTACGGTGGGGATGCACCAATGAAGTTCCGCAACCTGCGGCAACACATTGAGATGTACGCCAATCTGGATGATATTCCGGATGCGGCCGTCACCAGCGAATCGCCAGAACTGCTGGCCGCGGAGCAAAACTTCGTGAAGCAAGTGGAAAGTTTACCGGAGGACGCGGACGAACCGTCCGAAGACTAAACGGCTTATAGATAGTTACTGAAAGGGATTTTGCGCGACGAATGAGCAGCAAAGTCCCTTTCTGATTAAGGAAATTGAGGTTATTATGAAAACAAAAGCACCAGTCAGTAAAAACGAACGGCTAGACGTGACCATCACCGACCTGACGTATCAGGGGATGGGCGTGGCCAAGGTGGACGACTTCCCGTTGTTCATCGAAAATGCCTTGCCAGGTGAAGACATCACCATCCAAGTGACCAAGGTTCAGAGCCACTACGGCTTTGCCCGCGCCATTGCTTGGCAAAGCGAATCGCCCGACCGGGTCAAGGACGTGGACAAGACCTACCGGCAAACGGGAATTGCGCCCTTACAACACCTGGCGTACCCGGCCCAATTGAAATTTAAGCAACACCAGATTGAAGAGCTGTTCAGTAAGGCGCACCAAGACGTTGACGTCGCCCCAACCTTGGGGATGGCCAACCCGACGCAATACCGTAACAAGGCTCAGGTGCCTGTGCGGATGATCAAGGGTAAGTTGGAGACCGGTTTTTACCGCCAACACAGTCACGAATTGATTCCTTTGACGGACTTCTACATTCAAGATCCCGCCATCGATGACGCCATCGTCAAGGTCCGCGACTTACTGCGCCAATTTGAAATTCCAGCTTACAACGAAATCAGTGACAAGGGTGTTATCCGCAACATCATGGTTCGACGCGGGTATTATAGCCACGAAATGATGGTCGTTTTAATCAGCCGTCAGCAGAAGTTGCCAAGTCAGGACCAATTGGTCGACCAGATCCACAAGGCCCTGCCAGAGGTCACGAGCATCGTCTTAAACGTCAATGCGAAGAAGACCAACGTCATCATGGGCAACGTGACCCGGACGTTGTATGGCAAGCCTACGATTGAAGACACCCTGATGGGGCTGACCTTTGCCATTTCGGCACGGTCCTTCTATCAGGTCAACCCGCAACAGACCGAAAAGCTGTACCAAATGGCCATCGACAAGGCCGGCCTGACCGGTCAAGAGACCGTGATTGATGCCTACTGTGGGATCGGGACGATCTCTCTGGCCTTAGCCAAGCACGCCAAGCGCGTTTACGGGGTCGATATTGTGCCCGAAGCCATTGAAGACGCCAAGGTCAACGCGCAAAAGAACCATTTAGCCAACGTTGAATTCGCCGTGGACAAGGCCGAAGACCAAATGGCCAAGTGGCAAGAAGCCGGCATCAAGCCCGACGTCGTGGTGGTGGACCCACCACGCAAGGGCCTGGCCGAAAGCCTGATCGACTCCACCGCCAAGATGGGGCCGAAGAAGGTCGTCTACGTCAGCTGTAACCCAGCAACGCTGGTGCGTGACGTGGCCCGGTTCCAAGAACTCGGCTACGCCATCGACGGCCCGATTCAACCCGTTGACCAGTTCCCACAGACGCCGCATGTGGAATCTGTGACGGTACTGGTAAAGAAGTAAAGATTTAGGTGAAATTCCAAAATAAAAAAAATAAAAAACAGCTCTGCGAACCAAAATCGGTGGCAGGGCTGTTTTTTTGCAGATGCATCATTTCAGACCAGACAATTGTGCCTGTAACTGTTGTTGCGCATAGGTCAGAACGGCACGCTGACGGTCGGGCGAAAGCTGGGCATAGATGGCTTCGAAATGAATATTGTTATCGAGCAGGTCTTCGTCAAACCGGGGGTCGATAGCGGATTTATGTATGCCAAGGGCAGTCGCGAGTTTTTCGACGTTCGCGGGGCTGGGGGTGGAACGTTGGGCGAAGTAGCCGGATAAAGTCGACGTGGGAATGCCGGTTTTCCCCGCTAGCTCAGCTTGTGTGATGTCGCGACTGGCTGCCTTTAAGTTCTGCGCGATGACTCGACGGATGTTCTTTTCAAAAGGCGATAATTCATGGCGGGGCACGACGTTCACTCCTTTAGATAGTTTTAGTAAAATAACCTTTGATATCGTCATTATAACGAATTGCAAGAATACAAGCAAACTTATGAGAAAAAAACTTAAAAAACACCCCTAATTATTAATCAGCAATTGACAAAACGAATAAACTCGTTTAAGATGTGAAAGTGTTTGTAAGGAGGAGTCCGTGATGGATAAGGTGCAAATGACACTGGAAGCCGCTCGGCACAATGCCGGGTACTCGCAAAAGGAAGCCGCGGCTTGCTTAGGTATCCATTACCAAACGCTGGCTGCTTGGGAACGGGACAGTTCGAACCTTGGAATTCAAACGATTGAGCGTTTATCGGCGCTCTATCAGGTGCCACAGAACTGTCTCTTTTTTGGTAAAAAGAGTGATTTTATCCACGCTTTACGGCAGCGTGCGGCTAAGGGTAAGCTGTAGATCGCTTGAACCATTGGGAGGAGTCATAGCTAATTCCTTAGTGGAATTGGGCTGCTAACGTCGCGAGGGAATTTCCCTGGCGATTTTTTTGCGCCCATGAACTTTCTCGGTGGGTGATGGTTCAGTAGTAAGGTTACTAACTTGACTAACCGCCTTGCAAAATAGTGGTGTCGATGTAAAAAGGTCGTAAGTTGAAAAGATATGAGTCGTTAGTAGATTGATGGCAAATCTATTATTGCCTGGTAGCTTACCAGCTTCATTGGGTAGGGTCAAGGTAAATGCAATGAGGCGGTTCGCACGACAGTTGGGTATAGGATTGGGCCCCTGAACTTTTTAGGCGAGCGATTGTTGACAACGAATCCTACCGTGAGTAGACTGAAGAAGTTGTGTCGGTGGCGCATTGCTTGAAGATGAATGCGTCCGACACGCAAATTGGCCGCGTTAGAAGCCGCTAGGGGATGGATTGGATGAAGAAAAGAATTGTTGGATTGTTAGTTTTAGGTGGCTTAATGAGTGGGGGATTGATGACGCAGCCGGCACAGGCCGCTAAGAGTTACCGACTGAACTGGATGCACGCACGCGCGCGGAGTACATTTAAGTTTCGCAAGTCTGGTTACAAGCACTATGCCTATACACTACATAAGGTGAAGCATAACCGTTATCGGTTGAAGCGGGCGTATCGCCTAGGAACTATGAAAAACAAGCAAGTTCATCAGGTTAAAGCCATGTCATTAAGCCACTATAAGTATGAATTTGTTTACGTGACATATAAGGGGAAGGGGGCCTGGGTAAATGAGAAGTACGTCGTCTTCAGTCGGTCGAAAAAAGTCAAGAAGCGTTCTGCAAGCACTGCAAAGCAAAGACAAGTAACGCAAAAGTCAACAGCCACCGGTACCAAGACAACCGGTACCAAGACGACCAGTACCAAGACCACGTCACCCGCAACAACGGGCAAGAAGAACCAGTCTAACCAATCGAACACAGCCTCATCGACGACGTCAACCAGTACGAAATTCTACATCAAGACCAACAAGCACATCTCATGGCAAGAATGGCTCAGTTTGCCGGACCTCAAAGGTGAGGTGCAGGGGCTGACGTTTTATCACGTGGACAACGTGCCTTATGACGAAGACGGTTTTCCCTACGTGACCCAGAATATGTTTGCTGCGCCGTTACAAGTGCGGATGATGAAGGATGAGTTTACCTCGGCCACCTATCAAGCCATTGCGGATAAGTGGGATACGTATTATGTCAGTGACAAGCACGCGCTGTTCTGCCCGACCAATACTGAAGACGGCCAGGCCATTCGTGACCAGATGCCCGATTAACTGAAATTTAAACCGCAATCGACCGGATCAGTACGTCCGGTCGATTTTTTTAAAATTTTTTTTGCCAGGAAAATGAGGCCCTTTAACGTCGTCCCCGTGAACTAGGTAATTTCACAAGTATTTTTGAAAACGCTATCACGACGGGCTTCGATTAAGTAAAACGATTAACCCAACAAGTGAAATTTTTTCGTCCACCAATTGAACGAACGTGCATGATTTTGAACAGCGGTTCAATCGAGGGGTTTACAAATGTGCAGCTATCCGGTATGCTATTGGTGATAAATGAAAGGGGTTTCATATTATGACATTAACCAAAGCACAAGTAGCAAAATACATTGATCACACGAACTTAAAAGCTGATGCCACTGAGGCCAGCATTAAACAAACCTGCGACGAAGCCAAGCAATTTGACACGGCTTCCGTCTGCGTAAACTCTTACTGGATTCCTTTCGTTGCGGAACAATTAAAGGATAGCGACGTCAACCCAATCGCCGTTGTCGGCTTCCCACTAGGGGCAATGGCCACGGATAGCGAAGTCTTCGAAGCCAACAAGGCCATCGACGACGGTGCCGAAGAAATCGACATGGTCATCAACGTCGGTGAATTGAAGTCTGGTAACAACGATGTCGTTGAAGCCGACATCAAGGCTTTGGCAGATGCCGTTCACGCCAAGGGCAAGCTCTTGAAGGTTATCTTGGAAACCTGCCTGTTGACCAAGGACGAAATCGTCTTGGGTTGCCAGTTGAGTGAAAAGGCCGGCGCCGACTTCGTCAAGACTTCCACTGGGTTCTCCACTGCCGGTGCCAAGGTCGAAGACGTGAAGTTGATGCGTGAGACCGTTGGCGACCGCTTAGGCGTCAAGGCTTCCGGTGGGGTTCACAGCTGGGACGAAGCCTTAGAAATGATCGATGCCGGTGCCAGCCGTTTGGGTGTCAGTGCCACGGTTGCCATTTTGACCGGGGCCGATGCGGGCGACAAGGCCGGTTACTAGAATTAAATCTTTTGTGAAAGCGGGTATATAGGTATGAAGTTCAAACGTATTTTTGGATTAGTCATGGATTCAGTCGGAACGGGTGCCGCTCCCGATGCTGCGAAGTACGACGATGAAGGCTCAGATACCTTGGGCCACGTCGGCCAACACTTCGCTGGCAAACTGGCTTTGCCGAACTTGGCGAAGATTGGGTTGTCCAACCTGCGCGACACGCCAATCGAGGGTGTGCCAGTCGCTGACGACCCGCACGCTTACTACGGTAAGATGCGTGAAATCTCCGCCGGTAAGGATTCCATGGACGGTCACTGGGAAATGATGGGCCTGCCAGTACGCAAGGCCTTGAGCACGTTCCCGAATGGCTTCCCAGCCGACATCATCGACAAGTTGGAAAAGTTCTCTGGTCGTAAAGTGATTGGGAACCGGCCAGAATCCGGGACCAAGATCATTGCCGAATTAGGGGAACAACAGATGGCCAAGGGCGACTTGATCGTCTACACCTCTGGGGACTCCGTCTTACAAATTGCGGCCCATGAAGACGTGATTCCGTTGGACGAGCTCTACAAGATCTGTGAGTACGCCCGCTCCTTGGTCAACGGCCCTGAATACTTAGTCGGGCGGATCATTGCTCGGCCTTACGTGGGACCAGACGCACAACACTTTACTCGGACCGCTAACCGGCGGGACTTCACGTTGGAACCAACCGGTGAGACCGACTTGGATCGCCTGCAAAAGGCAGGTGTGCACGTGGTCGCAGTTGGGAAGACCAACGACATCTTCTCCGGTCACGGGATTGACGAAGGCTACCACAATGAAAGCAACATGGACGGGATGGATCACGTCGATCACGTCATGGCCGAAGACTTTACCGGCTTTTGCTTCATCAACCTGGTCGACTTTGATGCCATGTACGGTCACCGCCGCAACCCCGAAGGCTTCGGTCAAGCTCTGATGGACTTCGACAAACGCCTGGGCACGGTCTTAGACAACATGCATGACGATGACCTGTTGATGATCACCGCCGATCACGGGAACGACCCAACCTTCAAGGGTTCCGATCACACCCGTGAACAAGTGCCTTTGCTGGTCTACTCACCAAGCTTCAAGCAAGGTGGGAGCTTAGGCGTACGGTCACCATTTGCTGACTTTGGGGCAACTGTGCTCGACAACTTTGGCGTGGCTGGCAACGATGAAGGCCACAGTTTCTTAGCAGACTTGAAATAGTGAACAACCATTTTAGGAGGAACTAATCATGAGTAACCATATTGAAGCGAAAAAGGGCGACATTGCTGATACTGTTTTGATGCCAGGTGACCCATTACGGGCAAAGTACATTGCTGAAACCTTCTTAGAAAACCCAGTTTGCTACAACAAGGTCCGGAATTGCTTCGGTTATACCGGGACTTACAAGGGCAAGCGCATTTCCGTTCAAGGGACGGGGATGGGGATTCCTTCAATTTCCATTTACGCTAACGAACTGATCAGAGACTACGGTGCAAAGACCTTATTCCGGGTGGGGACGTCCGGTGGGATGAGCCCCGATGTACACGTGCGTGACGTGGTGTTGGCCCAAGCGGCCACGACCGATTCTTCCATCATCCAAAACACCTTTGGCCCAGGCATCTACTACGCGCCAATTAGTGACTTTGGCTTGCTGGACACGGCTTACCACGTAGCCCAAGACCTGAACATTCCGGTTCGGGTCGGCAACGTCTTGGCCGAAGACCGGTTCTACAACGACGAAATGGACCGGCAAAAGCTGGTTGATTACGGTGTGATTGCCACTGAAATGGAATCCACAGCCCTCTTCATGTTGGCAGCGAAGTACCATGTTCGCGCCTTATCCGTCTTGACCATCAGTAACCACTTGATTACCGGTGAATCCACGACACCTGAGGAACGCGAAAAGTCCTTCAACGACATGATCAAGGTTGCGTTAGACACAGCCGTTAAAGGTTAACCACTAGCGGGTGCGGACACGAGTCGCACCCGTTTTCTGAAAGTGAACCAGATTGACGCTTGCCGTTGTGATTCCGGCCCGATAAGTCATTTGCTTGAGACGGGTGGCAATCTTAGCCGGAGACAGTCAGAGGTGGAGCCAGCTGTGTCGACGCAGTTAGCTGGCGTTTTGTGCCAGGTTACTGCGTGGGACGACTTTGGAGACTGGCGGGTTAAGCCAGGCTTCAAAGCGAGCTGGAAGCCCGCCTTATGGCTGGAAGCGTTCCCCATAGCAGGTGGAACCTCTGACTGACGCAGGCGGCAAGCAATAAAAAATAATTACAAGGAGGAATCGGGATGACAGAGACGACGGAACAGCGATTAGCGCAAGGGTTGACCGTTGCGAAAATGTATTATCAAGCTGACCAGAGTCAAAGCCAGATTGCCCAACAGCTGGGCATCTCGCGGCCGACCGTCTCCCGCCTCCTGCAATTTGCTCGTGAACAAGGATTGGTGCGGATTCAGATTGTGGACCCCGTGCAGGACGTGCAAACGCTGGAACAGGCGTTGACCGCGGCCTATCACGTTGAGGTTCACGTGGTCCCGACTCAGTTGACCGCCAACGCGGAATTGTTGAATACCGTTGGGTCGTACGCGGCCCGCTACCTCGAAGACATCGTGCAGGAACACGACGTCATCGGGATCGGTTGGGGGAAGACCATTTATGCCATTGGGTCTAACTTGGCGCCGGACACGTTAACCGGTGTTGAGGTGATTCAGCTCAAAGGGAGCGTGAGTTATTCCACGGAGCACACGTACGCTTATGAAAGCATTGACGCCTTTGCCAACGCTTTTCACGCCGTGCCCCAGTACTTACCGTTGCCGGTTATCTTCGACCACCAACAAACTAAGGAATTGGTGGAGAAGGAACGACACATTCAGTACCTCCTCGAGCTGGGTGAAAAGGCCAACATTGCCATTTACTCGGTCGGCACCGTCCGTAATAACGCGTTAGTCTTTCAGCTAGGGTATTTGCGCGAACCCGAAAAGGCCGCGCTGCAGGCCCATGCGGTGGGGGACATTTTCTCCCGGTACATTGACGAAAATGGTGAAATCGTCGACCCGCAGCTGAATGGGCGGACCATCGGCATCAATTTGGCAAGCTTAAAGCAAAAGGAACACTCGATTCTGGTGGCTGCGGGGGATGCGAAAGTCCCAGCCGTCAAGGCGGCCTTGTTAGGCGGCTATCCGAATTGTCTGATTATCGATCAACACGCAGCAGCACAACTACTGAAAGTGTCACCCAATGCGGTGGCCAATTAGAAATGGAGTGGCTGAAACATGAGAATGGTAGACATTATTGATAAGAAACGTAACGGTGGCGAATTAACCAAGGAAGAAATTCAAACCTTCGTTGACGGTGTCGTTTCCGGTGAAATTCCAGATTACCAAACCAGTGCCTTCTTAATGGCAACGTACTTCAACGACATGACGGACGCCGAACGGTCTGAATTGACCATGGCCATGATGAAGTCCGGGGACCATTTGGACTTATCCAGCATTCCTGGCGTTAAGGTCGACAAGCACTCGACCGGTGGTGTCGGGGATAAGACCAGTATTCCGTTGGCCCCAATCGTGGCCGCACTGGGCATTCCCGTGCCGATGATCTCTGGCCGGGGGCTGGGTCACACGGGTGGCACCTTGGATAAATTGGAAGCGATTCCAGGATACCAAGTTGAAATCAGTGAAGACGACTTCAAGAAGCAAGTTAAAAATGAAGGCTTAGCCATTGTCGGCGCTACCGGGAACATTGCCCCCGCCGACAAGAAGATCTACGCCTTGCGTGACGTGACCGACACGGTGGACTCCATTCCATTGATTGCCAGCTCCATCATGAGTAAGAAGATTGCTTCCGGGACCGACGCCTTAGTGATCGACGTCAAGACCGGGGCCGGCGCCTTCATGAAGACGCTGGATGATTCCCGTGAATTGGCCAAAGCCTTAGTTGGGATCGGTAAAGGGGTCGGCATGAACTGCATGGCCATCATTTCCGACATGAACCAACCATTGGGGAATGCCATTGGGAACGCCTTGGAAATCAAGGAATCTATCGACTTACTGAAGGGCCAAGCACCCGCTGACATCACGGACTTAGTCTTGACCTTAGGTTCTCACATGGTCGTCATGTCCGGCAAGGCCGACGATTTGAAGACGGCCCGGGCAATGTGTGAAAAGACCATCGAAGACGGTTCCGCACTGAAGAAATTCGGTGACATGATTGCGGCTCAAGGCGGCGACCGGAACGTCATTGATCATCCAGAAATCATGCCACAAGCCAAATACAAGATCCCACTGCCAGCCAAGACGGACGGGGTCGTTAGCAAGGTCGAAGCCGATGAAATGGGTATCGCCGGGATGTTACTCGGTGGTGGCCGGCAAAAGGCTGACGACAAGCTGGACTACGCGGTTGGTATCATGATGAACAAGAAGGTCGGCGATGCAGTCAAGGCCGGCGACACCTTATTGACCATCTACAGCAACCGAGAAAACGTCGATGACATCAAGCAGATGCTCTACGATAACATTGAAATCAGTGACTCAGCTGAACCAATCACGCTGATTCACGAAACGGTTCGGTAGTCGAATCGTTGGCTTCATCTCCAAAAAAGACCAACTGGGTTTTGCGCCTGGCTGGTCTTTTTGTATGGCCATCGTTATAACTGACCGCCTTGCCAGTTACTGTGCCCGCGGCTGTCAGGGGGTCCGCCTGCCATGGCGGACGCTTCCAGCTCGGGGCGTCCTTCCACAGCGTTCCAACCTAGAGTTTCACGTAACGGTAGGCGGACCGATTTAAACGGATAAGACAGTCACTAAATATTTTTTGAAAAACTGGTGAAATATCAGTGACACGGGGGCCAATATTGTTTACACTTTAGGTTAACTAGAGATTGGAAGCGAGTCGGTCGTGGCCGCGACCGGGAGAATGCCCAGTGCTTGTCGACTGACGACCTTTAGCGCTTGTCACACTCATCTTGACAGTTAGGGGATGTTACCGTCATGCTGGACAACTTATTAACGGTTATTCGCGAAGAAAACCTTTCGGAACAGCTTTATCACAGTTTGGTTGGCTTGGAAATCGAGGAGCAGCGCATCGATCAGCACGGCCGGTTGAGCCGCCGCCCGCATCCCAGTCAGCTGGGGTCACGGACCTTTCACCCGTATTTACAAACGGACTTTACGGAAAGTCAGTTGGAGGTCATCACGGATCCCAACCCCAATATCGGCGGGACCTTGGATCAGCTGGATACCTTGCAAACGGTGGCGTATCGGTCGCTAGAAGGCGATGACCGCATCTGGCCGCTGAGTATGCCGCCGGTCATGGACGCGACCGACCTGCAATTTATTGCCGATCACTTTGACCGTCCCGCGATTCGACCATACCGCGAGTATTTAATCCAAAAATACGGCCTACAACACGGCTGTTTGACTGGCGTGCACGTGAACTACAGCCTGCCAGATCCCGTGGTACACCGGCTATACAGTCACTACACCCAAGAATTTTCGTCACTGGTTGCCTTTAAGAATGCCCTGTACTTTCGCATCGCCCAAAACTTCGTGCGCTACCAGTGGTTGTTGACCTATCTATTTGGCGCTAGTCCGTTGGCGGAAAAGGGATTCTTTGATCCAATGCCCCCAGAATTAAAGCGCCCGGTCCGCAGCATTCGCAACAGTCGCTTTGGTTTCGTCAATTTTGCCAAGGAACAGGTGAGCTACACCTCGTTAAAGGCCCATTTGAGCCAGCTCCAGCAGTTTATCGACGATGGGACCTACTTCTCGGCTCACGAGTTTTACGGCCCCGTACGGCTCAAGGGACAGGCTAACGCCCATGACTTTCAAACGGGCGGTATCCGTTACCTGGAGCTGCGCGATTTCGACAACACGCCGTTCACGCCCAACGGGGTCAGTCGGCACATGCTGTATTTCTTGAAGATTTTCATGCTGTACCTGTTGACGCAACCTGAACCGGCGGATTTAGCCACCGCCCTGACCGAAGCGCGGGCCAAAAACCAAACCGTGGCGTTAGAAGACCCGTTGACCCCGACTGCCTATCAAGCAGAAGGGTCGCGCATCTTTGCGGAAATGCGACAGATGGCCGAAGCGCTGGCGACGCACACGGAACAGTGGGAAATCATCGATGACTTAGAAGAGGTTTTGATGCACCCAGAGTTGACGCCGGCGGCCAAGTTGCTGGCGCACGTGGAACAGGGCAGTCTGATGAAATTCGGTCAGGCCGTTGCCCGCAAATGGTACCACGACCGCATCAGCGCCCCAGCCTTGTTGCCACAACTTGCCCAGTTGAGCGACCAGGCGCAGCGGTTCATCTTGACGGCCTTGCAAGCCGGCGTGCAATTCTACCAGGTCCGCGATGAAAATGGCGCCGACCTATTGATGTTCACCTTTGATGGGGTGACCCAGGTGCTAGAGGACCGCGAAACGCACGTGGCGGACCCCAACGCCCGCCTGCGCCAGCTATTCCCCGACCTACCACCATTGCCGACACCGTTACATTACTAAAAGGTGAGCCTAATATTGGCGAAACCAGGCGCCTGCGTCAGCCAGGGTTCCACCTGCTATGGGGAACACCTCCAGCCTGAGAAGCGGTCTTCCGGTTCGCTTGAAAGCCTGGCAAAGACCGCCAGTCTCCCAAGTCGTCCCACGCTGTAGGCTGAGACAAAACCTCAGCCAACACCGTCGACACAGCTGGCTCCACCCTGGCTGCCTCCGGCAAATTGATGGCTATCAGCAACACTGTGTTAATTAAATAGCAGTCGTCAATGTAGCTATCATCTGGGGGTTGGGTTGGGCGACTGGCATACCTTACTTAGCTGAGAGTTCGCATTGCGAGGCTGAGAACGAATATTTTTAACGTTATGAGTCGCATGATAATAATGGTTCCAGCTGATTTTCGTCTTTCGGGCTTCAGTTATGAACTATAAATAAAAATCCTCTTGCTCGGTTTAAGCCGGGTAGGAGGATTTTTGGGTTATGAATTTTACACAACGGCAGGCGACCAGCGTGAATAAATCGTGATTACTCCACAGTCGGATGGTGTTGGTGCCAGTAGTAGACGGGTAGCCCAATCAAGGTCAATGCCAGCCCCGTTACGGCCAAGCCAGTTTCGGTGACCAGGGTGGTAACCAGGATGAAGAGGCCTCCCAACAAGGCAATCAACGGAATCACGGGGAACCCGGGTACGCGATACGGCCGTGCTAATTCGGGTTCTGTCCGCCGTAGTTTGAACACGGCAATGAAAATCAGACAGTTAAAGCACCACATGACAAAGACCAACATGTCCGTCAGAAGATCAAAGCTGCCCATCAGCATCATGATGAGGGCGATGATAAACTGAACGGTTCCCGCAAAGTAGGGGACGTAGGTCCGCCGAGATAAGCGTCGGAAGTATTTGGAAAATGGCAGGCTGTCCTCTGCGGCCATGGCGAAGGGGACCCGCATTCCGGTCAACGTGTAGCCGTTGATGGCACCGTAGACGGAGATGAGGATACCAATCGTGACCAATTTACCGCCAAATTGCCCGAACAATTTCATGGAGGCATCGGCCGCGGCATTTTGATTACCGGCAATCAGGTCGATGGGCAGGGTCTTCAAGAAGACCAGGTTGACCAACGTGTAAATGATGGTGATGCCCGCCAACCCAATGACGATGGCCCGCGGTAGGTCGCGTTCGGGGTGTTTCATTTCGCCGGCAATGTTTCCAATGCTGATCCAGCCGTCATAGGCAAACATCGTTGCCAACAGGCTGGAACTAAAGGCGGTGCCCCAATTGAGGTGGTCCCCGGTGGTAATGGGCCACCACTGAATCGGGTCGTTGGCCGGCGCAAAGAGGCCGATACCGACAATGACGATGATGGGGATCAATTTAAAGACCAAGGCCGCCGACTGCACAGAACCGCCCACCTTGGCGCCCAAGAAGTTCAGTCCCGTGATACTCAGACCACAAATGATGGCCACCGGGAGCTGCCAACTGCTGCTGAGGTGAAATAGGGCAACCCACTGTGTCCCAAAAATGATCGACAGAGCCGCGATATTGGCGGGGTAGTAGACCAGTAATTGCGCCCATCCCATCAAGAAGCCCACGGGCTTGCCGTAAGCATATTCCAGGTAGCGCATGGCGCCCCCAGTGCGCGGGATTGCGGCGGCCAGCTCGGCACTGGTCAGACCAGCACAGATGGTCAACACTCCCCCGAGAATCCAAGCCAGCAGCGTCATATTGGCCGAATGGTTAGCGGCCACGACACTAGCAGTCTTAAAGAATACCCCGCCGCCGATCACGGTTCCCATGACGGTGGCCAGGGCGGTAAACGTGCCGATTTCTCGGCGTAACTCTTTTGCCAAACTCTTGACGCCTCTCTTCTCTCAAATGACTGATTCAACTATTATAGCACGGATTTTTGGGTGATGTCGGTGGGGAGCGTGAAATTTCCCTGAGAATTAGATTGGGTACAATTTAGTGCGTAAGGGATGCGTTAGTTTTGACCCTGAGTCGTTTAGCGATTAATGGGTGATAGGTGAGGGAGGTTGTTGGACCATGTTCGTCTTGGTACGCAAGTTGATGCTGCGTGATGGGGGAAGTGGGGGGCGAACGGTAGGCGGCCAGGATAACTTATGTTGCCAAAAAAATCCGCCACCCAGAACTGGGCAGCGGACGAGATGATGCTCGAATTAATTGTCAGAAAAATTCTAGTGGAATGCCATGTTCAACAGCAGAACAATCAGGATACCCACGATGGAAATCACAGTTTCCAGCACGGTCCAGATGCTCAGCGTTTGCTTAACCGTCAAATCGAAGTATTCCCGGAACATCCAGAAACCGGCATCGTTCACGTGAGAAGCGGCTAAGGAACCGGCACCAATGGCCAGCACCATCAAGGCTGGGTCAACACCGGATTGCGCCATCAATGGGGCAACAATCCCGGCAGCGGTCAATGCGGAAACCGTGGCAGAACCTAAAGCCACCCGCAGAACCACAGCGACTAACCAACCTAAGATCAGTGGGGACATGTTGGAATCGATAAAGAGTTTAGCAACTTCTTTACCAACACCACCGTCGATGAGGACTTGTTTGAAGGCCCCACCACCACCGATAACTAACAGCAGCATGGCGATTGACTTAACGGCATTTTCCAAAGTAGCCATGATGTCAGCGGTCTTACGTTTCCGACCCCAACCCATGGTAAACATGGCAACCATCAGGGAAATTAACATGGCGATGGCTGGGTCACCAATCAGGGCCACGATTTGGTCCAACATGGTGGCGTTCTTGGTAGGGGTAGCCCCACCGTCGACCGTCATCTTGTAAATGGTCGTGATGGCCATCAAGATAACAGGGAAGAGGGAAGTTATGACGGATAAGCCGAAGCTAGGGGCTTCAGAAGGCTTGAAGGTCTTGACTTCACCCAAGGAAGACAAGTTCCCTTTTTGTTGAAAGGCAGTTGGGGCAAATTTTTGGGCCAACTTCGTAAACAGTGGTCCGGCAACAATGGCGGCTGGAATCGCGACCACTAAACCGAACAGGAGGACCTTACCATCATTGGCGCCCAAGACTTGCGCAATGGCAACTGGGGCCGGGTGAGGTGGTAAGAACCCGTGGGTAACAGACAAAGCGGCTGCCATGGAAATCCCTAAGTACAGGATTGGCACATCAGCTTCAACGGCGATGGCAAAGACGATAGGAATTAACAGAACCATTCCGACTTCGAAGAATAACGCGATCCCAAGAATAAAGGAAGCAAGCATAATAGCTAATTGAAGGCGTTTCTTACCGAATTTGTCGATCAGCGTGGTGGCAATCACATAGGCCCCACCGGCGTCGGCAACTAACCGACCCAGCATGGCCCCGAAACCGAAGACTAAGGAAAGTTCACCCAGTTGGCTCCCAATCCCAGATTCAATCGTCGTGGCGATCTTGGTGAGGTTCATGCCCAACAGCATGGCTGTTAGGACAGAAGTGAGAATCAGGGAAACAAACGTATTGATCTTGAACCGAATAATGAGGACCAATAGGAAGATGACCCCGATAAGTAAAGCTAGAAGTTCCATAGGAAGTAAGCCCTTTCATATAGTTAATTTTGAAAAGCCAACGTGAAAGCGTTGGCTTCTCAATACTTTGTACACACATTGTACTAGACTAAGTGTGGTTTGTACACAATTTACTCGCGAAAAATTAAATTTTTTATTTAGTTTCAGAAAAAACTAAACCGGCTAACTTATTTTTTCGTCTTTGCGTGGACGTGGGTCCGTTGATACTCAGCGATGTTCTTGTATTCTGATTGTAATTGCCGACTCAGGCGAATGTAAATCGGAACCAAGGCACGGTAAGCATCGTAGGTTTCTGGGTTCGGGTGGTGGACGTTAGCGACTCCGATGAAGTTCTTCACAACGGAGAGATCATCGATCAGACCTAACGCGTACATCCCGAGCGTAGAAGCACCCAGCGCTGTCCCTTCAGGACTTTCTGGAATCGTGACGTCTTGTTCAAAGATGTCCGCCAACATTTGGCGCCAGAGTTCTGAACGGGCGAAACCACCAGTTGCTTGAATGCTAGTTGGCTTGCCAACGACTTCTTCGAGGGCCAACATCACGGTGTACAGGTTGTAGACAATCCCTTCGAGGGCTGCCCGCACCATGTGAGCCCGTGAGTGGGTCCGCGTCAAACCGAAGAATGAACCGCGGGCGTTAGCGTCCCAGATAGGGGCCCGTTCGCCACCTAAGAATGGGTGGAAGATCAGGCCGTCGGAACCAGCTGGCACCTTAGCGGCAATTTCGGTTAAGAGGTCGTAAGAGTCAACGCCCATTTGTTCAGCGGTCAGCTTTTCAGGTGCGAAGAGTTGATCACGAACCCAACGGAAGACGATTCCCCCGTTGTTGACAGGGCCGCCAACTACCCAGTGGTCTTTGCACAGGTAGTAACAGAAGACCCGGCCTTTAGGGTCGATCTTCGGCTTGTCGGTCACGACCCGAACGGCACCAGAAGTCCCGATGGTCACAGCGACCACGCCTGGCTTAATGGCGTTAACCCCTAAGTTGGCGAGGGGACCATCGGAAGCACCCATGATAAAGGGAGTTTGTGGGTCCATACCAATCACACCGGCGTAATCTGCGTTCATGCCAGTGATTTGGTCAGTTGTGTCGACCAATTTTGGTAATTGGTCACGGGTAATCCCGGCAACTTCTAAGGCTTGGTCGTCCCAGTCCATCTTAAAGATGTTGAACAGACCAGTGGCATTGGCAATCGAGTAGTCTTCTTGGAGTACACCGAACAGACGGTATAAAACGTATTCCTTGATTCCGACGAACCAGCGGGCTTGCTTGAACAAGTCAGGTTGGTCATTGCGTAACCAGATTAATTTGCTAAGTGGCGTCATTGGGTGAATTGGTGTCCCGGTCTTTTCGTAAAGTTGCTTACCCACACCGTTTTCACGTAATTCATCCGCGTACTTCACCGCACGGTTATCAGCCCAAGTAATTGCTCGGGTCAGCGGTTTGTGGTCTTCATCTAACAGAATCAGACTGTGCATGGCAGCGGAGAAGGAGACACCTTGAATCTTGCCATTCTTCAAATCTGCCTTGCGCATTACCGTGGTTAACCCATCGATCATTGCGGAGAAAATCTCATCTGGATCTTCTTCGGCCATGTCGGGCACATCTTGATAGAGGGGATAAAGGTTGTTTGAATAACCTTGCATCTGACCCGCAGTATCATAAAGTACGGTCTTGACACTGGTAGTACCAATATCGACCCCAATCATGTAGTCCATAGAGCTCTTCCTTTCGTGTCGCTAATTAAAAAGTGTTATTTGCCAGCCTTGTCCATGGCGTGGCCACCAAAACCGTTACGTAAAGCAGAAACCACTTTACCAGTGAAGGTGTCATCTTGCATAGAACGGTAACGCATCATCAAGGCCAAAGCGATAACTGGCGTTGGCACGTGGCTGTCCAAACCTTCTTGAACAGTCCATTGACCTTCACCAGAAGCGTGCATACGGCCAGCGATCTTTTCAAGTTCAGGATCCTTGGCAAATTGTTCTTCGGCCAATTCCATGAGCCAGCCGCGGATAACAGAACCGTGGCTCCAAACCTTGGCAACGGCTTCGTTGTCGTAGTCGAAGTCAGAAGCTTCAAGCACTTCAAAACCTTCGGCGATGGCTTGCATTTCACCGTATTCGATCCCGTTGTGGACCATCTTCAAGTAGTGACCTGAAGCGGCACGACCGGTGTAAAGGTAACCGTCTTTTTCAGAGATATCTTCGTATAATGGACGAAGCGTTTCGAAGGCTTCCTTGTTGTCCCCACCGATCATGAAGTTACCGTGTGAACGTGCGCCTTCCATACCACCTGAAGTCCCACAGTCAAAGAAGTCGATGCCTTTGGCCTTTAAGAGGTCGTTGTGACGAAGAGAATCCTTGTAGTAAGAGTTCCCACCATCGATTAAGATGTCGCCCTTACCCAGCAACGTGCTTAATGATTCGATCGTGGAATCGGTTGGCTTGCCGGCTGGAACCATGACCCAAACAATCTTAGGTGAAGGTAACTTAGCAACCATATCTTCTAAGCTATCGGCGCCTTCAGCACCTGCAGCAACTGCCTTGTCAACAAAATCTTTGTTTAAATCATAACCAACGATTTCGTGGTTGTGATCCATAGCGTTTTCTGCAAGACTAAGACCCATCTTACCTAAACCAATTAATCCGAGTTTCATGAAATTAATCTCCTTTGCATGATGCGAAATTTTTCTGACAACGCTATTATATGTAAAAAAGTTTCACTTTTCAAGGCTTTTGATGTAAAATGTTTACAAAAAGTGAAATAACGCAGCAAAAGGCTGCTAGAAAGGGGGCGGCAACCATCGCGCGTTCAACGATTGGCAAGATCCGGGGCACCTATGATCAATTATCCCGGACGGAAAAGAAAGTTGCCCAGCTCGCATTGGACAATCCGGGAGTCGTCAGTGAGATGACCATCAAAGAACTGTCGAGTGCGACCGGTGTTTCCACGGCCACGATTTCGCGGTTCGTCAAACGCATGGATTATGCCAACTATCGTGAGTTTACCATGGCACTGGCCCATATGGCGATTGAAGACGCTCCGCAAGTTAGTTCATTTCCTGAACTCGATGAGGGCGATTCGCTGTCGACCATTGCCAACAAGACCTTTCGCTACACGATTCATTCTTTAGAAGCGACCAATGAGGCGCTGAGTGAACACGAGTTGGCGCGAGCCGTCTTGAAATTGATTCACGCCAAGTCCGTGACGTTCTTTGGGCTAGGTGGGTCATCGATTGCGGCTCTGGATGGCTACCATAAGTTTTTACGAACCTCACTCAATGTGGCGTTTTATCCGGATTATGATATTCAACTGATGCAGGCGGCCAAGCTCGGCCAAGACGACTGTGCCATCATTATTTCCCACTCGGGACGGAATCACGAGACGCTAAACATTGCCGATGAGCTAAACAAAAATGGCGTCACCATCATTGCCATCACCAGCTACAGTGGCTCGCCGCTCGCTCAGGCCGCCGACGTTTCCTTCCTATCACTAACGGACGAGGTCAATTATCGTTCGGAGGGGATGTACTCCTTGATTTCACAGCTGGCGATTCTGGACAGCCTGTTCATGATGACGGTCTTGCGGATCTCGTCGCGAACGGACCAAACGCTGACCAAGGTGCGCGACGTCATCGAACAGACCCGCCATGAACGGTAAGGCGGCCAGCACCGACTGTATAATAGACAACTATTTCCGTAAAATAGATGAGCCACCAAATTGCTTGGTGGCTCATTTTTCTTTAAGCTTTTTTAGGGGATAGGCATGGTATAATAGATGATATTCTACAGACTGAGGAGAAGTGGTGAGTGACGGTGAAGCGACGTGAGGTTCAACCCATCTATGAGAATACGTTTCATCGTCGGCACCATCGCCGGTGGTGGGTCTTGTTGGGACTGATTGTCGTGGCGCTTATCGCGGGTTTTGGCTGGACGCAGTGGCAGGCCCACCAAAAACGGCAGTTGGCCAATTATCCGATTCGCGGTGTGACGGTCAATCAGGACAGTGGTTACCTGGACTATCAGCAGTTGGCTAAACACGTTCAGTTCGTGTATTTGCAAGCCACTTCAGGAGCCACGTACACCGATGACGACTTCAGCGATAACTATTCTCGTTCTCAGGGGGCCAGCGTCAAAGTCGGCGTTGCCCACACGTTTAGCTTTACCACGTCCGCCAACCGCCAGTACCGGCATTTTCACACGACGGTCGGGCAAAATACGGGGACGCTCCCAATTATGGTGGCCGTGAACTATTATGGTAAATATAATAGTAGTAATGTCGATATGGCCAAGCAAGGCCAAAAACTGAAGAAGCTGGTCAGTGAGCTCGAATGGTATCATCAGGGTGTGATCATCTTGGCGACGCAACAGGTGTTGACGCAATTCGTTCGGCCGGTCTTACCCGCACAAGATTATTGGGTCACCGGTGGCAAATTAGCCGGGCACAGCGCTCAGGTCAAGCTGATCGCATATGACACGGATGGCAGTGTCACCCAAAATGGTCAGAGTCTACCCGTTGTGCGCTCCGTGTTCAACGGCAACCAGCACGCTTGGCAGAAGTTCGCGGCCAATTAGTTGAGAGGAGATGTTAACATGGCGGTTAATATTTTTGATCACGAGGAATTGATGATCACGGTGTTGAATCAATTAGCCGACCGTGCGCATTTGGAATCGGTGGCGTTAGGCCTCTTAACGGCCCGTCTGTCAGCGGCAGAAGGTCAGGCCGTGATGGACTTCATTGCCGAAAAGCAGGTGAAACAGCAACCCCTCTCGCAACAAGCGTGCGCGGACCAAGTTTTAAAGATCAAGCCGGATATCGAAAACGCCTTGGTGTTCGTGCAACGATTAAAACGTGCTGCGACGGCGGAAGAGTGCTTCCCGGACGTTTTAAATGCATAACGCAATAGACAAAAAATGAGCCTGGGACAAAATCCCCAGGCTCTTTCACTTCACCTTTATCTAGCTGAAACGTGCGCCAAAAGGCAGCCGGTTTCGCTTAAACCTGATAACCAAACAATCCAAGATCGGGATTATTTGGTTATCAGCCTTAAATGCTCGCCAGCTAATCGCCTTTCGTCCCACTCTAAACACGTTAGTTTTCGTTAGGGTGGTCTGGCTTAGCCGTCAGCGGCTGCATGGCGTAGGTGCAGTCGTCGGCTTCATCGAAAAAGGAAATTGGTTGACGTTCATTGGCGTGAATCGTCAGATGATAGCCGAACTTATCCTGAAATGTCAGTTGTTGTTCATTGAGGTCTTGAACGCGGACCTGTAGTTGGTGGTCATCGATTTGCACGTCAAGATTAGGACTAATTTCTAACCGGTGGCGCCGCTGGTTGTGGGGGTCAATGAACTGCCACGTCCCAACGTAGAAGAGTGGCGACGTGCTTGGTTGTGGGTCTTTCTTTTTGCGCAACGAAAAGCCGCCAGTCAATCCGGCAACCAGTGAAATTCCAAATAAGGCGATGTCTCGACCTTTCACCGGTAATCCCTCCCTTGAATTAGTTTCTCCTTTAAATATAACATTTTTAACCGGAAAAGCCGCAATATTTCCCCTGGATTTTGGGGAAAATTAATTCTCTGGCTATCGTCCAGGGAAGGTGCCTGGTAAAATAAGGATTGCCCCGCTTAGTGGTGGTTTCGGTTTAGCTATACCAAATTTCAAAATCGGGGAGCGGTAACGACCGGGACGAACACGGATGACCGATTGCGCACAGAAGTGTGGTACTCTAAAAGTGGTCTAGTGAATTTTTGACGTTAAGTATTAAATAGGTAATGAAACAATTTGGAGGGATTTATATGATTCGCATGGGAACGGTTGGCACCAACTGGATTACCCAACAGCTGGTCGAAGCCTTGGCCCTCAGTGGTCAGTACGAATTGGCCGGGGTGTACTCGCGGCATCAGGATACGGCGGAGGCATTTGCTACTAAAAATCACGCCCAAGCTAGCTATACCAATTATGAAGATATGTTAACGCAGGCCCAACTGGACGTCGTGTATATCGCCTCGCCCAACAGCCTGCATTTCAAGCAAGCCATGGCCGCCATCGACCACGATATTGACATCGTGGTGGAAAAGCCGGCCTTCAGCAATCGCCAGGAAATGGTGGCCATTCAAGCAGCCTTGGCGCAACATCCCCAAGTGAAGTTCTTTGAGGCGGCGCGCCACGTGCATACGCCCAACTTCCATGCCTTGGAAAAGGCCTTGTTGGGCCTGCCACTGATCCAGGGGGCATCGCTGACCTACATGAAGTACTCGTCGCGCTACGACCTGGTCTTGGATGGCGAAGTGCCCAACGTCTTCAGCCGCCAGTTCTCCGGAGGCGCGTTGCAGGATCTGGGCGTTTATCCGATCTACTTGGCGATTGCCTTGTTTGGCCAACCGGAACACGTCCAGTACTACCCGACACTGATTGCGACCGGCGCGGACGGCAAAGGGGTCGCCATGTTGCGGTACCCAGGCTTTGACGTGACCGTGTCCTTTGGCAAGACCAGCAATTCGACCGCAATTTCTGAAATCTACGGTCTGAAGGAAACCATTGCGCTGGATAGCGCCGGTGAGCTGACCCACGTCGAGGAACACGCGGCTTCCGGTGTCGTGCAAGACCTGAGTGCACCGGACCTAGCCAACCCGATGTTGCCAGAGGTCCAAGACTTCGCGCGGGTGTTGTTGGCCCCGGATGACCCACAGAACCAAGCAGACTACCAGCGTTGGCTACAGTGGAGTCTGACCGTGAACCAAGTGCTTTACAGCCTGCGAGTGAGCGCTAACCTGCGTTTCCCAGCTGATGAGAACGACTAGAAAGGAAACAGCATGTTAAAACAATTTGAAAAACATTTTACAGAACTCGGTTACCAGGCACCAACCGCTATTCAAACGGCAGTGTACGACGCCATGGTCGGTGACCAAAACGTCTTGGGGTTGGCCCCGACTGGCTCCGGTAAGACCGTGGCCTTCACGCTGCCGGCCTTAGCCAATCTCCTCCCCGGCGATGGCACCCAGCTGATCGTATTGGAACCGTCCCAGGAGCTGGCCATTCAAACCAGTCGCGTCATGCGCGATTGGGGCAAGTTGTTGGACCTCAAGGTGGTCGCTTTGACCGGGGGTGCCAATGTCAAACGCCAAACCGAACGCCTGAAGAAGCGTCCGGAAATTGTGGTCGGCACCCCGGGGCGAGTCTTGAATCTGGTCAATGACCGCAAACTCAAGTTACACTTGGTCTCCATGCTGATCGTCGATGAAGCCGATGACTTATTGACAGGCGACACGTTGGACACGGTGCGCGAGATTGCCCAGTCCACGCCGGCCGATGTTCAGTTGGGCTTCTTTTCCGCCACCGACACGCCAATTCTTCACGAGCTGGATAAATGGTTTGGCCAAACGGTCGAACGCATCGATGTTCGTGAGCAGGACAAGACGCAAGGGGTGGTGCGCCACGGCTTGCTGCAAGTGGGGATGAACAAGCGTGACCAGATGCTGAAACGGTTGCTCGCCATGCCTAATTTCCGGGCGCTGGTCTTCTTCAAGCAGGCCAGTACTTTGCGGAAGACGGCGACGCGCTTTTACCACGACCACGTGTCCGCAGCGGGTTTGACCAGTGACCTGCGGCAAGTCCAACGGGAAAAGGCACTTCAAGACTTCCGGCAGGGGCGGATCCGGTTGCTGCTAACGACGGACGTGGCGGCACGGGGGTTGGATATTCCCAAGTTGCCGGCCGTCATCAACTATGACTTACCCGATAAGGTCAACGAATACGTCCACCGGGTCGGGCGGACCGGCCGGATGGGCGAACCAGGACAAGTGATCAGTCTTGGCGACGACCATGACCTGCGGGATTTGAAACGCCTGCTCAAGGACACGGACTATGACCTGGTGCCGCTTTACTTCAGTGGCCGTGGATTGACGACCGAACGGCCCACCGCAGCGACGGTCAAGGCCAACGAAACGGCTAAGGCGGTGCGCACGACGACCACCGCAACGACTAAGCCGCAACCGGGCGCTACGGCAGCGCCTAAGTCGGGGACCCAGGCGAGCGTCAAGGCAACAGCCAAGGCGGAGAAGCCGAACCCCAGCAAGAAAAAGAAGCACAAGAACCGCCACACCAAGAACAAGGGGATGCGCAAGAAGTGGCGGGACCGCGACGCGCAGAACTAGTCCTTTACAATTTTCGAGATCCGTGTGAGAATGATAAGCGGATCTTTTATTTGGCCCTATAGCACAACTGGATAGGGCACTCGCCTCCTAAGCGAATGATCCCGGTTCGAGTCCGGGTGGGGCCATTGACGTTAAATCGTAAACATCTGGAGTCGCTTTGAATCGTTGATTTGAAGCGGCTTTTTTCGTGGTTAGAAAACGGACCGTGTCTGGTCAAAATGCAAATTCGAGTAAGGTTGGTGAAACCAGGGGCTTGCGTCTAGAGTGGGCTTGCTCTGGGAACGGACCTTCACGAAACTTTAAATGGCTGAAACGTGCACCAAAAGGCAGTCCCGATTTCGCTTAAACCTGATAATCAAACAATCCAAGCCTAGGATTATTCGGTTATCAGTCTTAATGCTCGCCGGCTAATCGCTTTTGGGCCCACTCTCGCTTTTTTCATGCATTCACCTCCCCAATGGAATCGTTTTCGGCTATAATGAATGTGGTTACGAAAAAGTGAGGAGGAGTTTTCAATGGACAATGCTGGATCAATGAATCCGAAGAAATTTACCCGAATCTTAGTGGGGGTCGATGACTCACCGGATGCGCAATTGGCCTTTCGTTACGCGATGAACCGCGCCAAATTCGACAATGCCGAGTTGGTCATCTGTTCCGTCTTGGAATCGGACAACATGAACATTTACCAAGCGCTCAGTAAGGACTATGTGCACGGTCAACGGGCCGATTTGCAAAAGCATTTGGAAGCTTACGAGAACCTGGCACAACGCTTTGGGATTACCAAGGTCAAAATCATCATCGGTGAGGGCGACCCTGGTGAAACCATCGTCAAGCAGATCATCCCAGAAGTTGAGCCCGACCTGTTAGTCGTCGGCTCGTTGTCCAAGACCGGCGTGCGGAAATATTTTGGGAGCCAGGCAGCCTACATGGCGAAATATTCTCCAATTTCGGTAATGATTGTCAGATAGCGTTTTCACAGCTGTTTTCACAAGCAAACTGTAAATAATATTCAGATTGCCTCTTGCAAGTTGAAAAAAATTTTCATACAATGATTCTTATGCGACAAGATCGAATTTGGCTACGGCAGGCTGAATTCATCAGAATCGAGCATAAGAAAAGAGAGAGAAATATGCAGTTCGTGATTTTGTTATTGGGTATTTTACTTTTGCTCTTCTTGATCATTCGAGTAAAGTTAAACACCTTCGTTTCACTGATCGCTACGTCTATTTTGGTAGCGCTCGGTTTAGGCATGAACCCGGCAAATATTGCGGATTCCATTAAAAACGGTATCGGGAGCTCGATGGGCGAACTGATTATCGTTTTTGGATTCGGTGCCATGATTGGTCGGTTAGTGTCTGATGCCGGGGGTTCTTACCGAATCGCCCGGACGTTGATTAGAATTTTTGGGAAGAAACGCCTCCAGGTTGCCATCGTGGTCGCGTCCTTCCTGATTGGGATTTCTCTGTTATTTGAAGTGGGGCTGGTCTTGGTTACGCCAATCGTCTTTGCGGTTGCGCTGGAAGCCGAAGTACCGTTCCTCTACCTGGGAATCTCAATGGCGGCCGCACTGTCGGCGACACAAGGGTTCTTACCCCCACAACCATCACCAACCGCTGTTGCGACGGCTTTAGGTGCCAACGTTGGGGAAATGTTAATGGTCGGGATCATTGTGGCCATTCCCTGTGTGATCGTCGCTGGTCCAATTTGGACGCGTGTGATTCGCCGGTTTAATCCAGATTTATTTGTCATCAAGCGTTCCTTGCCTGCCTTTGGTGAAGTGAAGGAATTTGACTTGAAGGAAACGCCAGGCTTCGGTCTGTCCGTCTTCACGTCACTGTTCCCCGTAGTCTTCATGATTTTGGCAACGGTTTATCAAATGGTGGTCAACGGCGGAACAGCGCCGAAGAATCCGCATGGTCTGGATGCGGTCATCACGATGCTGGGGAATCCCGTCATCGCCATGGTCGTGGCCTTGCTGTTTGCCATTTGGTCCATGGGTTTCCATCGCGGTCGTTCGATGAAGGAAATCAGTGGGACGCTGGAAGACGCCATCAAGTCGATCGCCATGTTACTGATGGTGATTGCTGGGGGCTCAGCCTTCAAGCAAGTGCTGATCGACGGTGGGGTCGGTAAGGCCGTGCAACAATTGATGATGAACTCCACGTTCTCACCAATCCTGTTGGCTTGGCTGATTACCGTTATCCTACGGGTCTCCTTGGGTTCCGCCACGGTTTCCGGAATGACGGCCTCCGGGCTGATCACGCCACTGATGCATTCACTGGGCGCTGATCCAGTCATGATTGCCTTGGCCATCGGGGCCGGTTCTTTGGCCG
The DNA here is from genome assembly GCF_022646225.1 of Levilactobacillus sp. Lineage (NCBI taxonomy): Bacteria > Bacillati > Bacillota > Bacilli > Lactobacillales > Lactobacillaceae > Levilactobacillus > Levilactobacillus sp. The sequence goes on from NZ_JALCJA010000004.1 coordinate 372,888, forward strand.
CTTCTCACGTCAACGATGCCGGTTTCTGGATGTTCTCCGAGTACTTTGACTTGAGCGTTAAGCAAACGTTCCAAGTCTGGACGACACTGGAAACGGTCATCTCCGTGGTGGGGCTGTTGATGGTCTTACTGATGAACGCTATTATTCACTAATTTTTGAAATGTGTGTGGCCCGTGCCCTTAGGGGAGGCGGGTCATTTTTGTGTTTGAAACTGGAAGTAGACTTGACAGGTTGACTGCCGGAAACGGCGGTGTTCCGACACCTAAAATAGGTGAAATCAGGCGCCTGCGTCAGGCTAAGGTGGGACCTGCTCTGGGAAACACCTCCAGCCTGAGGGGCGGTCTTCCGGCTCGCTTGAAAGCCTGGCAAAATTCGCCAGTCTCTCAAGTCGTCCCGCGCTGTAGGCTGAGAAGAAACCTCAGCCAACACCGCCGACCCAGCTGGGGCCATCCCTGGCTGTCTCCGGCAAGTTGACGGCTATCAGTAACACTGTGTTAATGATAGACTAGTCGTTAATGCAGCTACTATCTGGGGTTAAGGCAACTGTTACTGACATGCACTACCGTAGCCGAGAGTTCGCCAAATATGGGTTCAGCCGTGGGAGTTGCCTTAGCGGCGCGGTTCATGCCGCTTAGACAACTGGCGTCTTTGAGACGTGTTTTTCGGCTCAAAGCGAGGCGTCGAGACCGTCCTTTGGCTCGACCCGTCCGCCCCAGCGTTCCAACCCATATTTGGCGAACGGTAGGCGGCCAGTTCGTAACATGAAGCGGTCAGTAACTAATCCCAATGCCGCGAGTCGCCCCAGGATGGGTCATGTTCTGGAGAATAGCAAAAAAGGACCCGGCAACACGTGCCAGGTCCCAGTAAACTTATTTTTCTTCCCGGACGATATATTTCGGCCGGTGTTTTGTTTCCAGATAAATCTTATTGATGTACTGCCCGAGGATCCCCAGACAGAACAACTGAATCCCACCGATAAACAGCAAGATGGCGACCAGAGATGGCCAGCCGGCGACGGCACCGCCAACGGTCAACGCCCGGATGATGACGAACAGTAAGCCAAAAATCGACAAGATAAAGGAAATACTGCCGACCCAGGTGGCTAATCGCAACGGAGCATTGGAGAAATCAATGATGCCTTCAATGGAGTAGGCAAACAGCTGGCGCAGATTCCAATGCGTGGTCCCGGCGGCCCGGGGCTGGCTTTCGTAGGTCAGATAGGTGGTCTTGAAGCCCACCCAACTGAAGATACCCTTGGAAAATCGGTTGAACTCGGGCAAAGAGAGCACGGTATCAACAAATTGGCGGGTCATCAATCGGTAATCACGCGCGTTCGGTTCGATGCGCACGTCCGAGATCTTATTGATGACGCGGTAAAAGCTGCTGGACAGAAAGGCCCGCAACTTACTTTGCCCGCGCCGTTCCTTTTGAATCGTACCCACGCAGTCGTAACCGTCGTTTTCGATGAGCGCAAACATCTTGGGTAACAACTCTGGTGGATCTTGTAAATCGACATCCATAACGGCGACCACGTCCCCGGTCGTGGCTTGTAACCCCGCAGCCAGTGCGGATTCCTTCCCAAAATTCCGGGAGAACGACCGGTAATGGACGGTCTCGGGGTAACTTTGGTGGAGCTCCTTCATTTCCTTGAGGGTGTGGTCAGTCGACCCATCGTCTACGAAAATGTATTCCGGCGTGACCGTCGGCGTGGGGGTGTTCATTGCGTCGATCACCTTGCTAACAGTTCGGTAAAATAATGGAATTGACTCCTCCTCATTATAGCAAGGAACGACCAGACTAATCTTTTTCATGTTTAGACATTCCTTTCACACAACGATACTATCTTACCTCAAATATTTGGGGCTGACCATGACATTTGGCTTAAAAGTTGACGACAAGGATAAGTCAGCCACGGAAGGGTCAGGGCAAAGCGATGACATTGGGCTAATCCGTGCCTGAATCAACTGGCGCCCAGTCTTGAGGAGCAATCCAGATGGCGCCGCTGCGTGCCAATCCCACCTTTGACGAACGGCAGGCGGCCAGTCAACGCCAGTGTCTACGGTAAGGTATGGCTACAGTGTAGCATTTACGCAGAAAAACGGGAATTAATAACATGGGCGGGTGGCATCTGCTATAATTGACCTAATCAACACCATTTGGAGGGAAAATAGTGACAAAACCAATCAAAGTCATGACGGTGTTTGGTACCCGTCCAGAAGCGATTAAAATGGCCCCAATTATCTTGGCCATGCAACAACGTCCCGCTGAGTTCACCCCAATCACAGTGGTGACCGCGCAGCACCGCGAGATGCTCGATCAGGTTCTTGAAATCTTTAAAATCACGCCTGATTACGATTTAAATATTATGCAACCCCGCCAGACGCTGAGCGACATCACCACTCGGGTCTTGACCAAGCTGGATACGGTCCTCGATGAGGCCCAACCGGATATCGTGCTGGTCCACGGCGACACGACCACGACCTTTGCGGCCAGCATCAGTGCCTTTTACCATCAAACCATGCTGGGCCACGTGGAGGCTGGTTTGCGGACCTGGAATAAGTACTCACCGTATCCGGAAGAAATGAACCGACAACTGACGGATATTTTGAGTGACCTGTACTTTGCGCCGACCGAATTATCGCGGCAAAATCTCTTGAAGCAGGCCCATCCTGACGACCACATCTCCGTGACCGGGAACACGGCCATCGACGCCTTGAAGCAAACGGTTGACGCCAACTACCATCACGCCGTCTTGGATCAGGTCCAACCGGGCCACCGCATGATCTTGATGACCATGCACCGGCGGGAGAATCAAGGCGCACCGATGCACGCGGTCTTCAAGGCCGTGCGTCAGGTGGTCGCTGACCATCCGGACATTGAACTGGTCTATCCCGTGCATTTGAGTCCGGTGGTTCAAGCCGCGGCCCGCGAGGAATTGAGTGGCATGGACCGAATTCACTTGATCGACCCACTGGATGTAGTTGATTTTCACAACCTGTCCGCCCGCAGTTATTTCATCATGACCGATTCGGGTGGGGTGCAAGAAGAGGCGCCTTCCCTAAACAAGCCGGTCTTGGTCCTACGAGACACCACGGAGCGGCCGGAAGGGGTCACGAACGGCACATTGAAGTTGGTCGGCACCGATCCTACCAAGGTCACAGCAGCCATGGAAACGCTACTGACGGACCAGGCGGCGTACGACCAAATGGCGCAGGCCAAGAATCCTTACGGGGATGGGCACGCGTCAGAACGAATTTTAGCTGCCATTGAAGCAGCGATTAATGGGGGCAATGCGAATGGCTGAGACGGCATACGACCGGGCCGAAATTAAGACCACAGAACAATTATCAGAAATCATGCGCGACATTCATTTGGCCGCGCGCAAACACAACGAACGCTTCGATTATAAAATTTTGCGCAACGTGCATTTCGCCAACAAGGTCAAGAATCCGGTCACGCAGGAAATGAACGACGGGGACTCCTGGCGCGTCATGCAGATCGACAACCTGTTGGTCACATCCTTTGGTGTCATCAACGTGGAAAGCAAGTATTGGCGGGGGATGATCTTCCATGACCTCTCTGAAGAAATCTTCTCGTCGAGTCTGGATGACTTTTCCGGCGTCAACCTGGGCAACCGAGAAAAGGACACGGCTAAGGCCCTGACCAACCGGCTGGACCGCTTTTTCTTGCCGAATTTATCGGAAGAAAATGAATCCCTGACGCAGGGGTACACCATGAGTCTGGAACAGGAGGGCCGCGGACAACGGTCCATCACGCTACACACGGGGATCAGTAACCCGGCCACGCAAGCGGAACTGTCCTCCAAGTTGCTGGTGCGTTATATCAACAGTGAAATCACGATGCACAAGCAATTGGAAAATAAAAACGATCGGATCATCGACTTCGTGAAGCCGTTAGTTTATTATAATTATTACGACCGTTATGACCGGAGCAATTCCTTAGTCGTGGGTAACAAGACCAAGCTCAACGCCCACGACGCTTACAACTGCACGGCGGTGGCCAATTACGAGGATTTAAAGACGTTCATCGAGTCCTTCCGCCAAGCCAAACGGGTCCGCTTCAGCCGCAAGACGCTGGAAAAGATGATTGGCACGCTCAAGTTCGCCGAGGACTACGGGTCATTTTAACGGTCCCTGCATTGAGGGGGTAAGAGCCACCGTACCGTGCATCCAATTCGAGATCGGTACGCGGTGGGCGACTATCGGCTACGGTTGTGGTGATCCGTTACAGGCCGCTTAGTTGACGCGGTGATCCGTGACGGGCTGTGTCAATCTGATTGGGCGGCTGATACCCCTGGCAGTCGTAGGCTGCAGCGTTTACCACGTAGCCAACGGAACTAAATCAAATTAAACCAAAGAAGGGAGCCAACCGACCGTGACCACTCAGTGGCGTAAGCGGGGTGCGCAGCTCAAGCGTATCTACATGACCATTACCAAGCACTATACCATGGCCAACGTGTCCGACTCGGCCGTGGTCTTGGCGTATTATACCCTGCTGTCCTTGTTTCCAGCCCTACTGGTCCTGGCCAGTATTTTACCTTATTTGAACATCCAAACCAGTACGGTGCTGGACAGCATCGAGCCGATGGTCCCCGAGAGTATCTTTGACATGTTAGAGCCCATCATTCACTCCTTCCTGAATAATCGGAGTGGCGGCGTCTTATCCATCGGGGTTATCGTTTCCATCTGGTCGTCATCCCGGGCGGTCGCGGCGTTTCAGCGCACCGTCAACCGGGCTTATGGCGTGGCGAAGAATCAAAATGCCTTCGTCAACCGGGTGGTGGCCTTCATTTGGATGGTCGTGCTGATTGCGTTTCTGTTTGCACTAATGATCTTCTTCAGTTTCGGCCAAATCGTTTTGGAAAAATTAACGCCACTTTTGCATTTGCCCAACGCCATTCTAGCGTACGTGAATGCCTTGAAATGGCCACTGACGTTCTTCGTGGTCTTTGTGGTGCTGATGATTCTCTTTTATTTCGTGCCCAACGCCAGATTAAAATGGCGGTTCGTGTGGCCGGGAGCCCTGGTTGCCACGGTCGGCTGGTTACTGTTATCGCAAGCGTTCTCCATCTATGTGAAATACTTTGCCCACAACATTGACAGCTACAAAACCATTGGAACATTCATCTTCTTAATGTTTTGGCTAGACTTCACCGGCCTGATTCTGATGTTCGGGGCCGTCTTGAACGCGGCCATCCAGGAGCTGATCGTCGGCGCCATCGAGGAACAAAAGGCACTAGCGATTCCTAATCTCTTGAAGTATCGCAAGTATCGCTTAAAAAATAAATCCCCTAAGTAAGCCGATTGGGCCGAAAGCGGGGTAAACGCAAAAACAGACCAGACGGCAAATTCGTCTGGTCTGTTTTGTTATGGTGTTTTTGTTTTTGAGGAGGGCTTATCAGATGCACTGGCAGGATTAGGGCGCTGACGCCATAATCCTTTGTGGACCCATGATTAGCGGTGAGAAAAACCAGCCACAGTTAACAACGCAGCCATCCAACCACAGGTCACGCGGCCCTTAACTAGCGCTGCTGACAAGCATTATCGTAGCCGAGAGTTCGCTAGAGATGAGTTCAGCTGTGGGAGTTCCCTTAGCGGCGCGGTCCATGGCGCTTAGGGAACTGGCAAGTTGGAGACGCGCTCTATCGGCTCCAACTTGAGTGTCGAGACCGCCCTGTGGCTCGACGCGGCGCCCTCAGCGTTCCAACTCATCTCTAGCGAACGGTAAGGCGGACAGCAAAACGCAAACCCTCGTCAGCCAGCCCTCGGTCAAGCGTGCGCCTGATGGTAGGTGTCGACGAGTTGTTGGGCCATGGCGTCCAGCTGGTCGATGGCCGCTTGGTCGGGGGCTAGGTTGATCTTGACCGGTGCCGCACCCCGGGTCGCGCCCGTTTGCTGGAAGGTAGTTTCGAAATGATCGACGGTGGTGTTGTAGTATTCGCCGTAGAAGGTGTCGCCGGACCCGGCCACGCCATAGACTTTGCCGGTGAGATCTAAGTCTTGCAAGTCCTCGTAAAAGTCCATGCCTTCATCGGGCAGCGAGCCCTCGTCGTAGGTGTAGGCGCAGACCACGCAGATGTCGACGTTTTCGAATTCGGCGGCGTCGGTCTGTGAGATTTCCGTTTCCTTGACCTGACAACCGAGGTCCTCTAATTTTTCCGTGACAATGTCGGCCACGTCTTCATTGTTGCCGGTGATAGTGGCAAAGACTACTTGTGCTGATACCATTTCGTTTCACTCCTTAGGTTAAACCCGTGTTTGTCGTTAATTATAGCAGGTTGCCGTGGCGGTGACTAGGAACGGTTGGGGGAAATAACCGTGTACCGCGCGAAAAGATGATTGACTAACAAATCTGGCACTCTGCTTCCCACACCCCCAGGAGAACTGGTAAAATGGTGCCAGACAGTTAAGGATGACTGGTATTTTGAACAAAGGATGTGACAGTAATGGCCGTCATTACCATGATTGAGGCCCAGAAGAAAAATAGCGGCCGTTATAACGTATATGTTGACGGCGCTTACGCGTTTCCCGTCAGTGAGAGTGTGCTGATCGATTTTCGCCTGTACAAGGGCATGGAGGTCACCAAGACGCTGGAGAGCCAGCTGGTGGACGCAGACAACGTTGCCAAGGCGTACAACCGCGCGTTGGACTACCTGTCCAATCAGCTGCGGACCGAAAAGGAGATTCACGACAAACTGGTCGAGCTGGAAATCCCAGAAGAAACGATTGACCTGACGTTTCAGAAATTGCGGGAGCTCAACCTGGTGGACGATGCCCACTACGCCGCCAGCTACGTGCGGACGATGATGCACACGGGAGATAAGGGCCCGCGGGTAATTCGCCAGCATTTGCGCCAAAAGGGTGTGGGTGAAAAGCTGATCGACGACGCGCTGGTGTTGTACACGCCAGAAGAACGCCTGACCGTGGGGACGGCCGTGGCGGAGAAATTGGCGAAGCGCTACCACCGTCAAGCCTTTGGGACTCAGCAGCAGAAGATTCGTCAAGGCTTGATTTCACGTGGGTTTAACAACGACGAGGCCGGGCAGATGATCGCCACACTGGACTTGACCCCTGACCTTGACCAGCAACACGACTTATTGGTCAAGCAGGGCGAAAAGCTGTGGCGGCGGTACCGCGCCTTGAGTCCGTCAGAACGTAAATATAAGACCAAGCAGGCGTTGTATCGCAAGGGGTTTCAGCTCGACGATATTAGTCAGTGGCTGGCTGATTTAGGGGAATCGGCCGAATAGCAACGCAAAAGAGTAAGGGGGAGTTGTCATGCGGAAACGGACGTTGGGCATTCTGGTGTCGTTGGGGATGGTCCTGGGTATTGGGGGCGGCTTGGCTTGGTGGTTTAACGGGCAAACGCAGAGTCATGCGGAACCGGCCGCCACAAGCAGTTCGGTGGTGAAACCGAAGCCTAAACCCAAGCCCAAGGCCAAGAAGCCGGCCAAGAAAAAGACGGTCAAGCCCAAGGTGACCGCGGCGACGCGGCAGATCGACGCCATTTTACGCGCCAATCGCTTCGTAGGCACGGCGCTGGTGGTGCGTTCGGGCAAGACCATGTATGAGCAAGGCTTTGGCTACGCGCAGGCCAATGAGCAAAAGAAAAATGGTATCAACAGCGTTTATCAACTGGCGTCCGTGCAGAAGTCCTTTACGGCGGGACTGATCATGAAGTTGGCGGCGGCACAACGGCTGTCGTTAACGGACCCGTTGGCGAAGTACTATCCGCAGATCAAGGGGGCACAGCGCATCACCTTGCGTGACATGCTGGACATGAAGAGCGGACTGACGTTGGAGGCCTTTCCGGACACCCTGCATTCGGAAGACGGGATGATCAAATTCATCTTGCACCACATCATCAGTCAGCCGGCCACCATTGGCAAATGGAACTACTCACCGGTCAACTTCATGTTGCTGGCAGGCATCATCCAACAGGTCACCGGAGAAAGCTACCGGCAGTACTTCACGGAAAATATCATTGAGCCGTGGGGCCTGCATCACACGGGCTTTGTCTTCAATATGGCCCACCGCAAGGCCTACTCGCAGGGGTATCAAAATAACAACGAGGCCGACGTGGGCACCAACTACGATTCGGAATATCCAGAGTCGCGGGCGTCCATGCTCTACCAGTTCGGGACGGGCCAGGTCTACATGTCTGCCCACGACCTATATGTGGGTGAGCGCAACATGTTGTTAGGAAAATTGTATCCGCAAAGCGACGTCAACGTCTTACTGGCGCCGGGGTCCAATTCGATGTACGGCGGGGGCGCGTACGTTTACCCCGGGTACATTCGCGTGCACGGGTTAGCTTACGGGTATGAGGCGACGGCGCTGATCAGCAAGGATGGCCAAGACGCGGTGGTGCTCTTGACGAACTACTACCGGGCCAACCAGTTGGCACAAACGCCAGCTATTCAGATCTGGAACCTCCTCGAATCCGGCCAGCTCAAGAACTAGCACGCAGGATTGCGCATGCGGGCCGCCTTACCGTTCGCCCAATCTAGGCTGGAACGCGGTGGGAGGACGGCAAAAGCCTGAGAAGCGGTCTTTTGCCTCGCTTTAAACCGCCAAGGGGCGGCGTTTTAAAGTCGCCCGTCTCTAACCGGCTGCGCCGCTAAGAGACGCCACGGCTGAGCCCAGATTGGACTTCACTCACGGCTACAGTGGGGAAGAATGGCTGCTTGTTGCTAAAGCAACCCAGAGTTCTGATATTTGCCGGATTTCGGGTTAGCTAATTTGAACCATAAAAACACGCTCAGTTACTAGCAACATGTTTTGCCAGTGACTGAGCGTGTTTTGTTTATGTGATTTTTGTGGGTCACAACCCACTGATGAAATTGAGAAGTGTAGTTCAACGACGGTAGAGAGGGAGCTTGGTAGTGGCCAACAGATGCCAAGACTAAGTGGCTGGCGACCACCACCGGAGCCGAGAGTTCGTTAGAGATGGGTTCAGCTGTGGGAGTTCCCTTAGCGGCACGGGTCATGGCGCTTAGGGAACTGGCAAGTTGGAGACGCGGGCTATCGGCTCCGACTTGAGTGTCGAGACCGCCCTATGGCTCGACGCGACGCCCTCAGCGTTCCAACCCATCTCTAACGAACGGTAAGGCGGCCAGTATAACCCCCGTCGCCACCAACCACTTAGTCTTTGGGCCGACTGCCGTAAGCCCGCTTGGACTTGTATCCGGCCGCCAGGATCTGGCGCATGTCGGCGATGTGACGTTGCTTGGTCGCGTCGGCCTTGGCACCGAAGATGTAGCGGGCCCATTCACGTTGGTAGCCCACGGTGAGGTCGTTAAAGAAGGCCGTTAATTTAGGATCATCCGCCAAAAGTTCGGCGACTTGGGGAATCAGGGGTTCAAAGGAGCTGAGGGGAGCTTGTGCCATAAGAAGTTACCTCGATTTTCTAAAATTTTTAACTCAATAGTGAACTTGATTGTGGGATTTGGCAAGTCCGGTTTGGTGTACTGTCAGAAAAGTTTTTCCGCGGAAAATGACAACTTGTGAGGACGATTTGCGCGGCTAGTAAATTTACTGGGCAATCTTCAACACCAATAATTGTCGGGTAGCCGTCTGAAATGGGTGGGATGGTGTGGGGGTTAATCTGTGCAGCTGAAAGTCGTGATCGTAGCCGAGAGTTCGTTGCATATGAGCTCAGCCGTGGGAGTTTACTTAGCGGCTTGCCGCTTAGTAAACTGGCGCCTTTGAGACGCGATTTTTCGGCTCAAAGCGAGGTCGAGACCGCTCTGTGGCTTGACCCGACGCCCTCAGCGTTTCAACTCATCTCTAACGAACGGTAAGACGGCCAGCCCCAACTAAGGTAAAATTCACCGGACGATAGCCGCTCACCAGAAGGAATTTGTTCAGGAGAATCGGTCTGAACCTATTCAAGGGAGGCGTAATCTGGTATAATATTGAGTGAATTTTTATAGTTACCCGTTACTTAGAAAGTAGGGTTTAGACATGACGCGCGAAGCTAGAGGACCTAAGGAAGGCGACTTCATTACGATCAAAAGCTACAAGCACGACGGAAGTTTGCATCGAACTTGGCGCGACACTATGGTACTCAAAACAAGCGAAAACGCCCTCATCGGCGTCAATGACCACACCTTGGTCACCGAAGACGATGGGCGGCGGTGGGTGACTCGTGAGCCCGCAATCGTTTATTTTCACAAGCATTATTGGTTTAACATTGTTGCGATGATTCGGGACAACGGGGTGTCGTATTACTGTAACCTGGCATCCCCGTACGTTTTGGATAAAGAAGCGCTCAAATACATTGATTATGATCTCGACGTGAAGGTTTTTCCGGATGGTGAGAAACGCCTGCTCGACGTTGACGAGTATGAAGATTTCAGTCAGCGGTGGCAGTATGGTGAGGCAACCGATCGGATCTTGAAGGCCAACGTGTTGACCCTGGTCGATTGGATTAATCATCATAAGGGGCCTTTTTCCCAAGCCTACGTCGATCTCTGGTACCAACGTTATCAGGAGTTACTTCGACGCTCGAATGATCAGTAAGAGTTGTCTTCCGTACCACCAGGAGCAAGTCCATTTCGTGGCTCGCTCCTTTTTTCTAAAAATCAGACCGGCCGGGTGGCTGGTGAAAATGAAGGGAGCGTCCACCATGAAATGGGTCGCCAACTCACGACTCCTCTTTTGGTCATTAGAATTGTTGATTGTGGCCGCATTGATCTGGGTCTGTACGCAAATTAGCTTTCTGTTCTCCCCAATTGGGGTCTTTCTGTCGACAATCTTCGCACCGCTCCTGTTGTCCGGGGTGTTGTTTTACCTGTTGAACCCCTTGGTCAAGGTGCTGGAAAAGGTGCGTTGGCGTAAATTTCATCTCAACCGCACCGGAGCCGTGGCATTGGTCTTCTTGTTGCTGGTGTTGGTCTTGGTGGCCGGTGGTATGTGGCTGATTCCGCGGCTGGCCACGCAGATTACCAATTTGATTGGCAACATCCCGGGGTTTGCCAAGTCGAGCGAGGCAGTGTTGAGTAAGTTTATCAATCAGCCGGCCTTTAAGGATGTGGATTTTACCAAATACCTCAGTCAACTCCAGTCCGCCTTCGCCAAGTACGCCCAGGGCTTCATGAGCGGCCTGACCACGGGCATTGGCTCCATCATCGGGACAGTGACCACCGTGACCGTCACGGCCGTTACAGTGCCTGTCATGCTGTTTTACATGCTCAAGGATGGTGATAAGTTCATGCCGGCCATTCGCAGCTGGTTGCCCGAAAAGCACGGCGACCAGATTGCCGAATTGCTCGGCCGGATGAATCAAACGATTGCCCGTTACGTGGGTGGTCAGATCATTGAATGCCTGTTTGTCGGCAGCTTCACGGCCATCGGCTATTTCCTGGTCGGGGAGAAATACGCGTTGTTGCTGGGGCTGTTCGCCGGTATCTGCAACTTGATTCCTTACGTGGGTCCGTACATCGGTATCCTGCCGGCCTTGATCGTGGCCTTCACCAGCAGTACCAGCTTGGTGTTATACGTCATCATCGTGGTCGTGGTGGTCCAACAGATCGACGGCAACCTGGTGTACCCCAACATCATTGGCAAGAGCTTACAGATCCATCCACTGACGATTATCATTATTTTATTGGCAGCAGGAAATATCGCGGGGCTACTGGGGATGATTCTGGCGATTCCGCTATACGCCGTGGTCAAGACGATTGTTCAGTATCTTTACAGTATTTGGCAGCTGGATCACAGTAAGAAATCCGCACTTTAGGGTGTCAAAATTCTCAAGAATTGCGTAACGTTTGCGGTTTGAAGTTGACGTGACCGCTGAATATGCTACTATTTAGATTGTTATTGGAATTTTTTTGTGCCCCCTGCAGACTGCGGCGGGGAAATTAACCAGATAAAGTAGGAGAGTCTACATGAAAAAAGTAATTACGTACGGGACGTTTGACCTATTACATAAGGGTCACATTCGGTTATTGAAGCGGGCGAAAGCCTTGGGTGACGATTTGACAGTGTGCGTGTCTTCTGATGAATTCAACGCCGAAAAGGGCAAGCGGGCTTACACGTCTTATGAAGACCGTAAGTACATCCTCGAAGCCATTAAGTACGTGGATCACGTCATTCCAGAAACCTCTTGGGACCAAAAGATTCGCGACGTCCAAGATAATGATATTGATATCTTCGTCATGGGTGACGACTGGAAAGGCAAGTTTGACTTCTTGAAGGACTACTGTGAAGTGGTTTACTTACCACGGACGGAAGGCATTTCCACGACTAAAATCAAGCACGACTTAGGCCTATCAGACGAAGAAGACTGGAAGGAAAAAGAGTAGTGTTGGTGAAAATCCTTAGTCGTTGACTAGGGATTTTTTCTTATTAGAGCGCAGACGGAGGCAGAGGAATGCAACAAATTATTTTTTTAGTAACGTCCTTAAACGGGATGCATAAGCCCAATTTTACCCAGCAATTATTGCAAGCGGTCAAACAAGACGTGGCAGTCAGCGTGTTAGTCGCGCTGGTGGACTTTGAGGCGACCTGGAAAGTGCGGACCTTTTTAAATCGCTTGGCCCGCAAGAACCCGGGTGTCAGTGATGTGAACCTGGTCACCTTAGCCGACCTGTATCGCGATGAGCAAGGCTTAAAATTGACCAGTGGCGAGCGCAACACACCCACGCTGACGACCTTTGATGAACGGCTATTCGCTGACAACGAAGAACAGGTCAAGCGGTATTTGGACGCCGGTCACCTGGTCGCCGAATTACGGCAATTAGACGATGACTCACCGATGGTCTTGCGGCAGTATCACGCCGATCAGTTGGTGCAGATCGACACTTACGGCTTGGACGGTCAGGTCGTCGGCATTGAAAAAATCACGGATGAGGTCGCCCAGACCAGCTACGTGTTAAACGCCAAGGGAGAAGCGGTCCTACGCTTCGTGCGGCATGAACGGCCCATCAACCACGTCTTCAACCTGAGCAATGCGTCGGCCATGATGGCCACGGAATTCGCGGATGCCAAGCAAAACGCGGCGCTGGCCAACATGACCAAGCGCCAACGAAACAAGGCCGAGGCCGCTACCGTGGATCACACCTCGATTGTCTCGGCCGCAGAGACGTACTACGGCGTATTGGCCTACTCGAACTACCGGCGTTTTGATGACCTGTATACCTTTTACCAAGCGGTCTTGAGCCACCTGTTGACGCCGGAGACCCGGTTGTACGTCGACCTGGCGATTAACGCCGCTATCTCACCGCAAATGCCGAACCAGCTGATTTTTAATTACTAAGGAGTTTTTCCATCGTGCGTGCGATTTTATCTGGATTACATCATAAAAAGAATTTACAAGAACTCGAACTCGAACTGATCGACGTGCCGGAACCGTTCGATGATTTAGCGGTCACCTTCTTGGAAAAAACCACCAAGGCGTCGTTGACCGTGCCCATCAGCAAGGTCGTCAGTGCGGAGATCGTGCGGATTCGTCTCAATGCGGCGGACCTGCAGATCCCGGCGTCGGAACAAAGCGAGTTCAGTTGGGAACTATACTTAAATATTCGGCAACAGAACACTCGCGGCTTGATCCAAGTCGAAAGTGAATACCTCAGTGACCGGCACCAATTGACGTTGACCAGTTTTTACCAGGTCAACAGTGATGCCGAGGGGATGGCGTTGTTCAACCTGCACACCCAACAGTCCGAAACCGAATTCACCATCAGTGCCATTAACTTGCAAGACGACCAGCTCCAGGTCATCGGTCGCAGCCGCCTCAACGGCCAAGCCATCGAGAACCAGCGATTAGTCTTGAAGAACGAAAAGCAGGATAGTTCCGCGGAGTGGCCCATCACCCACATGAACCTGCACGGCCTGTTCACGGGCGCTATTCCGTTGTCTGATTTGCCCCAAGACAGCACCCAACAGCTCTTCATCCGCTCCACGGTAGCGGGCACAGACCTGGAACAACGGGTCGTCTTGGCCAAGTCATTAGCCGGGCAGGTCACCCAAGCCATTACCCCGAACCACCGCTTGGTCTTGGTGCAAAAGCGCTTTGACAATGGGATTCGAATTCAGGAAATGGCGGCGCCAACCTTGCCCCAACGCCTGGCCCACGTGCCTAGCAAAGTCGGTGGGGCGACCAAGTTACTGTCCCTGTTGATGGACAAGGTCAACCTGGCTTACATGCGGCGGTTATTTAAGCGCGGTCACCGGCCATTTGAGCAGCCAACCCTGATTTTCGAAAGCTTCGGTGGGCGGCAAGTCAGTGATTCGCCGTACGCCATTTACCGCTTGTTCGTGCAACTGTACCCTGGGTTTAACTTCGTCTGGTCGATCGACAAGTCGCAAAAGAAGTTCTGTCGGGAAAATCAAATCCCGTTTGTCGTGCGGCGGACAGCCAAGTGGGTGCGGACGCTGGAAAAGGCCAGTTTCTGGATCAGTAATGCGCGCTTCCCGGCCTGGGTCCGTAAGCCCAATTACGTGACTTACATCCAGACCTGGCACGGGACGCCGCTGAAAAAGTTGGGCTTGGACATTGAAAACGTGTCGATGCCTGGCACCACGACTGCCAAGTACCACGCCAACTTCGTGCGGGAAGCCAACCGCTGGGATGCGTTGGTTTCGCCCAACGACTATTCCACGCGGATTTTCCGGTCGGCCTTTGGCTTTAACAATCAGATTTTAAAGGTCGGGTATCCCCGAAACGACGAACTGATCAACAGTACGCCCGAAGACGTGGTTGCCTTGAAGCAGCGACTGGGGATTCCGCTGGACAAGAAGGTCGTCTTGTACGCGCCAACTTACCGGGACAACCAGTTTGCCGAAAAGGGCAAGTACACGTTCGAACTGCCATTTTCACTGGATGATTTCCGCGAGAAATTTGGTCAAGACGCGGTCTTAGTACTGCGGATGCACTATTTGATTTCTAACGCGCTGGACATCAGTGGCTACGAAGGGGTCGTCTTTGACCTGTCGAACCACCCAGACATTTCCGAGCTGTATCTGATCTCTGACATGTTGATCACCGACTACTCGTCCGTCTTCTTTGATTTCGCTTACCTGAAGCGGCCGATTCTGTTCTACCCGTATGATTACCACATGTACAAGGACGAACTCCGGGGCTTTTACCTTGACTACGAAAAGGACTTGCCGGGTGAGATTGCCCATAATGAAACGCAATTGTTGGACATGATCGGCGAAAAGCTCCAGACACCAGACATGAGCGGCGACCAGAAGTTCATGGACTTCTACCGACGCTTCTGTGCCATCGACGACGGGCTGAGTTCCTTGAAGATCGTCAACTACGTGGTCCAACAGATTGAAAAGAACGTTTAAGCGTTTGTAATCACTGTGGCTGACGAGACTATGCGGAGCTGGCCGCCTTACCGTTCGCTAGAGATGAGTTGGAACGCTGAGGGCGAACGGGCCGAGCCAAGGGGCGGTCTCGCCGCCTCGCTTTGAGCCGAAGTTCACGTCTCAAAGACGCCAGTTCTCTAAGCGTCGGAAACCACGCCGCTAAGGGAACTCCCACAGCTGAACTCATCTCTAGCGAACTCTCGGCTACGATGATGTGTGGTCAGTTAGATGGCGTTAAATCATTTGGACTGGTACTACAAGCTGTCATGTTTACGATGGTTATCAGTTTTGGTGATGGAAAGTTTAAAATAAACAAAAACTGCAGGTACTCACGTTGACGTGGGAACCTGCAGTTTTTAATTGTTTGTTATGAATTGTCGCGATGAGTCGGACTGCGTGGTGTACGCCTTAACGTTCGGTGTGGTGCAGTTTGTCACAGTGAGGTAAACCGTATTGATGACAGTACGCGCCATCGTAGCCGAGAGTGAAGTGAAATCTAGGCTCAGCCGGGGAATTTGACAGCGCTTTTTGCTGGCAAATTGGTGACTTTGAGACGCGTTCTTCGGCTCAAAGCAAGCTCCGAGACCGGTCCATCAGGCTCGGAGCGGTCCTTCCCCAGCGTTCCGGCCTAGAATTTCACGTAACGGTAAGGCGGCCAGTTCCGCCGATGCTGCCATAACCGCTACAACAACCATCACTAACGTTGATAGCTAGTGGCTTGCCGGTAAGCGTGGGCGGTCAATTGGTCGACCTGTTCAGTCGTAATGCCAGTCTGCTTGAAGTACGTGCGTAAGATGACGCGATAGTTGCGCCGGACCAGCTGAACGTCGGGGTGCTTGACCGAGGTGAGCTGGTGCTGTGCCGCTTTAGCCAAGGTGAACGCGTGATGCGGCTGCTTGAGGTTCTTGACCAGATACGTGACATTCTTGCTGGCCTTTTTGGCCTGGGGGCTGACCGGTTGATTGGCCGTGCGGCTGCTAGCCAGGGACTGCTTCATGTTGGCAGTCAGACTGGTAACCTCGTAATATTGATTCTTTTTTAATTGGACGTGGTCATAGGACCGAAATAACAAATTGTTGAGCAGAAGGGCAATCACCGCCAAGCCCGCCCCGCAAAGGATGACGGACATGGTGGGGCGTAAAGGTTGGTGCTTGGCCCGCGCGATGAGTAATCCCGCGAGGCCGCCCAGTACCACCAGGGCCCCCACGCCAAAGACGATTTCAATGAGTAAGGCTTCAGTAGACGCCGACATAATTTCACCCGTTTCTAAAGATTAAAGGTCATTGTCTTATCATACCACGAAATCCCCGGCACCGGCGAATCGACTCGAAAAACCGTGACGGGGGTGGACAACTGTCTAAGTCAGAAGCGGTCCGTCGGCGGTCGATAGCTTTCAACCACCCGCTAAATGTGTTAAAATTACTAGCTGTGACCTTTAAACTTAAATGAGACTCTAAATAGAGAAAATAAAAAAATTTGTGAGGAAAAAATATGAGTGAAAAAACTTTAGCGTCAGCGGTGAACAAGCGCCGAACGTTTGCCATCATCTCTCACCCCGATGCCGGGAAGACGACGATCACCGAACAGCTGCTGTTATTCGGGGGCGTGGTCCGCGAGGCCGGTACCGTTAAGGCCAGAAAGAGTGGCAACTTTGCCAAGTCTGACTGGATGGAAATTGAACAAAAGCGGGGCATTTCCGTGACCAGTTCCGTGATGCAATTTGACTATCAGGGCAAGCGCATCAACATCTTGGATACCCCTGGACATGAGGATTTCTCCGAAGATACTTACCGGACGTTGATGGCGGTGGACTCCGCGGTCATGGTCATTGACTCCGCCAAGGGGATTGAACCCCAGACCAAGAAGCTGTTCAAGATCTGTAAGATGCGGGGCATTCCCATTTTCACGTTCATGAACAAGCTTGACCGGGATGGCCGGGACCCTATGGACCTGATCGCCGAACTGGAAGATGTCTTGGGCATCGAAGGTTATCCGATGAACTGGCCGATTGGGATGGGTAAGGAATTGAAAGGTCTGTATGACCGTTACCACCACCGCGTGGCTTTGTTCCGGCCGGACGATGACGCCCATCAGTATTTGCCGTTAAAAGATGACGGTGAATTGGCTGAACCCAACGCCTTGGAAGAAGACGGCTGGTACCAAGATGCCAAGGACAACATGGCATTGATCAGTGAGGCCGGGAACCAATTTGACGAAGCAAAAATCGCCAGTGGGGACCAAACGCCGGTCTTCTTCGGGTCTGCCTTGGCCGACTTTGGGGTCAAGACCTTCTTGGAAACGTACCTGGAATACGCACCGAAACCGGCGAGTCACCACACTGAAGAGGATACCGATGTGGCCCCGACTGATCCCGAATTCTCTGGGTTCGTCTTCAAGATTCAGGCCAACATGAACCCGCATCACCGTGACCGGATCGCCTTTGTCCGGATCTGCTCGGGTGAATTCGACCGGGGTATGGACGTCATCCAGGAACGGACCGGTAAGAAGCTACGGTTATCTAACGTGACCGAATTCATGGCCGACACCCGTGAAAACGTGGAAACGGCCGTGGCCGGCGACATCATCGGGCTGTACGATACCGGGAACTTCCAGATTGGCGATGCCATTTACACCGGGAAGAACAAGATTAAATTTGAAAAATTGCCGCAATTTACCCCGGAACTCTTTGTGCGGGTCTCCGCAAAGAACGTCATGAAGCAAAAGTCGTTCCACAAGGGGATCAACCAACTGGTCCAAGAAGGGGCCGTCCAACTGTACACGTCGTATTCGACGGGCGACTACATTTTGGGAGCCGTGGGGCAACTGCAATTTGAAGTCTTCCAATTCCGGATGCAAAACGAATACAATTCCGAAGTCGTCATGGAACCGATGGGCAAGAAGACCGCCCGTTGGATCAATCCGGATCAACTGGATGAACGGATGTCCTCATCCCGGAACCTGTTGGTCAAGGACAATCACGGCGAGCCGCTGTTCTTGTTTGAAAACCAGTTCGCTGAACGTTGGTTCAAGGACAAGTACCCGAATGTCGAATTGACGTCTAAACTGTAAGGATAATTGAACCGCCGCAACGCTGCTCCTCGGAGCTGGTCGTTGCGGCGGTTTTTGTGTGGACGATTTTGGAAAAAAAGCGGGCGGTATGGTTTCCGCTCAGTGCCTACAGGTGGCAGAAGGATGATTCCGGCGGATGGGTGGTGACGCGTGGTGGGGGGCGCCCTAAATCAATCTTGGCCCATGAAAGTCAAATTTCGAAGCCTTTTCTTCGAAATTCGCTTCGGACTATCAGCAAAAAGCCGTTTCTGTTACACTATAAACGAAATAGTCATGGCAGATAGAGATTTAGTCCCACAACCGTTTGGGGACAGAGAGGAGCGGTTGCGATGAAACGAAAGAATTGGTTAGGGTGGGTCGTTGGCTTGGGGGTCCTGTTGATTGGCGGTGTCGTGGGACGAGCGGATGCGGATTATGATCAAGCGTTGCGGACCGCGCCGCAGGGCATCTCCCTCGATAACATCTTTGTCCCAGGCACCACCAGCAATAATCAAGCAGCGGTCGTTGGCACGACGAATCCCGCCATTACGGGGACGCAGGCGGCCAAGGTCAACAATGGTAAAAAGCAATTTGGGGCGATCTGGTCGACGGCGGACAATGTTTTTGATTTGACCAAAGATCAGTCGGCCTCGATGTGGCTGTACTTCGGGAACACCGGCAAGAAGGCGGCAGATGGCATGGCCTTTGTGATGCACAATGATGAAAACGGTTTAGCAGCTACGCCGACATTCGGCAAGAACGTGTCCGGCGAGACTTTGGGCGTTTGGGGCGTCGACACGGATAAGAAACAAACGACGCCGGATAAGTTGGCCACCATGGCGATTCAAAATAGTTGGGCGTTGGAATTTGACACGCACCTGAACACTTCGACGAACTACGGCAATACCGGGGATGCGGACTCCTTTGACGTTGGCATTGCCGGTCCGCACATCGCGAATAATTATCCGGCCGCGACGAGTAGCTACCAAATGGTACGGACGTCGACGCTTCTGCCCATCTACAGTGTGGGCTACTACGCGACGCAAACGCATGAGGGACTGTTGCAGGGGGACTACACCTTGCTCGCTAACGGCGCATGGCATCATTTAAGCCTGGATTGGCAGGCGAGCACGCAGAAAATGACGTATACCTTTAATGACAAGGATCCGGTGTCGGGGACGGCCCAATCCGGCCTGCAGGCGACCGCCAAGCTGGACTTGAACCAGATTGATCCGAAAAATACCGGCCAGGTCCGGTGGGGCTTTACCGGGGCCACTGGCGATAGCTACGAAAATAACTTAGTGGTTATCGAAGAGGTACCTGGTTTGGTCGATGCGCGGGCAACCACCCGGCTGACGGATACCACGACGAATCAGGTCATTCAAGACGGTGATCGACTCAAGGGGCAAGATGCGTTTAAGCTGGAGTATCAATTGGCTTATTTGAGTGGTAAGCAAGACTGGCAAGACGTGCAGGCCCACCTCCAAATTCCAGACCAACTGACGGTCGACGCGGGAAAGATCATCTATGCGGATGGGAGCACGGCGACGGTCGATTTGGCGGGGCTGACGGATAATCAGGTCACGGTCAAGTTGGCTCGAGCGCTGTCTGCGACCAACGCGACGGCGACCATCAGTCTGACGGGAACGGCGAATAATTTGAAGACCCCCGTCACCGTGGATTCGGCGGCCAGTACCTTTAGCGCCGTCAATGGTGTTGTGACCGCGGATACGCCAGTGTTTACCTTGAACCCGACGCTAGAATTGTACGCGGCCTCGCTGTCCGGCAGCAGTGTGCAGCTTGAAGCAAATGAAGACGCGGTCATGAAGGGGCTGGTCGTGGTGCCGGAGGGGGTCGACCTGACGAATGCGGATATGACAGTCCACACCACCTTGAATGGCAAGCGGCGACCAGATTTTCAAATGACCGCCGGCGATGACCCATCGAGTGGGCGCTTTGACGTGACCGTCGCGGCAGCCGACCTCCAAAGCGGTCAAAACACGCTGATCACCACCGTGTCGGATCCTTACGGCAACGTGTCCAATGAAGTGAAATTTACGATCACCGTTAGTCGCCAGTTAGTGTTCCAGACGGTCGCGGACCGGAGCTCATTTGAAGAGACCACCCTGACCGGCGCGTACCAACGGGTCAAGCGGACGTTGGACTGGCAGGTTGAAATCTTGGATACCCGAGAGGCTGGGGCCAAATGGACGCTCCAGGTGACCAGTACGCCGTTTATCAATCAAGACGGGCAACCACTGGCCGGGACGTTGAGCTACCATGAAGGGACCGACCGGACGCCAATTGGCACGACGCCCATCACCATCAGTCGAGGCGAGGCGCAAGACGCAGACGTGGTCACCAATGTGGTCGATGACTGGGACGACGAGAGTGGCCTGTTGCTCGAGGTCAACAGTTCGGCGCTAGCCAGTGAGTACAGCAGTACAGTGACGTGGCTGTTAAACGATGTCCCTTAGGTCTTAGTGAAGGGGCAGTCCCAATGCAAGCTAAAAAGGTTTCGTTCATCCGGAAGGGGATGCACGAAACCTTTTTGACTGGCATGAATGCGTTCATTGAAAAGTTGATTAAATCAGTTGTCTGTGCCGGCTAGGCGTTCCGCCTGCTAAAACGTCGTGCTAGCTGTCTTTAGCGAAGGTAGCCTCCGGATACTGGTCCCGAAGATTCAACCGGCCTTGAACGAAAATAATTGTTCTGAATGATTGCCACCGGAGCCGAGAGTTTGCTAGAGATGGGTTCAGCTGTGGGAGTTTCCTTAGTGACGCGGTTTACGGCACTTAGGAAACTGGCGACTTTGAGACGGGTACTTCGGCTCAAAGCGAGGCGACGAGACCGGTCCTTGGCTCGGCCCGTCCGCCCTCAGCGTTCCAACCCATCTCTAGCGAACGGTAGGGCGGCCAGTAATCACCACATGACTGTCAGCACCAGACCAATCGCTTAGTCAGCCGGTTGGAGCTTAGCGACCTTGGCTTGCGCCGCTTGGGCCAAGATGTTCAAGTAGTTGAACGGCCGGTCGAAGTTTGGCTGGAAGAGCATGTCGACCATGGCCAAGTCATCGATTGTGTTTTCGTTTTGGATGCAGACGGACAGGGTGTTGGCGGATTGAGAAACGTCGTAGTGACTCATCAATGCGCCACCTAAGATCCGCCGACTGTCTGGGTCGAAGACCAGTGACATCAAGACGGGTTCGGTCGTTGGCATGAATTCTGGCCGGTAGTTGTCCTTGACGATAACTTGTTCGGCGTGGATGCCTTGTTGCTTAGCGGCGGCTAAGGTCAACCCAGTTGAGACGATGGTCCGGTCGTAGAGGGCTAACCCAGAAGAAGATTGTGTGCCCATGTACTTGACGGTTGGCTTGATCAGGTTCTTGCCCACTAAGATGCCTTGACGAACGGCATTGGTGGCCAGCGGAATGTAGGCATTTTGGTGCGTTGGGTTGTAGTGCACGGCGGCACTGTCACCGGCAGCGAAAATATCAGGGTTAGAGGAACGCATATAGTCATCGGTAATGATGGCGCCGTTTTGGGCCATGTCGACCTTGCCCTTTAAGAGGCCCGTGTTTGGCCGGAAGCCGATGCATAAGATGGCCAGGTTGGTGTCGTAGCTGCCCTTATCCGTCTTGATGGTGACCCCATCGCCCGTATCGGTGAAGCTTTGCACGGTCTCACCCAAGGCTAACTGGACGTTGTTGTCGCGGTAGTCTTGCTCGATGACGTCCGTGAATTCTGGGTCAAAGTATTTCGGCATCACGCGGTCCATCGCGTCGATCAACGTGACGTCGTGGCCGGTGGTGGAGTAAGCCTCAGCCAGTTCGGCACCAATGTAGCCGGCACCAATCACAGTGATGTGCTTAGCTGATTTGGCTTCTTCAATTAATGTTTGGGCGTGGTTCCAGTTCTTGCACAGCTTGACGTGGTCGCCGTCGATGCCCGGAATCTTGGGGACGATTGGCCAAGAACCAGAGGTCATGACCAGCTTGTCGTAAGCGGCCGTCGTTTGCTCATGGGTGTTCAGGTCCTCGACGGTGACCGTCTTTTGGTCAGGATCAATGTCCAAGACATTGTGATTCATTTGGACATTGGCGCCTAGACTCTGGAGCTCTTCAGGACTGGAATAGAATAAACCTTGGGGGTCCGCAACCTTTCCACCGAGATACAAAGCAATCCCACAGGATAAGAAGGAGATGTTATCGTTCTTTTCGTAGACGGTAACTTCTGCATCGGGGTGTTCCGCTAAGATCTGCTTAATGGCAAAGGTGCCTGCATGTGTACAACCAACAACTGTGACTTTCATGATGGTGCCTCCCAAAACAAAATTTTTGAAGGGTAATTCACAAACTAGTCTATGTGAAATTCCTATCAATTGAATACAACTCTATTTTAGACAACTCATCTGAAATGTCAACACTTTTTTGAAAGTGTTACCATTTTGTCATGCGCGCGGATTCGGGCCGAAACTAGTCTTGCGTAGGGAAAAGCGGTAAAATATGAGTCGTAGAAAAAATTAAGGAGTGACCACTAATTATGAAATTCGCAAAGCATCTCTCGGCTTGCACGTCCGTCTTAGTCGGCAAGGACGCCACGGTCGATGGCTCCACACTCATCGCCAGAAACGATGACACCTTCTTACCCCTGACCCCACAACGGTTCTACGTTCACCCGGCCGAACACGACCAACCGGAGCGGACCTGGGTCTCCAATCAAAACGGCTTCACCGCGCCGATTCCGAGTGACGGTTACCGCTACTTGGCAACGCCTAACGTCGAAGTCGACAAGGAAGGGGTCTATGCCGAAAGCGGCTTTAACGAAAAGAACGTGGCCATGAGTGCCACCGAAAGTGTTTACGGCAATCCCGCACCGCTGGCCTTGGATCCCCTGGTGGAAAATGGATTAGCCGAAGATTCACTGCAGACCATGGTCCTGCCGTACATCAACTCCGCCCGTGATGGGGTGCGTTACCTGGGCAATTTGATCAAGCAATACGGTTCACCCGAAGGTAACGGCGTGCTCTTCTCGGATCACGATGAGGTGTGGTACATGGAAATCGTCACTGGCCATCACTGGGTTGCCCAACGCATTCCCGATGACGCCTATGCCGTGACCGCCAACCAAGTGGCCATCCAACAGGTCAGCTTTGATGATCCCGATAACTTCATGTTCTCAGAGGGCATTCAAGAATTCGTGGCCGACAACCACTTGAACCCGGACCAAGACGGTTGGAACTTCCGGCACATCTTTGGGACCGACAACGAAAAAGACCGGCACTACAACACGCCACGGGTCTGGTTCGGCCAACACGTGCTCAATCCGGAAATCGAACAGGATCCCCAATCCAGTGACCTGCCTTTCATTTGCCGGACCAGTCACAAGATCAGCGTGGAAGACGTCGAATACATTTTGAGCTCCCACTACAATGAAACCAAGTACGATCCGTTAGGCCCTGGGGATGACGCGGATAAGCTGAAATTCCGGCCAATTTCCATGAACCGGACGCAAAACTCACACGTGCTGCAATTACGCAACGACGTGCCCGCCGAAAGCTCCGCCATTTTCTGGTTGAACTTCGGGGTACCAGCCTTCAGTCCGTACGTGCCGTTCTTTGCTAACGCCACGGATACCGATCCCTCTTACAGCCAAACGCCAGTCCACTTGGATGACGTCAGTGCTTACTGGATGTACCGCAAGCTGTCCATGATCGTGGAATCCCACTACGTTCAGTTCATTGAACAGGACACGGACTACATCACGGCGGCCAAGCAAAGCCTACGTGCTCACGTGGCACAAACACTGGCACAGGCCAAGTCCTTGTCCGGCGATGAGCTGACGGCCTTCTTGACGAAGCAAAATCACCAAGTCGTCGCCGACATGCGCAAGGTCACCACGCAACTGACCAACGACCTGATTGAAAAGGGCCTGACGCTGTCTCGCCTGACCTTCAACATGGACAAGAACCTGTAGTCAGTACTGATGGTGGGGTCTCGTCGCCTGCGGCATAGTGAAGCCTGACCGCCTTGTCGAACTATCGGCTCCGGTGGTGGCGGTCAAAACGATTGTTGTGGCCAGCCAATTGTATGACAGTGTTGCGGAAATTTCGGGTCAACCAACAGCATGGACTGGCCAAGCTTGGCTAGCTTTCAAAGTGAACCGGAGACCGTTGTCAGAAAGTTGGCACAAATTGCTACTAGTGGTCACTGGCTGCGGTTATCCTTTAGTAAGTGATGACTACCGCCAGTGAACGGCAAGGTGCCAGTACGGGCAGTGTCGCCAAGAACAACTCGTTTAATCAAATAAATTTAGCGCTACTGCGAAGCCACGATGGCCGAACGGTAGCGCTTTTTGGTATGGACCACTGCAAGTCTCCAGAAATCTTCACAAATTTCCCAAATTCTATACAAAACTTTTCGTAATAATAAGTATACGGTAATTGATATGATGACTCATTTATATAACGGAGGAAAATAACATGAAGAGAAAAGAGATGACGAAAATTCACTTAACAGCGCAGCAGGGCTTGACGGCTCGCCAGGCGCAGGAACGTCTGGACCAGTTTGGCGCGAACCAACTGGTGGCTGCGAAGAAACCGGCGTTGTGGCGGCAAGTGGTGCGGCATTTAAGCGACGTGTCCTCATTGGTTTTACTGTTTGCGGTGGGGCTGGCCAGTTACATGGCCCTATTTCAAGGGGGCGGCTGGACCAAGACGATTGTGATCGGGTCCATCTTGGTCATCAACGTGATCATTGGGTTGTACCAAGAAGCCTCGGCGGAAAAGGCTTTGGCTGCCTTACAATCCATGAGCCTGCCCACGACGACGGTGCGCCGGGACGATATTGCGCAGACACTACCCGCTAAAGACGTGGTGCCAGGTGACCTGGTGCTCTTAAAGGCGGGGGACCAGGTGCCGGCCGATGGGGTCGTACTCCAGAGCACCAATTTGACCGTCGACGAAGCCGTTTTGACGGGGGAAAGTGTGCCGGTGGCTAAGGAAAAACTGACGGACCCCACGGCTGCGGCAGAAACACAACAGGTCTTCTCCGGAACGGCGGTGACGGGCGGGACGGCAATCATCCAGGTCGTGACGACCGGAATGGCTACAGAATTGGGCCAAATCGCGGGGCTGTTGAACAAGACTAAGAAACGGGCCACGCCACTTCAAGGGCGGTTGAACCGCCTATCCGGTTGGCTGACGGCCTTTGCCGTGCTCGGTGGCCTGGTGATCTTTGCTTTGAGCATTTGGATGCAAAATCAAGGCCTAGCCGACAGTCTCATGATTGGGATTTCCCTGGCCGTGGCGGCGGTGCCGGAAACGTTGCCAATCATCGTGACCATTAGTTTGGCCCACGGCGTGAAGCGCATGGCTAAGCGCAATGCCATCATGCGGCGGGTCAATGCGGTAGAAACCATTGGCGGCGTGGACGTGATTGCTTCCGACAAGACGGGGACGTTGACGCAAAACCAGATGACCATCACGCGTTACTGGACCCCCAACACGCAAAATGCCTTGGCGGCCGAAGACTTGTCGCCGGCGGGTGAGCAGCTGATGCGCTACCTGGGATTGGCCACTAATGCGGAGATCCAACTGGTTGATGGTCAAGAAGAAACGATGGGTGACCCCACGGAACTGGCCATCGTGCGTTGGCTCAAGCAACACGACCGGAGCCGGCAAGCATTTGAAAAACAAGCGCCCCGGTTGGCCGAAGATCCTTTCGACTCTACCAAAAAGACCATGGCGACGATTCACCGGCTCTCCGATGGCCAGCAGTTGGTCATCGTGAAGGGGGCCTTTGACCGACTACCAATTGCCTGGGAAACGGGTCAGTTGGCCCAAGCACAGGCCATGCACGACAGTTTCGGCCAACAAGCCTTGCGGGTCCTATCGGTGGGCTACCGGGTCATGCCAGCCACGCAGACGCACGACTGGGCGGAACTGACGCAAGGGCTGAAATTCGCGGGGCTGGTCGGCATCATTGACCCACCGCGGCCAGAAGTGATTCCGGCCATTCGTGAGGCGAAACGTGCCGGGATCAAACCCGTCATGATCACGGGAGACCACATGGTGACGGCCGAGGCCATTGCCAAGGAAATTGGCCTGTTGACGCCGGGACAGTTGGTTATGTCGGGTGACGAATTACGGACACTGACGGATGCCCAGCTCGACGACCAGATCGCCGACATTGCGGTCTACGCTCGGGTGTCACCGACGGACAAGATTCGCATCGTCCAGGCCTGGCAACGCGCCGGCAAGACGGTGGCGATGACGGGTGATGGGGTCAACGATGCGCCGGCCCTAAAGGCGGCTGACGTGGGCATTGCGATGGGCATCACCGGTACGGAAGTCTCAAAGGGGGCGGCCGACATGGTCTTAACGGACGACAATTTTGCCACGATCATTGCGGCGGTGCGTGAAGGCCGGACGGTGTACCAAAACATCTTAAAGGCCGTGGAATTTCTGGTGGGGGTCAACTTCGCTCAAATCTTCCTGATGGTCGGCGCCGTGCTCATGGGCTGGGGCGCACCGTTACTGGCGGAGCAGCTCCTATTGATCAACGTGTTAGCCGACGGCATTCCAGGCTTCTACATTTCCCGCGAGCCGGGTGAAAAAGAAGCCATGGCCCAACCCCCGGTGGCCAACGACGAGAGCCTGTTTGCCCGGGGACTCGGTGGCCGTTTGGCTGTGCGGGCCGTGACCTTTACCGTACTGACGCTGGGTATCTATGCGCTGGGACGCTTCGGTTTATCTAACGGGCAAGCCACACTAGGCATGACGATGGTCTTCTTGGTGCTGGCGGTGGGGTCGATGATCGACATTTACGCCATCAAGGACCGTCAACCGTTGACACGGCAAAGTCTACGACGGAATCCGACGCTGAACGTTTCCATGTTACTCGCGATTGCCTTGGTCCTGGCGATTGCCACGGTACCGGGCCTGCAGGGAATGTTTGGCCTCGTGAGCTTACCAGCAGTGGCTTGGCTGATTGTGATTCCGGCGATGTTCTTACCGACGCTGGTCTTGGAGATTGCCAAGCGCTGGCAGCGGCGTGACACGCAAAATTGGCTAGTAGAAACTGACTAGGGCTAGCAAAGTGAACGGTTATCAAAAAAACGGTGTCGTCCCGAGGTGGGAGACACCGTTTTTGTATGGGTTGATTTAGGTGTTGAAGGTTGAAAGTAACATTAACGTGCTGATTGCCGTAATGACGGTGTTCCGACACCTAAAATTGGGGAAACCAGGCGCCTGCGTCAGGCTAGGGCGGGGCCTGCTCTGGGAACATCTCTACCCTGAGGAGTGGTCTTCCGGGACGGCTGCCTTCATCAATGCAGCACCTATCTGGGGTTAAGGCAACTGTTGCTGGCAAGCACTACCTTAGCCGAGAGTTCGCCAAATATGGGTTCAGCCGTGGGAGTTGTCTTAGTGGCGCGGTTCATGCCGCTTAGACAACTGGCGTCTTTGAGACGTGTTTCTCGGCTCAAAGCGAGGCGTCGAGACCGTCCTTTGGCTCGACCCGTCCGCCCCAGCGTTCCAACCCATATTTGGCGAACGGTAGGCGGCCAGTTCGCATTGTGAGGCTGTAAACGACTATTTTGACGCCAGGAGTTGCGTAATGACAATAGTTTCGGAACCTTCAGTTAGGCGTAAGCAATGGGCGCCAACCGTACGTAACGCGCATTGATGTAGGCAGCCGGGCCAATCTGGTACCAGACCAGCTGCTGGTCATCCACGACGCGACCGCGGATATCCAAGGCTTCACCGTGTTTCAGCTGGCCAGCCGTTTCGCCGTATGGTTCACGATAGATGGACACCGCTTGATGGGGGATGTAATCCACCGTGCCGATGCGGGCAAAGGCTTGAGGGTGCCATTTGGCAGGTGCTGGCAAATGCAGGTCAATGAATTGGTGGTCGCGGCGGACGGTCTCTTGGGCCCGGAGCCACTGTTCACCACCGAGGTTGTACCACTCATCGCCGTTGGTCAGGGTGATGACCATGAACAGGCGCCAGAGTGAGTCGGTTGGAAATTGGTAGCCGTACGCCCGACCGTTGGGTTCGTCGTAGACTTGGTGGTCGCTTTGCAAGAAGACAAATTGGTGAACGCGCTGAACCGTTTGCCAGGAATCGCGCCGGTAGTAGTAGACCACTTGGCCAGGTTGGTCGGTAAAGGTGCCACGTTGCTGACCTTGAGCCTGGAAAATGTGGTAGTTGGTCACGGGCGGTGGGGTCAGTGAAAAGGGCGTGCCTAAGCGTCCTCGTAAAATCGAAGGTAGCTGTAAGAGCCGACCGGTATCGTAATCCACCAGGTAGCTGATGATGGGCTGGCCCCAGTGGCGCACGTAGACCAAAGTCGTCAGGCCGTATTCGCTGAGATAGGTCTGCGTGAAGCCGTGGACGTCGCGTAAAGCGTACCCCGGGATCTCCGGAAAGCGAAAACGCACGGTGTGATGGAGCTTTCCGGTAAGCACCAGTGCTGGTTGTAGCGGTCGGTCTTGGTCATCGACTAGCCGAACCACTAAGGTGGCGGTAACCGGCGGCTGGGTGGTTATGGCCGGTGTCGGCTGAGGTGTCGGGGACACGGGTTGCGGCGTGGGGGTCAAAGGCGCCGGAGTGGTCGGTGGCGTCACGGGTGCGTCAGGTGGCGTCACCGGGGCCGCCCGGCGTTGTGCGTGCCGCGGTCGATGTTTCGGCGGTCGCGCCGGTTCGATCACCCGCCGTAACCAGTCAAAAAAAGCCATGTCCTTTCACCTCCAGAAGTTTCGTTAAAACCAGTATACCGCATTCTGCAGCCCGATTGCAGACCCTAATTGCAAAACGCTTCCATGACAGGTAAAAAAGTTGTTGGGAATAGGGGTGGGGCTGGTCGCCAAACCAGTTACCTGCGGCTGCCAGGGGGTCCGCCTGCTCTGGGGGACACCTCCTACCAAAGTTAGAGACAAACAAAAACGGCAACCGCCCACAGGCAGCTGCCGTTTCATCACGCTTATTTCGTATTGGTATCGTCCGTCTTGGATGCGGCAGCGTCGGCCTGGTTGGCTTCGTTGTCAGCAGCTAAGACGATCTTACCGTCTTCGATCTTGGCCACGAGATTCTTGACGTCCGCGTGATCCAGGTAGAAGTCGGCAATCCGATCTTCAATCTCTTCTTGGATGACCCGCCGTAATGGCCGAGCCCCCATGGCTGGATTGTAGCCCTTAGTCACAAGCTGTTCCTCAACTGGTTCTGTGACGTGGATGTGCAGCCCTTGAGCGGCTAACATCTGGTTGACGTCACCAATCATTAAGTCAACGATGTGCATCAAGTTTTCCTTGCTCAAGGCATTGAATTCGATGATATCGTCAAACCGGTTTAAGAATTCTGGCTTGAAGTAGTTGGTTAAGTTACCCAGAACAGAGTGCGTCTTGCCTTCAGCGGCAGCCCCGAACCCAACGTTGGCTTCGGCGTCACCGGTCCCGGCGTTACTGGTCATGATGATCAGCGTATCCTTGAAGGAAACTGTCCGTCCTTGAGAATCGGTCAGACGACCGTCGTCCAGAATTTGTAAGAACATATTCATGACGTCGGGGTGGGCCTTTTCAATTTCGTCCAGCAGAACCAAGGTGTATGGGTGGCGACGAACTTGTTCCGTCAATTGGCCAGCTTCTTCATAGCCGACATAGCCAGGTGGTGACCCGATCAACTTAGAAATGGAATGTGGTTCCATGTATTCAGACATGTCAAAGCGAATCATAGCCTCCTGGGAGCCGAAGAGTTCATTGGCCAATTGCTTGGCTAATTCCGTCTTCCCGACACCAGTAGGACCAACGAAGAGGAAGGACCCGATTGGCCGGCCCGTGCCGTTTAACCCAATGCGGTTCCGGCGAATGGCCCGGGCAACCTTGTCCACGGCCTCGTTTTGACCGATGACGTGCTTTTCCAAATCTGTTGGGAGGCTTTGCAGTTGATGTTGTTCCTTAGCTGCCAGTTCCCCAACTGGGATAGACGTCTTTTCTTCGACGATGTCTTGCATGTCTTTAACGGTGACCGTTGCCGACTGGTTTTGATCAGCGTTCTTGGCGTCTTCCTTAGACTTTTCTAACTTGTTGACTTGATCACGGTAGTAGGCGGCTTTTTCGTAGTCTTCCTGCTTCAAAGCGGCCTGCTTTTGGTCCTCAGCACTCTTGATCTTTTCATCAATGGCCTTAGGATCAGCCACGTTGATCGTCAAATTCTTCCGTGAGCCGGCTTCATCCAACAGGTCAATGGCCTTGTCAGGTAAGAACCGGTCTTGGATGTAACGATCGGACAACCGCACGGCCGCCTCAATGGCGTCATCCGTGTAGTGAACGTGGTGGTAATCTTCGTACTTCTTTTGGATGCCTTGTAAAATCTTGATGGCTTCATCAGCGCTCGGTTCGTCGACCGTGACCGGTTGGAACCGCCGGGCGAGGGCTTGGTCCTTTTCAATATCTCTGTATTCATTTAAAGTCGTGGCCCCGATGAGTTGGAAGTCACCCCGTGCCAAAGCGGGCTTCAAGACGTTACCCGCGTCCATACCACCTTCAGCGTTGCCGGCACCCATGATTTCATGGATTTCGTCAATGAAGAGGATGATGTCCGGATTACTCTGGACTTCCTTCATCAGTTGTTGCATCCGTTGTTCAAATTGCCCGCGGATCCCGGTTCCTTGAACCAAAGAGACCACGTCCAACCGAATAATTTGCTTGTTGGCTAATTTTTCAGGAACGTTGCCTTCAACAATGCGTTCCGCAAGGCCTTCGATGACGGCCGTCTTCCCAACACCGGCTTCCCCAATCAAAACGGGGTTGTTCTTGGTCCGGCGGTTGAGAATTTCGATGACTTGAGCCGTCTCCTTGTCCCGACCAATGACGGGATCAACCTTACCGTCCTTTGCCAGCTGGGTCAGGTTCAAGCCGTACTGACTGAGTAGGCCATTGCCCTTACCGCCGTTGTTGCCGGTCGGTTGGGTCGGTTGACCAGGCTGCGCACCGGATTGCCGGTAGTCAGCTTGTTCATTGCCGTTGCCGCCTTGCATTGCCCGGAAAATATCATCCAGGTTGCCAAAGCCGAATGGATCTTGTGCCATACGGCCACCTCCATTTCCAGAATCGTTTTGTTGCTGCTTAAGCAGTTGGTAACAATTTTGGCATAGGTCAACTTGTTGCCGCTGCCCGTTCACGCTCATGTACAGGTGAATCGTTGCTTCATTGCGGTGGCAATTTTGACATAGCATCTTGTCGTCTCCTTTCTTGCCTGGAATTCTCGTGGGAGCTCCCCACGCAGGTCCGTTCGAAAGGGTTTGACCTTTCTTGACCATTGACCACATTATACCGCGTTCGCGTCCCCGTGCAAGTAATTTGTTTCGGGGCACAAGCGGTGCAAAGTGGGGCATCTCCAGCGAACATTTTCATTCTAGCACTCTCCTAGGTAGAATGCTAAAATCACCACTTGAAAACGGCCAAATCTTGCAAAACGGGGTACTTTTGGGCGGTCAATGGTTGGCAGGTTCCCCGGGGAGTGGGGGCCGTTGGTGGCGAAAAATTGCCGCGGACCGGCGTAGGGGCGGCCACCAACCTTGGCGCAGCCGATAGCGTTGCGGCTGAATGGTTTAAGGGTTGGCGACCTTACTAACGATGTTAACTAGAAGTTGAAGCTAAAGTTAATGCGTTGGTTGCCGTAACAGCTGTGTTCTGACACCTAAAATTGGCGAACGGTAGGCGGCCAGTCCACATTGTAAGGCTGAAAGCGACTACTTTTGACGCCATGAGTCGCATGATCATCATAGTTCCAGTTGATTTTCGCCTTTCACCCTTCAGCGGTGTTAAGATGAAAGAGTGGTGTGACCGGGTAAAACCGGGTATACTGGAAGTCTTAGGTCAGCGGAGCGAAGGTGGTCAGCCGGCGAACGTCCAGATGGTCGCTTGAGCCCATGTTGGCTATTTTCAGATGATGCTAAAGAGGAGGCAGAAAAAATTGGCAAAAGATTTTACCGCGCTGATGAATCAGCTCAAGAATAAGGAACTGGATGAATTTGAAGTGACCCCGGAAGAATTTCCCGCCTTTCAAAAAGCCTTCATGGCCTTTGAAACCCGAAAACGGGTCGTGGGTCAAGCCCACAAGGGGGGCAAGCTCATCTACCGTTACGATGATGGCGGCAAAAATGATGCTGAATCATGATTATTTGATGTAAGCGGTTCATGAATGCTTGTAATTTGGGGTTGAGATTGATATTCTTAGAAGGTAGGCGTAACTCACAAAATGGTTGTTTGACCCATGCGCAAGGTCGAGGTGAGTCACGTTCGGCAAGAAATCAACCTAAGCTTAAAGGAGATCGATCAATTATGGAAAAACGCGAATTTCGTGTCACTGCAGAAACTGGTATCCACGCCCGTCCAGCAACGTTATTAGTACAGGCTGCTAGCAAGTTCAACTCAGAAGTTAGCTTACAATACCAAGACAAGTCCGTTAACTTGAAGTCCATCATGGGCGTTATGTCCTTAGGTGTTGGCCAAAACGCCAGCATCACCATCACGACTGACGGCGACGATGAAGCAGATGCCATGAAGGCAGTGGCTGAAACGTTGAAAAAAGAGGGTTTATCTGACTAATGAGAGCGATGCTCAAGGGAATTGCCGCCAGTGATGGGGTGGCTTGCGGCCGGGTTTACCGGTTTGTTGAACCAGACCTGCGCGTTAAAAGACGGTCAATCACTAATCTTGATTACGAATTAAATCGATTCCATCAGGCCCTTGAAGCAGCCGTCTCAGAAGTCGAGACGATTAAAACTCGAGCAACTAAAAACCTGGGCGCTGATAGTGCCCAGGTTTTTAGTGCCCACATTGAGATGCTCCAGGACCCGGAATTCATTGGGGCCATTGAAACCCAAATCAAGACCGAACACATCAATGCCGAAGTGGCGTTGGCCGGTGTAGCGGCGACTTACGAGACCAAATTAAAGGCCCTGACCAGTACGTATATGCAAGAACGTGTCAGTGATTTGCATGACGTGACTAAGCGACTCACGGCCCATTTGCTCGGGGTGCGCTTGCCTGACCTGGCGTTACTGAAGGAACCCGTGGTTGTGGTCACCCATGACCTGATTCCCAGCGACACGGTTTCGGTCGATGCCAAGTACATCCTGGGGTTCGTCACGGACCTGGGTGGCCGGACGTCCCACTCGTCGATCTTAGCGCGGTCGTTGAATATCCCCGCAGTCGTGGGGACCCAATCGGCGACGACTGAGTTACAGGAGGGGGCGACGGTCATCGTTAACGGCTCGCGCGGCACGGTCATCAGTGAACCGACCAAGCCGGAGCTGGCGATGGCCAAGCAAGCCATGCAGGACCGCACGGCGAACATGAAACGGCTCGCGACGTTGCGGCATCACACCACGACCAGTCAAGATGGCATGGGGGTGGTGTTGGCGGCTAACGTCGGCACGGTCAATGATCTCCCCAATATTTTACAGAATGGGGCGGAGGCAATTGGCCTCATGCGCACGGAGTTTCTCTACATGGATAGCGATCAGCTCCCCACGGAAGATGAACAGTTCGTGGCTTATCGCCGGGTCGTTCAATCCTTAGCGCCGCGACCGGTGGTGATTCGGACGCTCGATATCGGGGGCGATAAGCCGTTGCCGTATCTGAAGCAAAAGCCGGAAGCCAACCCCTTCTTGGGAGCCCGAGCGATTCGGCAGAGCTTGGCGCACCAAAACATCTTCCGTAGTCAGCTACGGGCCTTGTTGCGGGCCTCGGCTTTTGGGAATCTGCGGATCATGTTTCCAATGATTGCCACGCTAGACGAGTTGCGCCAAGCCAAGGCCATTTATGATGATGAGCGGACCAAACTGACCGCGGCCAAGGTGCCCATGGGGAAAGTGAAAGTGGGCATGATGGTCGAGGTCCCCGCGGCGGCAATGCTGGCGGACCGGTTTGCCCAAGAGGTCGACTTCATGAGCATTGGGACCAACGACCTGATTGGCTACACGATGGCCGCGGATCGCACGAACCAAGACGTGGGGTACCTGTACCAGCCGTACCATCCTGCGATTTTGCGGTTGGTCGACCGGATCATCACGGCCGGTCACGCGGCGGGGATTCCTGTGGCGATGTGCGGCGAAATGGCCGGCGACCCGATTGCGGTGCCCCTGCTATTGGGGATGGGCTTAGACGAGTTTTCCATGGGCGCGGGGTCGATCCTAAGGACACGACAGCTGATCAGTCAGCTAAACGCCAAGGAACTCCAATCTCTCGTTGAGACGGTCTTAAACTCAGCCAGCACTAGCCAGGAGGTCGTGACGATGGTCCAAGCGGCGGTGCCTGATGTGTTGAATCAAACGGATTAATATAGAAAAATTAAAAGAGTGTGCAAAAAGGCGATTAGCAGCCTTAAGCGGAACCGGCTGTCTTTTGGCGCACGTTTCAGCTATGTAAGGGTAGCACGAAGAGCCTGGGAGGTCTGTCCCAGGCTCTTATTTTTTATGGTGGGGGAAGGGGTGGTGAAATCAGGAACCTACGTCAGTCTGAGGTGAGGCTTGCTGGGCGGACGGTAAGGCGGCCAGTTCCACTTACCACTGTAGTCGCAATGTGCAACAATTAATTTGCCCGCAACTGCCGTTGTAGTTTGCAATCACCTAGGCAAACCCATATAATTATGATGATTGTAAAATGCGTAGTACCTGACTATTTAGCCAAAACACAAGACGCAAGGGGGATTGGCAATGAACATTGGCATATTTACGGATACCTATTTCCCTCAAGTGAGTGGGGTCGCGACGTCCATTAAGACGCTGCGAGATCAATTGGAAAAACAGGGGCACCAAGTCTACATTTTCACGACCACTGATCCACACGTGGAGAAGAACGTGTATGAACGCAACGTGTTTCGGTTCTCGAGTATTCCGTTCGTGTCGTTTACGGACCGCCGTATCGCGGTACGGGGACTGTTTCAGGCCTACCAGATCGCTAAGGAGTTGAATCTGGACGTGGTCCACACCCAAACGGAATTTTCGATGGGGTGGATCGGTAAGTTTGTGGCCCGCAATCTGGAGATTCCGTGTCTGCACACTTACCACACCATGTATGAAGACTATTTGCATTACGTGGCCAACGGGAAGATCTTAAAGCCCGTTCACGTTAAACAGGGGACATTGGCGTTTTGTTATCACTTAACTGGCGTGGTGGCGCCTAGTGATCGGGTGCTGACGACCTTGACGGATTATGGCGTCAAGGCGCCGATCCGGGTAATTCCGACCGGGGTCAACTTGCACCAATATGAGCAACCCGACACGGCCAATTTGCGCCGGCAGCTGGGCTATGCCCCGGACACCCCGGTCATCTTGTCGCTGAGTCGGTTGGCTTATGAGAAAAATATCAAGGCCAGCATCACGGCACTGGGCCGTATCTTGGAACAAGTGCCCAATGCCCAGCTCCTGATCGTGGGGGATGGTCCGGCCAAAGAAGACCTGGAGGCGCAAGCTCAGGCATCGGGGTACAACGACCACATTACCTTTACCGGTGAGGTCAACAACGATGAGGTCTTTCGTTACTATCACATGGCTAACGTCTTTTTGTCGTCCTCGGATTCCGAATCCCAGGGGTTGACGTACATCGAAGCCATGGCGGCCGGAACCAAGATCGTGGTCATGACCAGCCCGTACACCGACGAGTTACTGTCGAGCCGGACACTGGGGGTCACGTTTACGACCCAAGATGAGATGGTGACCAATGTCGTGGATTACCTGCTACACGGGGATGAAGAGCAGGATCCGGACCTGCTGGCGCGCAAATTGGCGGAGATTTCCGCGGATACGTTTGGCCAACACATCATTGAGTTTTATCAAGATGCCCAGGCGAGCTACGAGCAGTCGCACGAGGATACCCCGGATTTTAGTGATTAGAGGAGTTATTGAATGTTAAAAATCAACATGTTTTCTGCGGCTGATTCCGTCAAGGGTCAGGGTGTGGGGAGTGCCTACAACGAACTCATGAATTTACTGGCGACACGGTTGGACCAAGACTTCGACGTGTCGGTGAACAGCTATCGCCGAGTCGACTTGACCCATTACCACACGATCAATTTTTCCTACTACCTGTCGACGTTTCTGCCCCATCGTGGGCGCAAGATTGGCTACGTCCACTTCTTGCCCGAGACCTTGGAGGGGAGTCTCAAGATCCCTCAACCGTTCCGGGCGATTTTTTACAAATACGTGATTGCTTTCTATAAACGTATGGATCACATCGTGGTGGTCAACCCGACCTTTATTCCCAAGCTGGAAGCAGTCGGGATTCCGGCCGATAAGGTGACCTATATTCCCAACTTTGTGAGTCGTACGGAATTCTATCCGGTCGATGCCGACCAAAAGCTGGCGTTGCGCCACCAGTATCACTACGACGCGCACCGCTTCACGATTTTGGGCATTGGCCAGATTCAGGAACGCAAGGGGTTGTTTGATTTTATCAAATTAGCTCGCAACAATCCGGACTTGCAATTTATTTGGGCCGGGGGTTTTTCCTTTGGCCGGATGACGGATGGCTATGCCGAACTCAAGAAAGTCGTCGATGACCCGCCGGCCAATTTAAGCTTCCCGGGGATCGTGGACCGCGACAAGTTGGTGGATTACTATGATCTGGCAGACCTGTTCTTATTGCCGTCATTTAACGAGTTGTTCCCCATGTCAGTGCTAGAAGCCTTTAGTACCGGGACGCCCGTCTTGTTACGTGATTTGGACCTGTATCAGGCCATTATTGCGGGGGACTACCAACCGGCCAAGGACTATGCGGAAATGGATGCGCAACTCAAACGCTTGCCGCACGACACCGCCGCGCTGGCTGAACTGCGGCAAAAGAGTCTGGCCGCGGCTGAGCGTTACTCCGAAGAACACCTGGCGACGATTTGGCGGGCGTTCTACACGCAACAAGCAAAAGAGGGGTAAGGGATGTCACGACGAAATAAATGGGTCTTAGCCTTAATGTTTCTGTTGGGGATCGCCATCTTCGCGTACTCCCTACGTGACATTAAATTTTCTGTTTTAGTCAATGATTTTGTGAATATCAACTTCTGGTGGTTCGGGGTGGCCATCTTGTGTATGGCCATTTACCTGGGGTTAGAAGCCTGGATCGTTAAGGTGTTTATCTCCGATCGCATCAGCGGGTTCACCTTTAAGGATGCCCTGCGGATTCCCATGGTCGAGCAGCTGTTTAATGGCATCACACCGTTTTCTTCCGGTGGGCAACCGGCTCAGCTGATTGCATTGATGCAAACCGGCGTGGATGCGGGGAAGGCCAGTTCGGTGCTCTTGATGAAGTTTGTGGTCTATCAATCGATGATCGTGATCAACTTCTTAATTGCGCTGGTCATCGGCTTTCACAGCATTCAAGACAAGCTCCACGCGCTGGCCTGGCTGGTGGTCTTTGGGTTCACGATTCACTTGGCCGTCATCATTGGCCTGTTGATGGTGATGTTTTGGCATGCGTTTACCAAGAAATTGGTGGGGGTCATCCTGACGCCGATGAAGTGGTTCATGAAGGCCGAACGCTTCGACCGCATGGCAGCCAACATCAATGGGAAAATCGACTCCTTCTATGCGGAGAGTGTTCGAATCAGCGGGCAATGGAAACTCATGCTGCGGGTTTTTGTGATTACCTTTTTCCAGCTGATGTTCTACTACCTGATTCCGTACTTTATCATGCTGGCGCTGGGGTATACCACTGCCAACATCGTCATGGTCACGAGTCTGCACATCTTAATCGTGATGGTCATCTCCCTCTTTCCGATTCCCGGTGGTTCCGGGGGAGCGGAATACAGTTTTGAAATGATCTTTAGAAGCTACATCTCGTCGAACAGTAAGTTGGTGTTGGCCATGATCTTGTGGCGGCTGCTGACCTATTACCTGGGGATGCTGGCGGGCTTAGTGGCCATGGTGATTCGTCCCGATAAGGTCCATGAGACCCCTAGTCAACGCCAGAAATCTGGAAATGATTGAGATTTTCTGGATTAGGGCGTGCCATAGTGGCCTAAGTTTGGTAAAATCATTAGTGAAAGCTAGAAAGGGGACCAACCATGGAAGAATCTCAACTGATTGGCATCATTAATCGCTTGAAGGCGATGCAAGAGGATGCTACCGACGAGCCACAACCCCGTCGTTTTGAAAAAGAAGGCGTGGAACAAGCAACGGTCGTATTTAACCAATTGACCCACACTTACACGTTAACAGAACATAATCCGGAAACGACCTTTGAGTTTGATAACATTGATTTAGTGGCTATCGAATTATTTGATTTACTGACGGATAACTAATCACAAAACTATGGGTGCCATAGTTTTGTTTTTTTTTAGAAAAATATGGGGGTGGTTGGGCCCATCCCTTTCTAGAAATGGGCTTACCCCTGGGCGTTTTCGACCCAAGTGCGGGCACGGAATCACTGGCAAACCCCGTTCGGTGGGTGTGACGTTTTTATGATTAAAACTTGAATTTTTTCAAAGGTTCTGTAATCAGATTGATTACCCGCTAATATCCGCTATACTGTAGTGATGTTAATTACTTTGTGGAGGCTGTCTCATGGCGAACTTTTTTAAACGGAACATGAACTGGATCAATACCCGCATGGGCTTTTTCCTGTTAACCATTGTTCTCTTCTGGGCAAAGACTTACATTGCCTATCAAACTGAATTTACGTTAGGAGCCAAAGGAAGTGTGCAGCAGTTTCTACTGTTCATCAATCCGGTGCCGGCAGCGCTGCTGGTTTTTGGGATTGCACTTTACTTCCGGGGTCGACTGGCCTACTGGCTGATGATGATCATCAACGTGTTGGAATCGACCTGGATCTTTGCGAACGTCTTGTACTATCGTGAATTTTCAGACTTTCTGTCCTTCGGGATCATGAAGGGCTCCAGTGATGTGGGCAATAACCTGGGCAAAAGCCTGGCACAGATCACCCATGTCTATGATTTTTTTGTCTATATCGATATCGTGATCCTGATCATCCTGCTAGTGACCCACGTGATTCGGATCGACCCGCGGCCGTTTAAGCGGCGGTACGCCTTTGCAATCACCGTATTGTCGTTTGGCCTGATGTTTGCCGAATTTGGCATGGCTAACGCGGACCGGTCCGGCTTGTTGACGCGGACCTTTGACAATAACTACATTGTTAAATACATGGGGCTGAACGAGTACGCGGCGTTTAACGCGTATCAGACGCAAAAGGAAAGCGCCACGCGGGCCAGTGCCAATGCCAGTGATATGAAGAGTGTGCTGAAATACCTGAAGCAAAATCGGGTCAGCCCGAACGTGTCGTACTATGGCAAGGAAAAGGGCAAGAACGTCTTCATCATTCACCTGGAAAGCTTCCAGCAATTCCTGATCGACTATAAGGTCGATGGTAAGGAAGTGACGCCGACCCTCAACAAGTTCTACCATAACCAGAACACCTTGTCGTTCGACAACTTCTATAACCAAGTGGCCCAAGGGAAGACGTCTGACGCCGAAATGATGCTGGAAAACTCGCTGTTTGGGTTGCCCCAAGGGTCAGCAATGACGACCTACGGGACCCAAAACACGTTCCAGGCTGCACCGGCGATCCTGAGCCAAGAGGCAGGTTACACTTCGGCGGCATTCCATGGGGATGTCCCGAGCTTCTGGAACCGGGACAACACCTACAAGTCGTGGGGGTACCAATACTTCTTTAGTTCTAGCTACTATAAAGAGAAGTCGGGTTATAGCATCGGCTATGGGCTGAAGGATAAGATCTTCTTCGAACAGTCAGCCAAGTACATCGAACAGTTGCCACAACCGTTCTATGCGAAATTGATCACGCTGACCAACCACTACCCGTATGAGTTAGATAAGAAGAACACAGACTTCCCAGCCACCAAGACCGGGGATAAGACCGTGGACCCATACGTTCAGACAGCCCACTACCTGGATCAGGCCTTTGCGGAATTCTTGACCTACCTGAAGAAGGTCGGCCTGTACAAGAACAGTGTCATCGTGGCCTATGGGGACCACTACGGGATCTCCAATAACCACCGGCCAGCGATTGCCCAGCTGTTAGGCAAGGACAAGGTCACTAGTTTCGACTTGGCCCAATTTCAGAAGGTGCCGTTCATGATTCATGCGACGGGACTCAAGGGTGGCATTAAGCACACGTACGGGGGCGAGATCGATGTGTTACCGACGTTGCTAGACCTGTTAGGGGTCAAGAACACGGATACGGTCCAATTTGGGCAAGACCTCTTGGCTAAGGACCGCAATCAAACGGTCGCCTTTAGAAATGGCAACTTTGTCTCGCCGAAGTATACCAAGATCGGTGGGACCGTCTACGATACCCAGACGGGAAAGGTCCTGAAACTGACGGCGGCCCAAAAGAAGGTCGTGGCGCAGATGCAAAACCACGTTACCACGGAACTCTCGTTGTCTGATCGGGTCATTTATGGGGATTTACTGCGTTTCTACAAGCCGAAGGGCTTCAAGAAGGTGGATAAGACTGACTTTACCTATAAGTACAAACCAGCGATGGAAAAGCTCGCTGAGGCGGAAAAAACGGAAAAGACCAGTGCGTTGGTGAAGAACCACAACAAGACGACCACCTATAAGACAGATGCACCAGAATTGAAGTAGTATTATCAGACCCCGCTCACACGATAGAAGGTGTGAGCGGGGTCTTTGCTATTTTTAGGGGACGCACGGTGTGAAGGTAGACCGCTTGAAGACCATTTCCGCGGGCTTTTTGCGGGGTGCTGATGAATATTGTGTCATCCGGCTGAAAATAATTTCAGTAAATATTCATTTTCCCCTTGACCGGAGCCGTGGATATTGGTAAACTATTTTTTGTTGTCAAATACGCAAACGAGCGTTACGGCGACAACGATGAATCGAGATTCAAGAAATTGAAAAAAAGGCTTGACGGTCTTAGCAATTCTTGATATAGTAGTAATCGTTGTTAAAGAATATTTATTCAATTAGTTGCAGCAAACATCAATATTTATTCAAAAAGATGTTTAAAAATTGGTTGACATGATTTTGACAACATGATATACTTTAAAAGTTGTCACGGAGCGATTGCTTCTCTGATAACTTGGTAGACCTTTGAAAACTGAACATTGTTTCGACAAACCAAATATGTGTAGGGCGGTTTGATACTTGGTATCAA